>NZ_JBEYAL010000037.1:0-89888 GCF_040631655.1 Streptomyces sp. NPDC019937
GCCCCGCCCTGGGGGGGCCCCCCCCCCCCCCGCCGCTAACCCACCGGTGCGGCGGGGCGATCGCCTTCGTAGGGCCGGGTACGAGGAAGGAAGCTCAGCGGCGGCTGTCGTACTCCTCCACCAGCTCGCTCGCCCGCTTCACATCGGCCGCCATCCGCTCCAGAAGCGCCTCGATCGAGTCGAACTTCTCCTGGCCGCGCAGGAAGTCGAGGAAGTCCACCTCGACGTGGAGCCCGTACAGATCCAGGCCGACCCGGCCGATCGCGTACGCCTCCACGGTCCGCTCGGTCCCGTCGAACTGCGGATTGGTGCCGACCGAGATGGCCGCGGGCATGGCCTCGCCCTCGGCCGTCAGCCAGCCCGCGTAGACGCCGTCGGCCGGGATCGCGGTGTGCGGCAGCGTCTCCAGGTTGGCCGTGGGGAAGCCCAGTTCGCGGCCGCGCTGGGCGCCGCGGACCACGACGCCCTCGACGCGGTGCGGCCGGCCCAGGACCTCCATGGCGCCCGTGACGTCCCCCTCGGCGACCAGCCTGCGCACCAGGGTGGACGAGAACGGCTCGCCGCCGCCCGCCGCGCCGCGCTCGTACAGGTCGATCACCTCGACCTCGTAGTCGTAGGTGGCGCCCAGCTCGCGCAGCGAGTCGACGTTTCCGGCGGCCCGGTGGCCGAACCGGAAGTTGGGGCCCTCCACCACCACTCGCGCGTGGAGCTTGTCGACCAGCACCTTCACCACGAAGTCTGCGGGGGTGAGCCGCGAGAACTCCTGGGTGAAGGGCAGGATCAGCACCGCGTCCACGCCCAGCTCCGCCATCAGCTCCGCACGCCGCTGGTGCGGGGCGAGCAGCGGCGGATGGCTGCCGGGCCGCACGACCTCACTCGGGTGCGGGTCGAAGGTGACGACCACCGCCGGTACGCCCAGCTCCCGTGCGCGGGCCACCGCGCGGCCGATGATCAGCTGATGCCCGCGGTGCACTCCGTCGTAGGAACCGATCGTGACGACGCTGCGCCCCCAGTCCTCGGGGATGTCCTCCAAGCCACGCCAGCGCTGCACTATGCCCGCTCCTCGCCCGAACCTTTGACTCTGCCGACTTATCGCTTTCGCAGATCTAAGACTGCCATGCCGCCTGCCCCCGCCGTGCACCGGAGGCCGGTCGGCGGGGGACCCGCGGACTCCTCAGACGAAGACGGCGAGGCTCTTGGCCCGGCCCTTCGACTCCTCCACCAGGGCCAGGAAGCGCCCCTCCGGCCCGAAGACCGCCACCGGGCCGGCGGCACCGGCGCCCTCGCGGGGCGGCATGTCGATCCGTACACCGTTGCCCAGCAACCGGGCCTGGTGCGCGTCGACGTCCCAGCGCGGGAAGGCGGCGGCCGCGGCCTCGGCGATGGGCATGATCTGGAGGGACTCCTCCAGCTGTTCCAGCGTCCGCGCGGCCCCCAGCCCGTACGGGCCGACCCGGGTGCGGCGCAGCCCCGTCAGATGGCCACCGGTGCCGAGCCCGGCGCCGAGGTCGCGGGCCAGGGCGCGGATGTACGTACCCGAGGAGCACACGACCGTGACGTCGAGGTCCAGGACGGGCGTGCCGTCCTCGGCCTTCGCCTCGCGGCCGTCGTGGAGGACGAAGGACGAGACGGTCACCGGCCGGGCCGGGATCTCGAACTCCTCGCCCTCCCGGGCCCGGGTGTAGGACCGCTTGCCGTCGATCTTGATGGCGCTGACCTTGGACGGCACCTGCTGGATGTCTCCGGTCAGCTCGCCGATCCCGGTCCGCACGGCGTCGAGCGCGGTCCCGGCCGCCCCGGCCGAGGCGGTGATCTCCCCCTCGGCGTCGTCGGTGACCGTGGTCTGGCCGAGCCGGATGGTCGCCGTGTACTCCTTCTCGGTCAGCGCCAGATGGCCGAGCAGCCGGGTCGCCTTCTCGACGCCGATCACGAGCACGCCCGTGGCCATCGGGTCCAGCGTCCCGGCGTGCCCGACCCGGCGCGTACCGGCGAAGCGGCGCATCTTGGCGACGACGTCGTGCGAGGTGAACCCGGCCGGCTTGTCGACGATCACCAGGCCGTCCGGCGCGGCGGAGGCGGCCCTGCCCTTGCGTGTCATGCGCCCGCGGCACCCTTGCCGCCGGAGGGGGACTCGCCGTCGTTCCCGTCCGCGTCCGTCTCCTCGTCCTCCTCGCCGGGCTTGCGGTACGGGTCCGCCTCACCGGCGTACGTGGCGCCCGAGGACGCCTCGCGGACCTCGGCGTCGGCCGCCTTGGCCTTGGCGAGCAGGTCGTCGATCGTGCGGGCGTTGTCCGGCAGCGCGTCCGGTACGAACGTCAGGGTCGGGGTGAACCGCACCCCGGTCTGCCGTCCGACCTCCGACCGCAGCACGCCCTTGGCGCTCTCCAGGGCGGCGGCGGAGGCCGCGCGCTCCTCGTCGTCGCCGTAGACCGTGTAGAAGACGGTCGCCTCCCGCAGATCACCGGTGATCCGGGTGTCGGTGATGGTCACATAGCCGAGCCGCGGGTCCTTGATCCGCCGCTGCAGGGTCTCCGCGACCACGACCCGGATGCGGTCCGCCAGCTTGCGTGCCCGCGCGGTGTCGGTCATGCGTCTTCTTCTCTCTTCTTCGCTTCACTCATCGATGGTCAGGGACGGTCGTCGGCCCCGGCCCTCACTCGTCGTGACCACCGTGGAACCGCCGTCGTACCGACAGCAGCTCCACCTCCGGCCGCCCCGCCACCAGCCGCTCACAGTGGTCGAGGACTTCGGTCAGGTGGCCCGCGTCCCCGGAGACCGCCGCGAGGCCGATCTCGGCCCTGCGGTAGAGGTCCTGGTCGCCGACCTCCGCCACGCTCACCGCGTACTTGCGGTGCAGCTCGGCGACGATCGGGCGGACGACGGAGCGCTTCTCCTTCAGCGACCGTACGTCGCCGAGGAGCAGGTCGAAGGACAACGTCCCTACATACATGCAATCCGGGTCAAGCCACCCGTGGGGCCTTGGAGGTTCGGGCTCCTCGAACCGTACACGCAAGGGCCGGGGCCGATCGACGGAAATTCTCCGCCGACCGGCCCCGGATGAGAGGCAGCGCGTCAGCCGCGCGGCTTCTCGCGCATCTCGTACGTCGCGATGACGTCGTCGATCTTGATGTCGTTGTAGCTGCCGAGGTTGATACCGCCCTCGAAGCCTTCGCGAATCTCGGTGACGTCGTCCTTGAAGCGGCGCAGGCCCTCGATGTTGAGGTTCTCCGCGATGACCTTGCCGTCGCGGACGAGGCGGGCCTTGGTGTTCCGCTTGACCTCGCCGGAGCGGATGAGCACACCCGCGATGTTGCCCAGCTTGGACGAGCGGAAGACCTCGCGGATCTCCGCCGTGCCCAGCTCGACCTCTTCGTACTCCGGCTTGAGCATGCCCTTGAGGGCCGCCTCGATCTCCTCGATCACCTGGTAGATGACCGAGTAGTAGCGGACGTCCACGCCCTCGCGCTCGGCCATCTGCGTGGCACGCCCGTCGGCGCGCACGTTGAAGCCGATGACGATGGCGTCGGAACCGGTCGCCAGGTCGATGTCGGTCTCGGTGACCGCACCCACACCGCGGTGCAGGACGCGCAGGTCGACCTCTTCGCCGACGTCGAGCTGGAGCAGGGAGGACTCCAGGGCCTCCACCGAACCGGACGCGTCGCCCTTGATGATGAGGTTGAGCTGCTGGACCTGACCGGCCTTGAGCACCTTGTCCAGGTCCTCCAGGGAGACCCGGCGGGTGCGCTTGGCGAAGGCGGCGTTCCGCTCGCGGGCGGCGCGCTTCTCGGCGATCTGACGGGCGGTGCGGTCCTCCTCGACGACGAGGAAGTTGTCGCCCGCGCCCGGCACGTTGGTCAGACCGAGCACCAGGACCGGGGTCGAGGGACCCGCCTCCTGGAGCTGGTTGCCGTTGTCGTCGAGCATCGCCCGGACGCGTCCGTACGCGTCGCCGACGACCATCGTCTCGCCGACCCGCAGGGTGCCGCGCTGGACCAGCACGGTGGCCACGGCGCCGCGGCCGCGGTCGAGGTGCGCCTCGATCGCGATGCCCTGCGCGTCCTGCTCCGCGTTGGCGCGCAGGTCGAGCGAGGCGTCCGCGGTGAGGACGACGGCCTCGAGCAGTTCGTCGATGTTCAGACCCTGACGGGCGGAGATGTCGACGAACATGGTGTCGCCGCCGTACTCCTCGGCCACCAGGCCGTACTCGGTCAGCTGACCGCGCACCTTGGTCGGGTCCGCGCCCTCGACGTCGATCTTGTTGACCGCGACCACGATCGGCACGTCGGCCGCCTTGGCGTGGTTCAGCGCCTCGATCGTCTGGGGCATCACACCGTCGTTGGCCGCCACCACGAGGATCGCGATGTCGGTCGACTTGGCACCACGGGCACGCATGGCGGTGAACGCCTCGTGACCCGGGGTGTCGATGAAGGTGATCTTGCGCTCTTCGTCGTTGACCTCGGTCGAGACCTGGTACGCGCCGATGTGCTGGGTGATGCCGCCGGCCTCGCCCGCGACCACGTTGGTCTTGCGGATCGCGTCCAGCAGTCGCGTCTTACCGTGGTCGACGTGACCCATGACGGTCACCACCGGCGGACGCGCGACGAGCATCTCCTCGCCGCCCTCGTTCTCGCCGAACTCGATGTCGAAGGACTCGAGAAGCTCGCGGTCCTCCTCCTCCGGGCTGACGATCTCGACGTTGTAGTTCATCTCGTCGGCGAGGAGCTGCAGCGTCTCGTCGGAGACGGACTGGGTCGCGGTGACCATCTCGCCGAGGTTGAGCATCACGGCGACGAGCGACGCCGGGTTGGCGTTGATCTTCTCCGCGAAGTCGGTGAGCGACGCACCCCGCGACAGCCGGACCGTCTGGCCGTTGCCGCGCGGCAGCATCACGCCGCCGACGGACGGGGCCTGCATGGCCTCGTACTCCTGGCGCCTCTGCCGCTTCGACTTACGGCCACGACGCGCCGGACCGCCGGGACGGCCGAACGCACCCTGCGTACCACCACGGCCACCGGGACCACCCGGACGGCCGCCGAAGCCCGGACGGCCACCGCCGCCACCGGGACGACCGGCGAAACCGCCGCCGCCACCCGGACGACCGCCGCCGCCACCGCCACCGGGACGACCGGCGAAACCGCCGCCGCCACCCGGACGGCCACCGCCGCCGCCACCGGGACGACCGGCACCGCCGGGACCGCGACCGCCGCCGCCACCGGGGCCCGGACGCGGACCCGCGGCCGGACGCTGCGGCATCATGCCCGGGTTCGGACGCGGGCCGCCGGAGCCGCCGCCGGGACGGGGGCCGCCGCCCTGGGCGCCCTGCGGACGCGGCATCGAACCCGGAGTGGGACGGGGACCGCCGGCACCCTGGCCGCGACCGGCACCGGGACCACCCTGGCCGCCGCCCTGCGGACGCGGACCGGCACCGCCCTGGCCGCCGGGGCCCGGACGGGCGCCGCCGCCGGGACGGGGCGCCTGCGGGCGCGCCATGCCGGTGGAGCCACCGGAGGTGAAGGGGTTGTTACCCGGACGCGGGCCGGACGGACGACCGCCGCCCGGACGCGGGCCACCGCGCTCCTGACCCGGACGCGGGGCGCCGGGACGACCGCCCTGGCCACCCTGGCCCTGGCCACCCTGGCCCTGACCGCCCTGGCCACCGGGGCCGGGACGGGCGCCGGGGCGCGGGCCGGGCGTGGCGCCCGGCTTGGCGGGGCCGCCCGGGCCCGGCTTGGCCGGGGAGGGCTTGGGGCCGGGCGTGGCCGGCGGGGCCGTGAACTCGGGCTGCGCCGGAGCCGCGGGCTGCGCCGGACCCGGCTTGGGGCCGGGGGTCGGGCGGGCGCCCGGAGTCGGGCGCGGGCCCGGAGTGGGCGCCGCGGACGGCGTGCTGCTCGGCCCCTCGGCGGCGGCCGGCTTGGGGCCGGGCGTCGGGGGCTTGGGGGCAGCGGGACGGGCCGCCGACGCCGGACCGGGCGTCGGGGGCTTGGGCGTCGCCTTGCGCGGCGCCGAGGGCTTGCCGGAGGCACGGCCGGAGCCATTGCCACCCTGGAAAGCGTCAGTCAACTTGCGGACTACCGGCGCCTCGATCGTGGAGGACGCCGATCGTACGAATTCACCGAGCTCCTGGAGCTTGGCCATGACGACCTTGCTCTCAACGCCGAACTCCTTGGCGAGTTCGTATACCCGGACCTTAGCCACTTCGCTCCTTTTAGGTCCGGGTTACCGCCGGACCGTCGCTACTTCATGGGCGTACTCATCGCGTACTCATCGAGTGCTCATCGCAATCTCGACCTACTTCCGACTCGCGAGGTACCTGACCGCACGGTTGTCCCGTGCCGTTCTTCTTACGAGGGTGACTGGTCACCCTGGTGCTCGACATAACGGCGCAGCGCCGTGGTGTCGAACGCCCCCGGTCCCCTGAAGGCCCGGGAGAAGGCCCGGCGGCGGACCGCCAGGTCGAAACAGACCCGTGTCGGGTGCATATAAGCTCCCCGACCGGGCAGCGTACCGCGCCGATCGGGGACGCAAACGCCCTCGACCGCCACGATGCGCAGCAGATCGTTCTTGGCCGCCCGATCCCGGCATCCCACACAGGTTCTCTCAGGGCAGGCACGGGCTCGCGTGCGGCCAGACACTGCTTAAGTCTACCTCCCTGCGCCGACCTCACCCCTTGGGGGGAGTGATCGAACCGTCACACGATTTCGGCTGGATCCCGAAGGTCCGCGGCTTGAACATGCCTTGATCTGTGCTCGATCAGCGGTGATCAGGCTTGCTCGGCCGACTGATCGGTGTCCGGCCGGATGTCGATCCGCCAGCCCGTGAGCCGGGCCGCGAGCCGGGCGTTCTGCCCCTCCTTGCCGATCGCCAGTGACAGCTGGTAATCGGGCACGGTGACCCGCGCGGACCGGGCCGCCAGGTCCACGACCTCGACCTTGCTCACCCGGGCGGGCGACAGCGCGTTGGCCACCAGCTCGGCGGGGTCGTCCGACCAGTCGACGATGTCGATCTTCTCTCCGTGCAGCTCGGCCATCACGCTGCGTACCCGGCCGCCCATCGGGCCGATGCACGCGCCCTTGGCGTTCAGACCCGAACGGGTGGACCGGACGGCGATCTTGGTGCGGTGGCCCGCCTCACGGGCGATCGCCGCGATCTCCACCGAGCCGTCCGCGATCTCCGGGACCTCGAGCGCGAAGAGTTTCTTCACCAAATTGGGATGCGTACGCGAAAGGGTCACCGACGGCCCGCGCACGCCCTTGACCACTCGGACGACGTACGTACGCAGCCGGGTGCCGTGCGCGTAGTCCTCGCCGGGCACCTGCTCCTGCACCGGCAGGATCGCCTCGAGGCGGCCGATGTCCACCAGGATGTTCTTCGGGTCCTTGCCCTGCTGCACGACGCCCGCGACGACATCGCCCTCGCGCCCGGCGTACTCGCCGAAGGTGATCTCCTCCTCGGCGTCCCGCAGCCGCTGCAGGATGACCTGCTTGGCGGTCATGGCGGCGATGCGGCCGAAGCCGGAGGGGGTGTCGTCGAACTCGCGGGGCTCCTCACCCTCCGCGAGGTCATCGGCGTCCTCCCGGGCCCACACGGTCACATGGCCGCTGGTGCGGTCCAGCTCCACCCGGGCCCGGCGGCGGCTTCCCTCGGTGCGGTGGTAGGCGATGAGGAGCGCCGACTCGATCGCCTCGACCAGCAGGTCGAACGAGATCTCCTTCTCCCGCACCAGACCCCGCAGGGCACTCATGTCGATGTCCACGGCTACGCCTCCTCCTTGCTCTCGTCGCCCTCGGGCTTGCGGTTGAACTCGATCTCCACTCGGGCCTTGGAGATCTCCTTGAAGGCCAGCCGCCTCGCGGTGGGCTTGCGCCCCTTCACGCCGGGGACTTCCAGATCCAGCCCCTCGTCATCCACCGAGATGATCCGGGCGATCAGCTCGCCCCCCTCCACCAACTGCGCCTTCATCAGCCGCCCTATGGCCCGCCGGTAGTGGCGCTGCTCGGTCAGGGGGCGCTCGGCGCCGGGGGAGGTGACCTCCAGGACGTACGGGGTCTGCCCCATCGCGTCCGACTCGTCGAGCGACTGCGAGATCGCCCGGCTCAGCTCCGCACACGCATCCAGCTGCACGCCCTCATCGGAATCCACCACGATGCGAAGGACGCGCCGCTTCCCGGCCGGTGTCACCTCGACCTCTTCCAGATCCAGGTCCCGTGCGCTGACGAGCGGTTCCAGCAGTCCGCGCAGCCTTTCGCTCTGGGTCGTGCTCATCCGGGTGACTCCTCGGCCGCGTGTGCTGTTGTGGGAAGGTCGCGTGTCAGCTCAAAGCCTATCTGTTCCGGCGGCGGGCTGACGATTCGGTGGCCGCTGCCCGGCTTTCCGGCCCCGCGCGGGTACGCTCGCCTGCTGTGATCACTAACGGCGGCCGGGAGCTGCCGCAGCCCGGAAAGAGGAACGTGTCGATCACGAATCCCCCACCTCGACCCACGTCCCCGTCACTCCCCCAGGCCGCGTCCCCGCGGCGTCGAAGTCTGCTGCTGGCCGGCGGTTCGGCCGGGGCCGCCGCGCTGCTCGTCGGCTGTTCCGGTGACTCGGACGACGGACACCGCTCATCCGGTTCCGCGGCCGCCGCGGCGCTGCGCGCCCGGGGCGTGCGGGACTCCGCCGCGCTCCTCGCGCGCTACGACGCGACCATCGACGCCCATGCCGGGCTCGCGCGGCGGCTGCGGCCGCTGCGGGCGGAGACGGCGGCGCACATCGCGGCGTTCGGCTCCACGGACCCCTCCGCGTCCGCCTCCGCGACCGCGTCCCGCTCACCGGCCGCGGGCGGGCGGCGGCTGCCCGCGGTGCCCGAGGACGAGAAGAAGGCGCTCAGCGCCCTCGCCCAGGCCGAGCGGCACACCGCCGACAGCCGCACCACGGCGCTCCTCGGCGCGCCGCCCGAACTGGCCCGGCTGCTGGCCTCCGTCGCGGCCTGCGGGGCCGCCCATGTGTATCTCCTCACCCAGGGCGACCCGGACTCATGACGGTCCCCCTCTTCAGCCCCCTCCGCGCGGAAGGAGCACCCGTATGAACCGGGCCGCGACGCTCAAGGCCACGCAGGCCGCGCTCGCCGCCGAGCACGCCGCCGTGTACGGATACGGCGTCGTCGGCGGCCGGATCGGCGACGACCGTCTCGCCGAGGCGCGCGAGGGGTACGCCGCGCACCGTTCCCGCCGCGACGACCTCGTGCGCACCGTGCGCGGCATGGGCGGTACGCCGCAGAGCGCGGCCCCCGCGTACGCGCTGCCGTTCGCGGTGCCCGACTCGGCCGCCGCGGTCCGGCTCGCCGCCGAACTGGAGAGCCGGGTGGCCGCCGTCTACGCCGACCTCGTACGGACCTCCGACGGCGCCCTGCGGCGCCAGGCGGCGGGCGCGCTGCGCGAGGCGGCGGTCCGGTCGGTGCGCTGGCGGGGCGGCGGCGTAGCCTTCCCTGGGCTCACCGAACGCGCCGCGCCGGCCACCCCGTCCGCCTCGGCGACCGGGGCCGCCGACGGGGTCTGACAGTTCGAGACGATGGTGTACGTGCGTTGGTTCGGTGGCGTACGTGCGTGGGTGACAGGGGGCAGCTCGGGATGGCAGCGGAGCGGGAACCCGGCACCGGGGACAGAGCCTCCCTCCAGGTGCCGAAGCGGCTCATCGACGCGGTGGGCGACGATCCGGCCGAGCCCGTACGGAACTGGCTCGCCGCCCTGCCGGAGCTGGCGGCGCGGCGGCTGCGGGAATGGGAGCTGACCCCCGACCGGGTGGTCGCCCCCGGCGGCCGCGGCGGGCTGGTCGTGCTCGTACGGCAGGCGGACGGCACCCCCGCCGCGCTCAAGCTCCCCGTGCCCGGCCCCGACGCGGCCCATGAGGCGGCCGCCCTCGCGCACTGGAACGGCTGGGGCGCGGCCCGGCTCCTGCGCACCGGCCGGGACGACGGCGTGCTGCTGATCGAACGGCTCCAGTCCGCCGTGTCGCTGCGCTCCCTGCCCGAGGCGAAGGCGCTGCTGGAGGCGGCGGGCACGGTACGGCGGCTGTGGGTGCCGCCGCCCGCCGGGCATCCGTTCGACTCCGTCGAGGGGCGGACGGGGGCGGCCGCCGGGGTGCTGCCCGTCCTCGCCTCGGGGGCCTGGGCGGCCGACGTACGCCCGCTGGCCGACGAGGCCCTGGAACTGCGGTCCGGGCTGACCGCCCAGCCGCCCGAACGGCTGCTGCTGCACGGCGACTTCCGGCAGGGCAAGGTCCTGGCCGGGGAGCGGTCGCCCTGGCTCGCGGTGGGGCCCGCCCCGGTCGTCGGGGAGCGCGCCTACGACCTGGCGCGGCTGGTCCTCGACCGCTGCGAGGACCTGGCCGCGGGTCCCGGCCCGGCCGCGGCCGCGCGCCGCCGCATCGCCAAACTGGCCGACTCGCTGGACGTGGACCGCGACCGGCTGCGGGGCTGGGCGCTCTTCCGGTCCGTGGAGGCGGGCCTGCGGTACGGGGCGGCCGGTGACCGGCGGCGGGCCGAGCTGCTGCTGGAGTTCGCGGGCTGGCTGTAGTCCCCCACCCCGCCCCTTCCCGCACCTGTCGATATGCGGCTCCGCCGCGTGGCGGGGACTCCGCCCCCGGCCCCCGGCGGGCGCGCGACACAAGCAAGGGCGCGGGAGGCGCAACCCCGGCGCGGGCCCGGACAGCCCTTGGGCCCGACGCCCAGCGTGGGGCCAGAGAATGGCGGCCAAGCTCGGGGCCACAGCTCCGGGCCGGACGCGCGGCGCGGCGCCGGGGCGGGTACGAAGCCGAACGGCGGCCGGGCTCGGCGCCACAGCCCCGAGCCGGACGCGCGGGCGCAGCCCTGGCGCGGGACGCAGCCGAACCATGGCCGGGGCCGGCGCCGTGGGGGCGCGGGGCGGCCCGGCCGCTCCGGGCCGGGCGGGCGGGCCCGGCTCCGGGGGTGGGTGGCAGACCTCGGCGGGGTCCGGGCGGGTCAGGACGTGAGGCGGGTGATCGCCTCGTCGATCGGGAGCTCCTCGCGGTCGCCGGTGCGGCGGTCCTTCAGCTCGACCACGCCGTCCTTCGCGCCGCGGCCCACGACCAGGATCGTCGGGACGCCGATCAGCTCCGCGTCGGTGAACTTCACGCCCGGGGAGACGCCGGCGCGGTCGTCCACCATGACCCGGACGCCCGCCGTGCCCAGCTTCTCGGCGATGTCCAGGGCCAGCTCGGTCTGGAGGGCCTTGCCCGCCGCGACGACGTGGACGTCGGCCGGGGCCACCTCGCGGGGCCAGCAGAGGCCGGACTCGTCGTGGGTCTGCTCGGCGAGGGCGGCCACCACGCGCGAGACGCCGATGCCGTACGAGCCCATGGTGACCCGTACCGGCTTGCCGTTCTGGCCGAGCACGTCGAGCTGGAAGGTGTCGGCGTACTTGCGGCCGAGCTGGAAGATGTGGCCGATCTCGATGGCCCGGTCGAGTGCGATGCCCGCGCCGCACTTGGGGCAGGGGTCGCCCGGCTCGACGACGACGACGTCCAGGTAGTCGTCGACCTCGAAGTCGCGGCCGCAGACGACGTTGCGGGCGTGGGTGTCGGGCTTGTTGGCGCCGGTCACCCAGGCGGTGCCGGGGGCGACCCGCGGGTCGGCGATGTAGCGGAAGGACTTGCCCGCCAGGCCCTGCGGGCCGACGTAGCCGCGGACCAGGTCGGGGCGGCCCTCGAAGTCCTCGGCGGTGACCAGCTCGACCTCGGCCGGGGCCAGGTGCTCGCCCAGCTTGCCGAGGTCGACCTCGCGGTCACCGGGGACCCCCACCGCGGTGATCTCGCCGTCGACCTTGATCAGGAGGTTCTTGAGGGTCGCGGAGGCCGGGACGCCCAGGTGCTCGGCGAGGGTCTCGATGGTGGGGGTGTCGGGGGTGTCCAGCTCCTCGACCGGCCCGTGCTCGGCGCCCTCGACGGGCGGGACGGTGGTGGTGACGGCCTCCGTGTTGGCCGCGTAGTCGCAGTTCGGGCAGTCCACGAAGGTGTCCTCACCGGCCGCGGCGGGGGCCAGGAACTCCTCGGAGGCGGAGCCGCCCATGGCGCCGGAGACCGCGGAGACGATGCGGTAGTCGAGGCCCAGGCGCTCGAAGATCCGCTGGTAGGCCTCGCGGTGCAGCCGGTAGGACTCGGCCAGGCCCTCGTCGCTGGTGTCGAAGGAGTACGAGTCCTTCATCTGGAACTCGCGGCCGCGCAGCACGCCCGAGCGCGGCCGGGCCTCGTCCCGGTACTTGGTCTGGATCTGGTAGAGCATCACCGGCAGGTCCTTGTAGGACGTGCACTGGTCCTTGACCGTCTGGGTGAAGATCTCCTCATGGGTGGGGCCGAGGAGGTAGTCGCCGCCCTTGCGGTCCTTCAGCCGGAACAGCAGGTCGCCGTACTCCTCCCAGCGGCCGCTCGCCTCGTACGGCTCCTTGGGGAGCAGCGCGGGCAGCAGCACCTCCTGGGCGCCGATCGCGTCCATCTCCTCGCGGACGATCCGGGAGACGTTGTCCAGGACCTTTTTGCCGACCGGCAGCCAGGTCCAGATGCCCGCGGAGGCGCGGCGGACGTAGCCGGCCCGGACGAGCAGCTTGTGGCTGGCGGTCTCGGCGTCGGCCGGGTCTTCGCGCAGCGTCTTCAGCATCAAGGTGGACATGCGCTGGACGTGGGCGGCGTTGGCCATGGGGTCTTCTCCTGCGTACGAGATGGATGTCAGGAGGTTAGCCGCCCGGGGACGCAACCCGGAAATGCGCTATCCGGAGGCGGGCTGCCGCCGCAGCGGCAGGGGGGCGCCCATGACGGCGTACGGGCTCGGCGCGCTCGGGAAGAGCACCGGGCGGGCCAGGTCACGGTAGCCCAGCGAGCGGTAGAGGCAGCGGGCCGGGCTGTCGGTGTCGATGGCGGAGAGGATCGAGCGCGGCTGCACGGCCCCGTCGGTGATGGCGGTGATCAGCCGCCGCCCGATGCCGTGGTTCTGGTAGTCGGGGTGGACGTGCAGCTCGGTGATGACGAAGGCGTCGTCCAGCCAGTCCTCGTGCCCGGCGGCGCGCAGATAGGGCTGGACGATGGTGGACCACCAGTGCGTGCGGTCGTTGGGCATGCCGTACACGAAGCCCACGAGCCGCCCCCGCGGGGTCGTCGCGCCGAGGGCGCGGGCGCCGGGGCTGGTGAGGTGGCGCAGCACGATGTGCCGCCGTACGCCGATCTCCTCTTCCGTCAGCCCGAAGGCCACGGCCTGCACGGCGAGCGCCTCGTCCACGCGTGCGGCGAGGTCGAGCGGGCCGACGACGGCACCTCGGGGGTCCGGGGGATGGCCCCCGGGCATCTGCAGCATGGGCGGCACCCTACTGGCCCGGTCCGGCGATCAGAACAGCACGCTCATGAACGCGCCGACCTCCTGGAAGCCGACGCGGCGGTACGCGGCGCGGGCCGCGGTGTTGTAGTCGTTGACGTACAGGCTCGCCACGGGCGCGATCTCGTTGAGCGCGTAGTGCAGCACGGCGGCCATGCCGGTCTCGGAGAGCCCGCGGCCGCGGTACTCGGGGGCGACCCAGACGCCCTGGATCTGGCAGGCGTGCGGGGTGGCGGCGCCGATCTCGGCCTTGAAGACGACGCGGCCGTTCTCGACGCGGGCGAAGGAGCGACCGGCGGCGACGAGTTCGGCGACGCGCGCCTGGTAGAGCAGTCCACCGTCGCCCGCGAGCGGGGAGACGCCGACCTCCTCGGTGAACATCGCCACGCACGCGGGCATGATCACGTCCATCTCGTCCTTGCGGATCCGGCGCACCCGGGGGTCGGGCGGGACGTCGGCGGGCGTCGAGGCGGTGACCATGAGCGGCTGGCGGGCGCGGACCTCACGGGCCGGGCCCCAGCTGGGCTTCAGCAGGGACCACAGCTCGGCCGTGGTGTCGGCGGGGCCGACGATCGAGGAGCAGCGCCGCCCGGACCGGCGGGCCCGCTCGGCGAAGCCGCGCACGGCCTCGGGGGTGGCGCAGATGGGGACCAGGTTGGCCCCCGCGTAGCAGAGCGACTCGAGCCGTCCGCCGTTGTACCAGCCCCACATCTCGCCGCCCAGCCGCCATGGGTCCAGGCCGGCGACCTGGACGCGGGCGGCGACGAAGGCATTGGAGATGGGGTCGCGGTTGAGCACCGCGAGGGCCGAGTCGAGCTCTTGGGGCTCGAGGACCCTGGTGGTGGACGTCGTCAGCACGTGTCGGATTGCCTCACCGGTTGCGGGGCCTGCGGGCCGGAGGGGAGTCGATTCCCCGCACTGTACCGCCCTCTTACGAGAAGGCTCGGTCCGCCTCCGGGCGCCGGAGCCTCCCCGGCTGCCGCTGGGAGGTGCCCCCGGCCGGGAGGCGGGGGGCACCCGGGCGTTCTCAGCCGCCGACGGAGACCTGGGGCTCGCCGGAGGCGATGCCGTCCTTCTCCATCTGCTCGGCGATCTTCATGGCCTCGTCGATCAGGGTCTCCACGATCTTCGACTCCGGCACGGTCTTGATGACCTCGCCCTTCACGAAGATCTGCCCCTTGCCGTTGCCGGACGCCACGCCGAGGTCCGCCTCGCGGGCCTCGCCCGGGCCGTTGACGACGCAGCCCATCACGGCGACCCGCAGCGGGACCTCCATGCCGTCGAGCCCTGCGGTGACCTCGTCGGCCAGCTTGTAGACGTCGACCTGCGCACGCCCGCACGACGGGCAGGAGACGATCTCCAGCCGCCGCTGGCGCAGGTTCAGCGACTCCAGGATCTGGATGCCGACCTTGACCTCCTCCGCGGGCGGCGCCGACAGCGAGACCCGGATGGTGTCCCCGATGCCCTCGCTCAGCAGCGCCCCGAAGGCCACCGACGACTTGATCGTGCCCTGGAACGCGGGCCCGGCCTCGGTGACGCCGAGGTGGAGCGGGTAGTCGCACTGGGCGGCCAGCTGGCGGTAGGCGTTGACCATCACCACGGGGTCGTTGTGCTTCACCGAGATCTTGATGTCCCGGAAGCCGTGCTCCTCGAACAGCGAGCACTCCCACAGGGCCGACTCCACCAGCGCCTCGGGCGTGGCCTTGCCGTACTTCTCCAGCAGCCGCTTGTCCAGCGAGCCCGCGTTGACGCCGATGCGGATCGGCACGCCCGCGTCGGAGGCCGCCCGCGCGATCTCCTTGACCTTGTCGTCGAACTGCCGGATGTTCCCCGGGTTCACCCGCACGGCCGCGCAGCCGGCGTCGATCGCGGCGAAGACGTATTTCGGCTGGAAGTGGATGTCCGCGATGACCGGGATCTGCGACTTCTTGGCGATCACGGGCAGGGCCTCGGCGTCGTCCTGTGACGGGCAGGCCACGCGCACGATCTGGCAGCCGGAGGCCGTCAGCTCCGCGATCTGCTGGAGCGTCGCCCCGATGTCCGCGGTCACCGTCGTGGTCATCGACTGCACCGAGATCGGCGCGTCGCCGCCCACGGCGACCGGCCCGACCTGGATCTTCCGGCTGACCCGGCGGTCGGCGAGCTTGGTCGGTACGGACGGCATTCCTAGCGAGATCGCAGTCATCTGGTTCGTAGCCCCAAGAAGGTGTTTGAGTGGCCCGAGATCAGCGGGCTCCGGATCCGAGATTACGGCACCGGGTGGTGCCCCAGCACACTCCGGTCCCGAAGTCCACCCAAAGGCGAACTTCGGGACAGTTCACATCATCAGGAAATTCGCACGGGGTTCACCACGTCGGCCACCAGAACGAGCAGCGTGAAGCAGATGAAGATGCCGGCGATCACATAGGCGACCGGCATCATCTTGGCCACGTCGAAGGGGCCGGGGTCGGGCCGCCGGACCAGGCGGGCGAGGCGCCGGCGCAGGGACTCCCACACCGCGCCCGCGATGTGGCCGCCGTCCAGCGGCAGCAGCGGCAGCATGTTGAACAGGAACAGCGAGAGGTTGAACCCGGCGACGAGGAAGAGCATCGTCGCGATGCGCTGCGAGGGCGGGATGTCGAGGTTGGCGACCTCGCCGCCGACCCGGGCGGCGCCGACGACGCCCATCGGGGAGTCCGCCTTGCGGGGGGCGTCCCCGAAGGCCGCGTTCCACAGGTCGGGCACCTTGGAGGGCAGGTCGACCAGGGACTGGACGCCGTCCTCGACCATGGTGCCCATGCGGTCCACCGACTGGCCGAGGGACTGCTTCACCACGCCGTTGGCCGGGGTGAAGCCGAGGAACCCGGCGCTGACGTACTGGCCCTCGACATAGCCGCCGTTCCCGTCGGACTTGGCGACCTTGTTGGTGATGAGGTTGGCGTGCAGGGTCTTGCGGGCGCCGTCCCGCTCGACGGTGATCGTCGCGGGGCCGGTGGTCTCGCGGATGTCCTTCTGGAGCGTGCCCCAGTCGGAGACGCGGTGGCCGTCGAAGGCGACGATCTTGTCCCGGGGCTGGAGGCCCGCCGCCTTGGCCGGGGAGTCCTTGGCCCCCTTGGGGCACTTGTCGGCGGCGGCCGAGGCCGGGACCACACAGGCCGAGACGGTGCCGACGCTGGTGGTCTGGGTGTTGACGCCGAAGCTCATCATCACGCCGACGAAGATCACCACCGCCATGACCAGGTTCATGAAGGGCCCGGCGAACATCACGATCACGCGCTTCCACGGCGCGCGCGTGTAGAACATGCGCTTCTCGTCGCCGGGCTCCAGCTCCTCGTAGGCAGCGGACCGGGCGTCCTCGATCATGCCGCGCCACGGCGAGGTGGAGCGCTGGGTGACCTTGCCGTCGTCACCGGGCGGGAACATCCCGATCATGCGGATGAAGCCGCCGAGCGGGATCGCCTTGATGCCGTACTCGGTCTCCCCCTTCTTGCGGGAGAAGACCGTCGGCCCGAAGCCGACCATGTACTGCGGGACCCGGATGCCGAAGAGCTTGGCGGTGGAGAGATGGCCCAGTTCGTGCCAGGCGATCGAGATCCCCAGGCCGACGGCGAATACGACTATGCCGAGGACCGTCATCAATGTCGTCATGCGTGACCCTCCGGGGTCGCCTTCGCCGCGCGGGCGGCCAGTTCACGGGCGCGGGCACGGGCCCACGTCTCGGCTTCGAGGACGTCCGCGACGGTGAGCTGAGTTCCCGCGGAGGGGGCGCCGTGCTCGGCGACCACTTCCGCGACCGTATCGACAATTCCGTTGAAGGGCAGCTTCCGGCCGAGGAAGGCGTCCACGCACTCCTCGTTCGCCGCGTTGAAGACGGCCGGGGCGGTGCCGCCGAGGCCGCCGACGTGCCGGGCGAGGTCCACCGAGGGGAAGGCCTCGGTGTCGAGGGGGAAGAACTCCCAGGTGTGGGCCCTGGTCCAGTCGCAGCCGGGGGCGGCGTCCGGCACCCGCTCGGGCCAGCCGAGGCCGAGCGCGATCGCCATCCGCATATCGGGCGGGCTCGCCTGCGCGAGCGTCGACCCATCGGTGAATTCAACCATCGAGTGGATATACGACTGAGGGTGGACGACCACCTCAATCTCCTCGAAGGGAATGTCGAACAGCAGATGGGCCTCGATGACCTCCAGCCCCTTGTTGACGAGGGTCGCGGAGTTGATCGTGACGACCGGGCCCATGTCCCAGGTGGGGTGGGCCAGCGCCTGGTCCGGGGTGACCTGGGCCAGCTCACGCTTCGTACGCCCGCGGAACGGGCCGCCGGACGCCGTGACGACCAGCTTGCGGACCTCCTGGCGGCCGCCGCCGAGCAAGGCCTGGAAGAGCGCGGAGTGCTCGGAGTCGACGGGCACGATCTGGCCCGGCTTGGCGACCGCCTTGACCAGCGGCCCGCCCACGATGAGGGACTCCTTGTTGGCCAGCGCCAGCACCCGGCCCGCCTCCAGGGCGGCCAGGGTGGGCGCGAGGCCGATGGAGCCGGTGATGCCGTTGAGCACGGTGTGGCACGCCGAGCGGGCCAGTTCGGTGGCCGCGCCGGGCCCGGCCAGCACCTCCGGGAGCGGCTCGCCCGCGCCGTACCGCGCGGACAGCGCCGCGCGCACCTCGGGCACCGCGTCCTCGCGGGCGACCGCGACGGTGGCGGCCTTCAGCTGGTGGGCCTGCTCGGCCAGCAGCCCGGCCCGCCCTCCGGCGGCGGACAGGGCGGTCACCCGGAAGCGGTCCGGGTTGCGCAGGATCACATCGATGGCCTGGGTGCCGATCGATCCGGTGGAGCCGAGGATCACGATGTCGCGGGGGCTGCCGGGGTCGGCGGGGGCTGCCGGGGGGCGCAGATGCGGGTCAGCCAGGGAATCCGTCATCTGCCCATTGTTGCCCGTGTCGCCGCCCGCGGATGACCGGGCCCGGCCCGCCCCGGGCCGGCGGGCCGGATCCCGTCGTCCGGGTCCGGCCCGCCGGGGCGGCGGTCATCTGATGGGGCGGTGGACGTTGTCCCTGGTCGACGGTCCTGGGGTGGCGTCGGCGATCCACGGGCCGTCGCCGCTTGGGTCGAGGACGCCCGCCTCCAGCCACTCGTACGAGCCGGAGAGCACCCCGGAGACCACCTTGCGGTCCAGGTCGTCGGTGTTGGTCCACAGCCGTCCGAACAGTTCGTCCGCGCGGATCCGGGCCTGCCGGCAGAAGACGTCGGCCAGCTGGTACGCCTCGACGCCGTGGTCACCGCGGCTGCGCAGCATCTCGGCGCGCACGCAGGCCGCGCTCATCGCGAACAGCTCCGCGCCGATGTCCACGATCCGGCTGAGGAAGCCCTGTTTGGTCTCCATCCGGCCCTGCCAGCGCGACATGGCGTAGAACGTCGACCGGGCGAGCTTGCGCGCCGAGCGCTCGACGTAGCGCAGATGCGGGGACAGGTCCCGGTGGCCGGGCGGGGAGAACTCGGCGTAGGCGCGCGGGAGGTGGCCGGGGCCGGTGACCAGGCCCGGCAGCCAGCGGGCGTAGAAGCCGCCCGCCTTGGCGGCCGCCTTGCCCTTGTCCGACAGGGACTTGTTTGGGTCGATGAGGTCGCCCGCGACGGACAGGTGCGCGTCCACGGCCTCCCGGGCGATCAGCAGGTGCATGATCTCGGTGGAGCCCTCGAAGATCCGGTTGATGCGCATGTCGCGCAGGATCTGCTCGGCGGGGACCGCCCGCTCCCCGCGGGCGGCGAGCGAGGCCGCGGTCTCGAAGCCGCGGCCGCCGCGGATCTGGACCAGTTCATCGGCCATCAGCCAGGCCATCTCGCTGCCGTAGAGCTTGGCGAGCGCCGCCTCGATGCGGATGTCGTTGCGGTCCTCGTCGGCCATCTGGGAGGCCAGGTCGATGACCGCCTCCAGCGCGAAGGTGGTCGCGGCGATGAAGGAGACCTTGGCGCCGACGGCCTCGTGCCGGGCGATCGGCTTGCCCCACTGCTCACGGGCCGCGGACCACTCACGGGCGATCTTCAGACACCACTTCCCGGCGCCCGCGCACATCGCGGGCAGCGAGAGCCGCCCGGTGTTGAGCGTGGTCAGCGCGATCTTGAGACCGGCGCCCTCGGGGCCGATGCGGTTGGCCGCGGGGACCCGGACCCGGTGGAAGCGGGTCACCCCGTTCTCGATGCCGCGCAGCCCCATGAACGCGTTGCGGTTCTCGACGGTGACGCCCTCGGCGGCCGTCTCGACGACGAAGGCGCTGATCCCGCCCTTGTGGCCGTCGGACTTCGGCACCCGGGCCATGACGACGAGGAGATCGGCGACCACGCCGTTGGTGGTCCACAGCTTGACGCCGTCGAGGAGGTAGTCGTCCCCGTCCGGGATCGCGGTGGTGGCGAGCCGGGCCGGGTCGGACCCCACGTCCGGCTCGGTGAGCAGGAAGGCCGATATGTCGGTGCGGGCGCAGCGCGGCAGGAAGCGGTCCTTCTGGTCCTGGGTGCCGAACAGCTTGACCGGCTGCGGCACGCCGATGGACTGGTGGGCCGAGAGCAGCGCGCCGATGGCGGGGCTGACGGAGCCGGCCAGCGCGAGGGCCTTGTTGTAGTAGACCTGGGTGAGGCCCATGCCGCCGTACTTGGTGTCGATCTTCATGCCGAGCGCGCCGAGTTCCTTGAGGCCGTTGATGGTCTCGTCGGGGATCTGCGACTCGCGCTCGATGCGGGCGGGATCGACCCGGGTCTCGCAGAACTCGCGGAGCTTGGCGAGGAACGCCTCGCCGCGCCGCACGTCGTCCGGCGCGGGGGCGGGGTGGGGATGGATCAGATCGAGGCGGAAGCGGCCGAGGAACAACTCCTTGGCGAAACTCGGCTTGTGCCATACCTGTTCGCGTGCGGCTTCGGCGACCTGGCGCGCTTCACGCTCGGACACCGGCCTGACGGATGATGCGGTCATCGGTGCTCCCTTGCCGCAAATGACGATCTCGTGACATTACCGGCACGTACCGCTGTTCAGTGTGCCTCCGGCGGGCCGGGTCGGCAAAGTGGTGCGGCGTGGTGAAGCGCTTCGACACTCTCTGGACAGCTCATCGTCGAACAGGTTTACTGACTGCACGCTGTCTGTGGACTGGCTGCGTACTGGCTTCTTGTTTGGTTTGTCGAAGCGCTTCACCTCCCCTCTCCCGCCGGACGGAGTTCCCCGCATGGTCACTCTCGCCGAGGTCGCCCGCCACGCCGGAGTCTCCGCCAGCACGGTGAGCTACGTCCTCAGCGGCAAGCGCTCGATCTCGGCGCCCACCCGGGAGCGCGTGGAGCGGTCGATCAAGGAGCTGGGCTACCACCCGAACGCCGGAGCCCGCGCCCTCGCCAGCAGCCGTTCCAACATCATCGCGCTGATGGTGCCGCTGCGGACCGATATCTACGTACCGGTGATGATGGAGGTGGCCATCGCGGTCGCCACCACCGCCCGCGCGCACGGGTACGACGTGCTGCTGCTCACCGGCGAGGAGGGCCCGGCGGCGGTGCGCCGGATCACCGGCAGCGGGCTCGCCGACGCCATGATCCTGATGGACATCGAGCTGGAGGACGAGCGGCTGCCGCTGCTGCACGCGGCCCGCCAGCCCACCGTGCTGATCGGGCTGCCCGCCGACACCATCGGCCTGACCTGCGTCGATCTCGACTTCACCGCCACCGGCGCGCTGTGCGCCGAGCATCTGGCCGCCCTCGGCCACCGGGAGATCGCGGTGATCGGCGAGGCGGCGGCGGTCTACGAGCGCCACACCGGATTCGCTGAACGGACCCTGGACGGGCTGCGCACGACCGCCCGCGAGCTGGGGCTGCGGCTGCTGCACCGGCCGTGCGAGGGCAGTTACGAGTCGATGGACGGCACCCTGTCCCGGATCTTCGACGAGCGTCCCGGCACCACCGGCTTCATCGTCCAGAACGAAGCGGCCATCGATCCGCTGCTGAGCCTGTTGCGACGGCAGGGGCGGGCGGTCCCCGAGGACGTCTCGGTGGTCGCCATCTGCCCCGACCAGGTGGCCGCGAGTGCGTCCGTGCGGCTCACCTCGGTCGGCATCCCCGCCCAGGAGATGGGGCGGCGGGCCGTCGAGCTGGTGGTGGCCAAGCTGCAGGGCGACGCCTCCGAGCAGGTGGCGCTGCTGGCGCCGGAGCTGACCGTACGGGCCAGCTCGGGCCCGGCCCCCTCCTGACGCCGGCGCCGCGCCCCGTACGCACCGACCGTACGACCCCTCACCGCCGCACCCCCGAGGAGCGCCTCCGTGAACCCGTCGCCGCCTTCGCCCGCCTCTTCCTCGCTCGCCCAGTCCTCCCCCACCGTCGGCACCTTCGCCGAGCGCGGCAGCGCGCTGGAGTGGAGTGGGCGGCAGGAGACCGTACGTCTGGAGCCGTGGGGGCCCGACGCGATCCGGGTGCGCGCCCGGCTCGGCGGGCCGCTGCTGGAGGACCTCCCCGGCGCGCTCCTCGACGGCCCGCCCAAGGCGGCCGCGCGCGTCGCGATCGGGGCCGGGGAGGCGTCGCTGACCTGCGGCGCGATCACCGCCCGGATCTCCGCGGAGGGCATGATCCGGTTCGAGACCACCGAGGGCGGCCGGGAGCTGCTCGCCGAGCAGCGCGCCCACTTCTGGTGGCCGGGGCCGCGGCTGCGCACCGCCACCGGCAACGGCTACCACCGCATCGAGCAGCGCTTCGAGGCCTACGAGGGCGAGCGGCTGTACGGCCTCGGCCAGCACCAGCACGGACTGCTGGACCAGAAGGGCGCCGTGATCGACCTGGTGCAGCGCAACTCCGAGGTGTCCATCCCGCTCCTCACCTCCAGCCGCGGCTACACCCTGCTGTGGAACAACCCGGCGATCGGGCGGGTCGAGCTGGGCGCGACCGGCACCCGCTGGGTCGCCGACAGCGCCCGCCAGATCGACTACTGGATCACGGCCGGGGACCCGGCCGCCGCGCAGCGCCGCTACTCGGCGGTGACCGGCCGCGCGCCGATGCTGCCGGAGTGGGCGGCCGGGTTCTGGCAGTGCAAGCTGCGGTACCGCACCCAGGAGGAGCTGCTGGCCGTGGCCCGCGAGCACAAGCGGCGCGGGCTGCCGATCGACGCGATCGTCTGCGACTTCTTCCACTGGACGCACCTGGGCGACTGGAAATTCGACCCGGTGGCCTGGCCCGACCCGGCGGCGATGACGCGGGAGCTGGACGACCTGGGCATCAAGCTGGTGGTCTCGGTGTGGCCCTCGGTCTCCCCGCTGAGCGAGAACCACGAGACGATGGAGCAGCGGGGCTTCCTGGTGGGCACCGAGTACGGGCCCACGGCGCACGCCGACTGGCCCGATGTGCGCGAGGGCGAGCGGATCCACGTCGCCTTCTACGACGCGACCCATCCGCGGGCCCGGGAGTTCATGTGGTCGCGGGTGCGGGAGAACTACCTGGAGCCGTACGGGATCCGCGCCTTCTGGCTGGACGCCTGCGAACCGGAGATCAAGCCCGGTTTCCCGGCGAATCTGCGCTACCACGCGGGGCCGGGCCTGGAGGTCGGCAACCTCTACCCGCGCGAGAACGCCCGGGCGATCCACGAGGGCTTGCGCGCGGCGGGCGAGGAGGAGGTGGTGACCCTCAACCGCTCGGCGTGGGCGGGCAGCCAGCGCCACGGGGCCGCCCTGTGGTCCGGCGACATCGGCACCGACTTCGCGACCCTGCGCCGCCAGATCGCCGCCGGGCTCAACGTGGCCCTGTCCGGCATCCCGTGGTGGAACACCGACATCGGCGGCTTCCACGGCGGCGACCCGGACGACCCGGCCTACCGCGAAGTGCTGATCCGCTGGTTCCAGTTCGGCACGCTGTCGCCGATCATGCGGCTGCACGGCTTCCGTGACCCCGGACTGCCGCTCGGGCCCGGCATGACCGGCGGCCCGAACGAGGTGTGGTCGTACGGGGAGGAGGCCGAGCGCGTCCTCGGCTCCTGTCTGCGGCTGCGCGAGCGGCTCAAGCCCTACGTGCTGGCGCAGATGCGCGCCGCCCACGAGGAGGGGCTGCCGCCCATGCGCCCGCTCTTCCTGGAGTTCCCCGGCGACGAGGCGGCCTGGGGCGTCGCGGACGCCTTTCTGCTCGGCCCCGACCTGCTGGTCGCCCCGGTCCTGGAGGCGGGCGCCACCGATCGGACGGCGTACCTCCCGGCGGGCGCGCGCTGGACGGACGCCTGGACGGGCGAGGAGTACGACGGCGGCCGGCCGGTGACCGTCCCCGCCCCGCTGGACCGCATCCCGCTGTTCCTGCGGGACGGCGCCCGGCTGCCGGTGCGGGATTGACCCGCCCGGGGCGCGTACCGCCGCCGTCGGGGGGCGGCGGCGGTACGCGGGGCGTCAGCTCGCGCTGACTCCGAAGCTGTTGGTCTTGAAGTCCAGACCGCCGGACGAGGAGGTGATCTCGTAGCCGAACTGGACGTCTCCGATGGTCACGTCGCCGAACCAGCCCTTGGTGTTCTTGATCCAGTTCACGATGGACTTGATGTCCACCGTGCCGGAGCTGGAGTTGGAGCTGCGGATGAAGGAGAAGACCTGGTTGGAGCCGTTGCTGCCCTTGTAGACGGTCCAGGTGTGGCCGCCGAGGGTGACGGTGCCCTGGGAGGTGCCGAGGGGGCCGACCGGGCCGGTCTTGTTGACCCACAGCATGATCTCGTACGCGTGGTTGCTGTCCCAGATGTCGTACGAGGTGTTGTACGCGCCCGAGGCCGGCACGGTGACGTTGTAGCTGCTCGTCAGGCTGTTGATGGCGCTGATCTTCTTGCCGACGACCTTCTTGGCGTTGGGGTAGGACTTGATGCCGCCGGTGTTCGGGTGGTTGGCCCAGACGCCCCAGTCACTGGCGGAGTTGGCCCAGATGCTCTGCGCTCCGGCGCCGGAGCCCCAGATGTTGTTGTAGAGGGTGTAGCCGCCGGTGGACCAGTTGCCCCACTGCTCCGAGGAGGACCAGGTGGCGGCGTGGGCGGGGGCGGCGGCGAAGCCGATGAGCGCGAGGAGCGCGAACAGCGGGGTCAGGAAGAGCTTTCGAGCGGCTCGGTGCACGGTGCTGCTCCCTTCGGGTGGGGGGAATCGAGCGGGGCCAGGACCACGGCCGCGTAGCGGTCGAGGTGGACCTGGGTGTCGTACACGCGGCCGGTGAGCAGGTCGGTCCGCGCGGACGGGAGGGGGACGACCGCGGGGGCGCGGCCGTGGTTGAGGAGGAAGAGGCAGTCGCCGCGCGGCACGGCCTCGACACCCTCGGGGATGCCGGGCAGCGGTGGCCGCAGGCCCGCCTCGGCGGCGGCGCGGGCCAGCAGGGCGCGCAGGGCGGCGGGTTCGGGGAGGGTGGAGACGTACCAGGCGGTGCCGTCGCCGTAGGCGTTGCGGGTGACGGCGGGCAGTCCGTCCAGCTCACCGCCCTTGATCCGGGCGACGGTCTCGGCGGTGGCCGGCTCCAGGTCCTCGGACCAGAGGGTGCCGGTGAAGGGGCCGAGCCAGGGGCTCTCGGCGGTCACCGTCTCGCCCTCGTCCAGCGGCCACCACTCGTGGACCGTGCGCAGGCCCAGGATGTCGCGCAGCCGCTGGTCGACCCCGCCGGGGCGGACCCGGTCGTCCTCGTCGGCGACGCCGGTGAAGAAGCCGCAGACGAGGGTGCCGCCGCCGCGGACGTAACCGGCCAGGTTCTCCAGCGCCTCATCGGTCAGCAGATAGAGATGGGGCACGGCGACCAGGGCGTAGTCGGCGAGGTCGGCGTGCGGGTGGGCGAAGTCGGTGGTGAGGTTCCGCCCCCACAGGGCCTGGTGCCAGGCGCGCAGCACCCGGTCGTAGTGGAGCCGGGAGGAGGGGCGGCCGTCCTGGACGCTCGCCCACCAGGCGTGCCAGTCGTGCAGGATCGCGGCCCGGGCGGGGACGTCGCTGCCCGCGACCGGGCCCAGCTCGCGCAGCTGGGCGCCGAGTTCGCGCACCTGGGCATAGGTGCGGCCGTGCTCCCCGGCGTGGGTGACCATGCCGGAGTGGAACTTCTCAGCTCCCTGCCGGGACTGCCGCCACTGGAAGAAGCAGACGCCGTCGGCGCCGCGCGCGACGGCCTGCAGCGACCACAGCCGCATCAGGCCCCGCGGCTTGGGGTGGTTGACGCCGCGCCAGTTGACCGGGCCGGCGGCCTGTTCCATCAGCACCCAGGGCCCGCCGGCCTGGGAGCGGGTCAGGTCGTGGATCATCGCCCCGTACGCGCCGCCGTGCGGGTCCTTGGGGTCGGGGTAGACGTCGACGGAGACGACGTCCTCCTCGGCGGCCCAGGCCCAGCCGTCCTGGCCGATGAACAGCGGCATGAAGTTGGTGGTCACCGGGATGTGCGGGGTGCGCGCGGCCAGCGCGTCGCGCTCGGCGGTGAAGCACTCCAGGAGTGCGTCGCTGGTGAAGCGGCGGAAGTCCAGCGCCTGCGCGGGGTTGCCGAGGTACTGGGCCCGGCGCGGCGGGATGATCTCCTCCCAGGAGTCGTAGCGCTGGCTCCAGAACGCGGTCCCCCAGGCCTCGTTGAGTGCGTCGAGGCGGCCGTACCTGGCGCGTAACCAGCGGCGGAAGTGGGCGGCGGTGGTGTCGCACCAGCAGTGGGTGCCGTACTCGTTGCCCACGTGCCACATCCGCAGGGCGGGGTGGTTCCCGTAGCGCTCGGCCAGGTCCTCGGTGATGCGCAGCGCGTAGTCGCGGTAGACGGGGGACGAGGCGCAGAACTGGTTCCGCGAGCCGTACCAGACGACTCCGCCGGTCTCGTCGCGCGGCAGCGTCTCGGGGTGGCGGGCGCCCATCCAGGGCGGCGGGGAGGCGGTCGGGGTGGCCAGGCACACCTCGATGCCGCCCTGGTGGAGCAGGTCCATGACCCGGTCGAGCCAGCCGAACTCGCGGGCCCCGGGGCGGGGTTCGAGCGTGGCCCAGGAGAAGACGCCGACCGTGACGGTGGTGACGCCCGCTTCGCGCATCAGCCGGACGTCGTCGTGCCAGACGCTCTCGGGCCACTGCTCGGGGTTGTAGTCGGCGCCGTAGAGGACGCGGCCGCGGGTGGCGTCGTTCAGGTCGGGCATACCGGCTCTTTCCGGTCGGGGCTGGCTGGTGGAACGGGCGGGCGGCTCGCGCGGATCAGCCCTTGACGGCGCCGATGAGCATGCCCTTGGTGAAGTGCTTCTGGACGAAGGGGTAGAGGATCGCGACCGGGATCAGCGCCAGCACCATGACGGCCATCTGCACGGCCAGGCCCGGGACCTGCTGGCTGGAGATCATCTGGGACATGCCCTGGGGAGCCTGCTGTTTGATGACGAGCTGGCGCAGGATCATCTGCAGCGGCCACATCTGCTGGTCGTTCAGGTAGAGCATCGCGTTGAACCACTGGCTCCAGTAGCCGACCGCGTAGAACAGCGAGACCACCGCGACCACCGCCTTGGACAGCGGCATCACGATCCGGAACAGGATCCGCCACTCCCCCGCGCCGTCGATGCGGGCGCTGTCGACCAGCTCGGGCGCGGTGTCCTGGAAGAACGCGCGCAGCACCAGCACGTTGAAGACCGAGATGGCGCTCGGCAGGATCATCGACCAGTAGCTGCCCTCCAGTCCGACCCCGGTGACCAGCAGATACGTGGGGATCAGACCGGCGTTGAAGAACATCGTGACGAGCAGCAGCATCAGGATCGGACGGTGCAGGAACGACCCGGAGCGGGACAGTCCGTAGGCGCACAGCACGGAGACCACCGTGCTGATCGCGGTGCCGACCGCGGTGAGCGCGAGGCTGACGAGCGTCGCGCGGGTCACCGTGCCGCCGCTCAGCAGCTCGGTATAGGCCCGGAAGGTGATCGTCTTGGGGACGATGACCAGACCACCGGCGTCGGTGATGGTCCTCTGGTCGGAGAGGCTGGTGACGATCACCACCCACAGCGGGCCGAGGATCGCCAGGCACACCCCGGTGAGGGTGATGCCCTTGAGCCCCTGGCCGACCTTGCCGGGCTCCTCCTCCCACACCGGGCGCTTCTCCCCGCCGCGCCGGCGCAGGGGGTGGGCGGAGGGCGTCGCGGCGGGGGCGGCGGGCCGCTCGGTCACGGTCATGTCCGGCGTCATTTCCGGTAAACCCCCTGCTCGCCGAGCATATGGGCGACTTTGTTGGCGATCAGCACCAGGACCAGGCTGAAGACGCCCTTGATCAAGCCGCCCGCGGCGGCGATCCCGTAATCGGTGTTGGCGATGCCGACCCACCACACATAGGTGTCGAAGACCTCCGAGGCGCCCGGCCCCACCGCGTCACGCTGGAGCAGGATCTGCTCGAAGCCGACGGTCAGCGCGTCGCCGACGCGCAGCACCAGCAGCAGGGCGATCACCGGGCGCAGCGCGGGCAGCGTGACGTGCCACATCCGGCGCCACCGGCCCGCGCCGTCCACGGCGGCCGCCTCGTACAGGTCCTGGTTGACCGCGGACAGCGCGGCGAGGAAGACGATCACGCCCCAGCCCGCGTCCTTCCACACCAGCTGGGCGGTGACCAGGAACTTGAAGACCCCCGGGTCGGTCATCAGGTCGAAGCCCTCGTACCCGTGGGAGCGCAACTGCTGGGCGAGGAGCCCGGCGCCGCCGAGCATCTGCTGGAAGATCGTGATGACCAGCACCCAGGAGAAGAAGTGCGGCAGATACAGGATCGACTGCACCAGGCCCCGGAGCCGGTCGCTGAGCACGCTGTTGAGCAGCAGCGCGAGCGCGACCGGCACCGGGAAGAACAGCACCAGCTGGATGAAGGTGATGCTGAGGGTGTTGGCGAAGGCGTCCCAGAAGCGGCTGTCCTGGAAGAGCAGGGTGAAGTTGTCGAACCCGGTCCAGGGGCTGGTCCACAGCCCCTGGGTGAACGGGTCGTAGTCCTTGAAGGCGACCGTGGTCCACAGCAGCGGGACATAGGTGAAGAGCAGGAGCAGAGCGACGGCGGGGGCCGTCATCAGCAGCAGGGTGCGGTCGCGGCGCAACCGGTGCCACCACCGGACGCCGTCCGCGGGGCGGCGGCGGCCGTGGGCTTCCGCCCGGTCGGGGAGGTTCCGGTGGCGGAGCTTGCGGTCGCGGAGGTTCCGGTCGGGGAGGTCCACCGCCATCAGGCGCCGCTGCCGTTCTCGTCGAGCAGCTTGGCATACCAGTCGCGGAGCCGGTCGCCGCCGCCGCTGCGCCAGTCACCGATGGCCCGCTGGGCATCCTTGATCGACTTGCGGCCGCGGGTGACGTCCTTGGCCAGGTCCTCGAAGGGGGTGTAGAGGGAGGCGTAGCGATTGGGCTCCTGGATCTGCATGCCGTAGAAGAGCGGCTTCTTCGCGAACGTGCCCATGCGCTGCATCCAGCCGCAGTAGTCCTTGACCATCTGCGGGAAGTCCGGGTAGGCGACGCCGGCCTGCGGGGACACGATGAAGCGGTAGGTGTCCTGGACATCCCGCACACCGGTGGCGTTCTTGACCGGGACGCCGTGCTTCATGGTGTGGTGCACACCCTCGACGCCGTAGTCGATGAGCCGCTGCTCCTTGGTGCCGAAGGGCGCGGCGATGAAGTTGGCGACGGCGAGGATTTCCTCGATCTGCTCCTTGCCGAGGTTCTTGTTGAGGAAGGACCAGATCTGGGCCGGCGGGTCGAGATAGATGATCGGGTCGCCGCCGTCGGGACCGAAATAGTCCATTCCCTGGATCTTGAAGTCGGGGTGGGGCTCGGCCTGTTCGAACGTGGCGCCGTACCATTTGGCGTCGCCGTCGTTGAAGATGAGGGTCTGGCCGGAGGTGAAGCGGGTCAGCGCGTCATTGGCCTTGCCCGCGACCGCGTCGGGGTGGACATAGCCCTTGGCGAAGAGCTTGCGGCACCACTCCAGGGCCTCGAGGTAGTTGTCGGTCTCCACCTTGTGGACGAGCTTTCCGTCCTTCTCCACCCAGTAGTACGGTTTTTCGCCCGGGCAGCCGAAGATTCGCTGCGCCGACCACCACATGTCGTCGCATGCCCACACCTTGCTCCTGGGCCGGGTGATCTCCTTGGCGAGGGCGAGGAATTCGTCCGGGCTCTTGGGGACCTGGTATCCGTTCTTCTTGAACAGGTCCTCGCGGTAGAACGGAATGACTCCGGCGAGCGGGCGGGAGGGCATCGGCAGGCCGCGGAGCTTGCCGCCGAAGACGGACATCTGCCAGGCGGCGGTGGGAATGGCGGCCAGGTTGGGGTATTTCTTGACCTTGTCGCCGGAGAGATACGGGCCGAGGTCGGCGAATTTGGCGCTGACCGCGCCATGGATCTTTCCGCCCATCTCCCACAGCGGAATCATCACGATGTCGGCGATGTCTCCGGAGGCGAGGACGGCGCTGAGCTTCTCACCGTAGGTGTTGCCGTCCTGCGGTTGAAGTTTGATCGTCGCGCCGAGCGCTTCGTTGACGGCCTTGTAATAGGCGTTGTTCTTGGGCGGCGGAGTGCCCCACAGCGGTTCGAACATGGTGTAGCTGCCGCCGTGTCCGGGCTTGCCCTTCACGGAGGCGACCAGGGCGGCGGCGGGCGGGGCCTTGGTGTAGCCGGGACTGGAGCCGTTGACGCTCGGAATATCCGGGTCCGCCACCTTCGAGGCCACATAGGTCGGCAGCAGCTTCTTCAGGTCCTTGCCGGAGGTGGTGCCGTTCTTGTCGCCGCTGCCCTCCGTGGAGCACGCGGACAACAGCGGAACGCCTCCCGTCACGGCCGCCGCGGCGATCGCCGTGGAGGCCAGGAAGGTTCTCCGGCTGGGAGGGGAAGTGGAGGCCGAAGCCTGGGAGTTCGGCATTGCGTCAACCCTTCGTGGCGAGCCCGCCGTACGACCGATGGTCGAAGCGCTTCGATATTGCGCTGAGATTAAGTCGGGGGGTCAGGTCGCGCAAGGGCCGGGCGGGAAGGAGTCGACGAAGGCTCGTTGATTCTTGTTCTATCCCAACTGGGTGACGCACAAGGGGCATTGATCGATCGAGTCTTGACAGGGCGCGGCTCGGCCCTCCAGCATCGAAGCGCTTCGAATCACACCTCCGACCTCCGCGAGGAGACCTGTGAGCGGCTGCGAGCCCGGTGCGCCGACGACCCGTCCGCCCTTCCGCGATCCGCGGCTGCCGCTCGGCGCCCGCGTGGACGACCTGCTCACCCGGCTCACGCCCGACGAGCGGATCGCGATGCTCCACCAGTACGCCCCCGCGGTGGAACGGCTCGGCCTCGCCGCCTTCCGCACCGGGCAGGAGGCGCTGCACGGCGTCGCCTGGATGGGACCGGCGACCGTGTTTCCGCAGGCCGTCGGGCTCGGCGCCACCTGGAGCCCGGACCTGGTGCGGCGGATCGGCGCGGCGGTCGGCGCCGAGGTACGGGCCATGCGCGCCCGCGACCCCCGGATCGGGCTCAACGTGTGGGCGCCCACGGTCAATCTGCTGCGCGATCCGCGCTGGGGCCGCAACGAGGAGGGGTACGCCGAGGATCCGTACCTCACCTCCACCCTGGCCGCCGCCTTCACCCGCGGGCTGCGCGGCGACCACCCGGACCGCTGGCGCACCGCCCCGCTCCTCAAGCACTGGCTGGCGCACAACAACGAGACCGCCCGCGACACCACGTCGTCCTCCGTGCGCCCGCGCGTCCTGCACGAATACGACCTCGCGGCCTTCCGCGGCGCGGTGCGGGCGGGCGCGGTGGCCGGGGTGATGCCCGCGTACAACCTGGTCAACGGGCGGCCCAACCATGTCTCCCCGTATCTGCGGGAGCACTTGCGCACCTGGACCGGCCAGGAGCTGGTGGTGTGCTCGGACGCGGGCGCGCCGTCCAACCTGGTCGACTCCGAGCACTACTTCGCCACCCATGAGGAGGGCGTGGCGGCCGCCCTGCTGGCCGGGGTGGACAGCTTCACCGACCACGACCAGGACGCCTCGAAGACGATCGGCCGGGTGCGGGGCGCGCTGGAGCGGGGGCTCATCGACGCCTCCGTGATCGACACGGCGGTGCGGCGGCTGCTGACGATGCGGTGCGCGCTGGGCGAGTTCGACGGGGACGACGATCCGTACGCCGACCCGCGGAGCGCCGGTTTCGACACGCCCGCGCACCGGGCGCTCGCCCTGGAGGCCGCCGAACAGGCCGTCGTCCTGCTCAAGAACGACGGGCTGCTGCCACTGTCGCCGTCCACCACCGGCACCGTGGCCGTGGTCGGCCCGCTCGCCGACGAGTGCAAGCTCGACTGGTACAGCGGCGCTCTGCTGCGCCGCAGTTCGCCGCGCGAGGCGCTGGCCGCGCGGCTCGGCGCGGACCGCGTGGTGTTCGTGGAGGGGACGGACACCGTACGGCTGCGCACCGCGGCGGGCTGGGTGCGGGTGCCGTCCGGTGCCGTGGCGGAGGAGCAGGGGCGGGAGGGAGCGCGGGAGGCGTCGCTCAATCCGGCGCAACAGGCCGCGCGCACCGATCTGCCGCCGCTGACCATCGGCGACACCCCCACCGACCTGGCGCTGGCCGACTGGGGCGGGGGCGTGTTCACGCTGCGCGCCCCCTCCGGCCGCTATCTGACGGTCGCCGGGGACGGTTTCGTCCGGGCCGCCGCCGAGCAGCCCGGCGGCTGGGTGGTCCAGGAGACGTTCGCGCTGGAGCGGCACGGGAGCGGACATCTCCTCAGACACGGCGGGACGGGCGGATATGTCTGTGTCGCCGCCGAGGGCCTGAAGGTTGCCGACCGCTCCCGGGCCGAGGTCTTCCACCGGCACGTCGTCGAACGCGGCGAGGACGCCGTCGCGCGCGCCGCCGCGGCCGCCGACACGGTCGTCGTCGTCCTGGGCAACGATCCGCACATCAACGGCCGCGAGACCGAGGACCGCGCCACCCTCGCCCTGCCCGCCGGGCAGGACCGGCTGTGGCGTACGGCCCACGCCGCCAACCCGCGCACCGCGCTGGTGCTGACCAGCAGCTATCCGTACGCCGTCGGGGACGCGGCCGGCGCGCTGCCCGCCCTGCTGTGGACCGCGCACGGCGGCCAGGCGGCGGGCACCGGACTGGCCCGGGTGCTGTTCGGCGACGTCTCACCGGCCGGGCGGCTGCCGCAGACCTGGTACGCCTCCGAGGACGATCTGCCCGATCTGCTGGACTACGACATCATCGCCTCCCGCGCCACCTACCTCTACTTCGACGGCGCCCCGCTCTTCCCCTTCGGGCACGGCCTGTCGTACACCCGTTTCGACTACGACGACCTGTCGGTGCGGCGGACCGACGACGCTGCCCCTGCCGGGTCGCTGGCCGTCGAGTGCACGGTCACCAACTCCGGCCCGTGCGACGGCGACGAGGTGGCGCAGATCTATGTGAGCGCGCCGGGGGCGCGCGTGCCGCGCCCGCACCGACGGCTGATCGCCCACCGCCGGGTGGCCTTGCGCCGGGGCGAGCGGGTGCGGCTGTTCTTCACCGTGCCGGTGGACGAGGCGCTGGGGTTCTGGGACGTGGCCCACGGCCGCTGGACCGTCGACCCGGGCCGTTACGAGATCCACGCGGGCGCCTCCAGCGCGGACATCCGCCGCACCGCCGCCCTCACCCTCGACGGCCCGCCGCCCGCCCCGCGCCCGGTGCTGCGGCGCGGGCTGGAGGCCGCGGACTACGACGCGACGGACGGCACCGTGCTCGTCGACCGCGCCAAGGCCCGCGGCGACGCGGTGGCCTGCGGCGACGAGGCGGTCGGCCGGCTGCTCTTCCGCGCCTGCGACTTCGGCGCGGGCGCGACGGCGGTCACGGTCGAGGCGTCCCGCGAGACGGCGGGCGGGGCGACGAACGGCGGGGCGACGAACGAGGGGGCGACGGACGGCGGGGCGGCCGCCGACGAGGCGGCGGTCGAACTGCACCTCGCCGACGGCACGCCCCTGGCCACCGTCGCCATCCCGCCCACCGGCGGCCGCTACGCGTACACCGCCGTCCGCGCCGATCTGCCCACGCCGCCGACCGGCGTGCACGACCTCCACGTCACGCTGCGCGGGGCCCTGCGGCTGGCCCGCCTCGGCTTCGAAGGCTGAGAGCCCGTACGAAGCCCGGGGCGGGCCGTATCCGTTCCGGCGGTGGGCCTACAGGTCGATCCCGGTGAGAACCATGACCCGCTCGTAGGTGTAGTCCTCCATCGCGAACCGCACGCCCTCGCGCCCCACGCCGGACTTCTTGGCGCCCCCGTAGGGCATCTGGTCGGCCCGGTACGACGGCACATCGCCGACGATCACCCCGCCGACCTCCAGGGCGCGGTGCGCGCGGAACGCGGTCTGCACATCGCGGGTGAAGACGCCCGTCTGCAGCCCGTACTTGGAGTCGTTGACGGCCGCGAACGCCGCCTCCTCATCCGCCGCCCGCTGGATGGTGAGCACCGGGCCGAAGACCTCCTCGCAGGAGATCGTGACGTCCGCCGGGACGTCCGCGAGCACCGTCGGGGCGTAGCTCGCGCCCTCGCGCTTGCCGCCCGTCAGCAGCTTCGCGCCGGCCTGCACGGCCTCGTCCACCCAGGACTCGACGCGCTTGGCCGCGTCCTCGTCGACCAGCGGGCCGACATCGGTCGCGTCATCGGACGGATCGCCGGTGACCTGCGCCTCGACGGCCGCGACCACCTTCGGCAGCAGCCGCTCGTACACCGACGCGTCCGCGATCACCCGCTGCACGGAGATGCAGGACTGGCCGCCCTGGTAGTTGGAGAAGGTGCCGATGCGGGTGGCCGCCCAGTCGAGGTCGGCGTCGGCGTCGTAGTCGGACAGGACCACCGCCGCGCCGTTGCCGCCCAGCTCCAGCGTGCAGTGCTTGTGCGGCACCGACGCCTGGATCGCGTAGCCGACCTTGTCCGAACCGGTGAAGGAGATGACCGGCAGCCGCTCGTCCTGGACCAGCGCGGGCATCTGGTCGTTCGGCACCGGCAGCACGCTCCAGGAGCCCGCCGGAAGGTCCGTCTCGGCCAGCAGCTCGCCGAGGACCAGCGCGGACAGCGGGGTCGCGGGCGCCGGCTTGAGGATGATCGGCGCGCCGACGGCGAGGGCCGGGGCGACCTTGTGCGCGCACAGGTTCAGCGGGAAGTTGAACGGCGCGATGCCGAGCACGGTGCCCCGCGGGAAGCGGCGGGTCAGCGCGAGCCGCCCCTCGCCACCGGCGTCGGTGTCCAGCCGCTGGGCCTCGCCGCCGTTGAACCGGCGGGCCTCCTCCGCCGCCAGCCGGAAGACGGAGACGGCGCGTCCGACCTCACCGCGCGCCCACTTCATGGGCTTGCCGTTCTCGTCCGAGATGAGCCGGGCGATCTCTTCGGTGCGCTCGGCGAGCCGTCGCGCGACGTGGTCGAGGGCGGCGGCCCGTACGTGCGCGGGCGTCGCGGCGAACTCCCCGCGCACGGCCTCGGCGGCCGCCACGGCCTCCTCGATCTGCGCCTTCGTGGGAACGCTCACCGCGCCGACGCGCCGGCCGTCCCAGGGCGACGTGACCTCGAGCGTGCTCTCGCCCGTCGCCTCGCGACCGGCGAGCCAGAACGCATGGGTGACAGCTTCGTTTGTGTCTGGCACAGCGGATCCCGACCCTTCTGAAGTGGTGGGGTGATGGTGCGGTTGTCTCTCGCCTCCCACCGTAGGCGCGTGGGACGCGCGGCGCGTTTGTCCGAGGCGGCGCAGTCGCTGCCCGCAGCGCACCGCAATGGCGTGACGCCCTGGGGCTTCCTCAGGACGACTTCAGCGTGGGGGTCGCCGGGGCCGTGGCCTTCAGGGCCAGCCAGAGCTCCATGCGGACATCCGGGTCGTCGAGGGAGCGGCCCAGGATCTCCTCCACGCGCCGCATCCGGTAGCGCAGGGTGTGCCGGTGGACCCCCAGGTCGGCGGCGGCCGCGTCCCACTGCCCGTGCCGGGACAGCCAGGCGCGCAGCGAGGCGACCAGGTCGCCGCGGCCCGTCGCGTCGTGGTCGCGCAGGGCGCGCAGCATGCCGTCGGCAAAGGCCCGTACGGCGTCGTCGGCGAGCAGCGGCAGCAGCGAACCCGCCGCGACGTGCTCGTGCTCGACCAGCACCCGCCCGCGCCGCCGGGCCACCGACAGGGCCTGCTCCGCCTGCCGGTAGGCGGCCGCGGCCGCGATGGGGCCCGCCGGGGCGGACAGGCCGATGACCAGGTCGCCGCACTGGTCCGCGGCGGCGCCGCGGTCGCGGGGGCGGGTCGCCGTACCGCGGCGGCTCTCGATCCCCTCGGCGTGCTCCGTACAGCCGGCGACCGCGGCTCCGCCGTCCGGGGCCAGCACGATCAGCCGCTCGCCGTCGGGCACGACGAGCACCGCCTCGCCGGCGCGGGCCGCGGCCGCCTCCATGGCGTCCACGAGCACGCCGAGGGGATCGGCGCGGTCCGGGTCGCCCGCGCCACCGCTCGTATCGCCGTCCGAGGATGTCTCCGCCGCCGTCTCGTCCGTGGCGTACGCCGTGTGCGACGCCTGTCCGCCACCGCCCGGCACCGCCTCGGCCACCAGCATCCGGAAGGGGGCGTCCAGCAGTTCCCCGTACAACCGCCCGGCCACCGCCCGGGCGTGGTCCGGCTCCCCCGCGAGCAGCATCCGCAGCACGGCGGTGCCCAGCCGCTGCTCGGCCTCCCGCAGGGCCCGGGAGCGCTCGGTGGTCAGGGTCAGCAACGCCACGGCCGAGTGCACGGCGTAGCGCTCGGCGGTGCCCAGCGGCGCGCCCGTACCGACCGCGAGGACGCCCCGGGTACGGCGCCCGGTGCCCAGCGACTGCAGCTCCACCCGGTCCGTCGCCTCATCGCCCGCCTCCGCGCCGCCCCCGCCGACCACCACGCTCGCCGGGGCGGGCCGGGCGCGCAGCCGCTCGGCGTCGGCCGTGTGCCGGGCGGCGCGGCGGGCCGCCCAGTCGGGGGCGGCGGCGACCACGGAGCCGGAGGCGTCGTAGAGCGCCGCCCAGCCGTCGACGTGCGCGGCGAGCCGGGCGAGCAGCGCGGTGGGCCCCTCGGCGCCGATCGCGGCGCGGGTCAGCTCGCGCTGCGCCTCGAATCCGGCGGTCACCGCGCGGTACTGGTCGGCGGCTATCGCCGCCGAGACGGCCTTGCTGATGGCGATGAAGGGTGTACGGCGCGGCACCACGAGCAGCGGCAGCCCCTCCTCCTTCGCCGCGGCCACGAGCGCCGCCGGCACCTCGTCGTAGGCGACGCCGACCGCGAAGCCCAGCCCCACCACCCCCGCGCCGACCAGCCGCCGGACGTAGCGGGCCATGGCGGCCGGGTCCTCGGCGTCCAGCTTCATCGCGGTGATGAGCAGCAGCTCGCCGCCCTCCATGTACGGCACGGGGTCGGCGAGCTCGCTGACATGGGCCCAGCGCACCGGCGTCTCCAGCCGGTCCTCCCCCGCGAGGACGGACAGCTTGAGCGCGGTGTGGTGCACGAGTGAGGCGAGCGTGGGAGGCATGGCACCTTCGATGCGGATGCGACGACGAATGCGACTGGACGGAATGCGACTTCACCGCCCCGTATGAACGGCTACTGCCGATTCTGCCTCAATGGACGAATCCGTGGTATCCGCGACGAGCGCCCTCAGCCGCGCAGATCCACCAGCACCGGCGGCCCGCCCTCACCCCGCACCGACGTCACCGACAGCACCGCGTGCCCGGCGGGGACCGAATGCGCCAGCTCCGAGGCGGACCAGCGCTCGCGCTCCACCTTCCGCACCGTCACGGACTGGGTCGTGACGGCCTTCCCCGTCACGACCTTGCGAATGAAGTGCAGGACCTTGGTGAACGGCTCGTCCGAGATGATCTGCCGGTCGGTGACGTCCCGGGTCTCGACCCACTCCGTGCCCCACACCTCCGCGAACCGGGCCCCGTCCCACGTCGTCACCCCGGCGCAGGCCATCCGGCACCCGACCGCCCCCAGCAGGGCGCTGCGCAGCGCCTCGGGAACGTCGTCGAGGGTGCGGAGGGTGAGCACCGCGCCCGCGTGGGCGGCGCGGAGGCGCTGGATGCCGCGCAGCGCCTCGGGGGTGATGGTGTGCGACGCGTCGTCGAGGACCAGGCAGGCGAAGAGCGACCGGTCGGCGCGGCCCACGGCGCACTCGGTGAACTGCGCGAGCACGAGACGGGCCAGCATGCGGGACGCCTCGGCGTGCCCGCGCTCCGGCAGATCGATCCGGACCCGCAGCGGGTGTTCGAGGGCGCGGAGGGAGAACGGACGGCGGTCGCCGGTGGTGTCGAAGAAGTCGGCGAACGCGGGCCGGTCCAGCAGCGCGATCCGGTCGGCCAGCAGCGCGCCGACGTCCCCGGGCGCACCCGACTGCCGCACCCGCGCCTCCAGCTCCCGCGCCTGCGCCCGCTCCCCCGCCGCCTCCAGCGCCTCGCGCAGCGCGCCAACCGCCGTCTTCGCGCCGTCGAGCAGCTCGCGCAGCTCCGGCACGGCCGGGAAGCGGCCGTGAGCGGCGCGATAGGGGCCGAGCAGCTGGGCCAGCGCCGTCGCTGCCCGGCGGCTGTCGCCGCCGGGCAGCGAGGCGGCCATGTCGCCGATCAGCGCCTCGGCGAGGATGCCCGCGGCCTCGTCGGGGTCCGTGGTGCCGCCGTAGAGGTCGAAGTCGTAGACGGAGTCGGGCCGGCCGATCTTCACGACGACGTCGAACGCCTCGTCGGTCCCCAGGCCCGCCCCCGCCGCCCCCACGGCCACCACCGCGACCCGCCCGGCGAGCGCCTGCAGGCACAGCGACTCCACTACGGGCCGCACCAGCCGCCCGGTCTTCCCCGACCCGGGCGGCCCGACGGCGAGCAGCGAGGTCCCCAGCACATCGGGGTCGAGCGCGAGCCCGGCGCCGCGGTGCTGATACGGATTGCGCAGATCGTCGAGGGCGGTCCCGAGGCGGACCTGGCGGGTGAGCAGATCGTGCTCGGCCGTGCGCGCGGGGAGGTCCCGGGCGCCGGACGGATGGCCGTGCGAGGCGGCACCGTGGCGCAGCACGGTGTCGGTGAACGCGGCGAGCGAATTCCGTCCGGCGCGCACGGACTGCCAGGCGTGCTCGATCCGCGTGTGATCGACGTCGTTCATCGCCCCGGCCCGCGCGTCGGCCGCCAGCCGATCAGCCGCCCCATGCGCCCCGGCGGCCCGCAGATGCGGCCACTCGACGGGGTCGGCCTCGGGCCGACTCGGCTCGGCCGCGGCGTCCGTCTCGTCCCAGGCCCGCCGGAAGAGGGGCGTGACGTAGCGGCGCCAGACCTCGCCCCAGTGGCCGACGCGGCCGAAGAGGGCCGCGAGGACGGCGACGCAGAGGCCGATATAGATGCGCTGAGACCACCAGCCTGCGTCTGTGTTGCCCCCACGCTCGTACCACGAGTCGGGCGTCAGCAGATACATCGGCCACAGCCAGTAGCCGCCGAGGTACCCGTTCCAGAGCAGCGACCAGACCAACCAGCCGCAGAGGCCGGCGATCAGCGCGCCGCTGATCAGGCGTCGTCCGGGAATCCTCTCCGGATCCTCCGGCGGCTTGGGCTTGTGCCCGTACCTCCACACCCCCGGCCCCGCCTCCTCGGAGCGCGGCGCCCGCAGCCATGCGGCGAAGGACGGCCGCGTACCTGAGCCCGTCGCGGGCGGGGTCGTGGGTGCCGCCGACGGCATGGGCGGCGGCCCCGCCGGCCGACCCATGGCCGTCGCGGGCGCCTGCTCGGGGTAAGGCTGGGCATACGGGGGCCGGTCAGGCACGCGCGGCGGAGCAGGGGGGATGGGCGGGGGGATGGGTCGGGTGTTGCGGGAGTCGAACGTGCCCTCGGTGTCCATCTGCTACCCCTTGCCCCCTGACCGGCTGTGCCTCTGCGTTTCGCGCCACCGCGCCACCGCTCAATCTAGTGTTCCCGCCCGGGGAGTTCAGCGACCCCACCGGGGTGGCACCTCACAAGGTGCCGGGATGGCGCCGGGGCCGCGGCTATGGCCTTCGCGGACAACGCACCCCACCCACTGCTCCCGAACGGAACATGCCGCTTCGCTCGCCGCGCGCCTAGCCTGCGAGTAAAGCCCCTGTCACGTCCCTTTCTTTCCGTGGAGTACCTCATGACCGAACTGTCCGGAGGCCCGTCCCTCCCCCAGGAGCGTCGCGTCGTCACCGCGATTCCCGGCCCGAAGTCGCAGGAGCTGCTCGCCCGTAAGAACGCGGTGGTCGCCGGCGGCGTGGGCAGTGTGCTGCCGGTCTTCACGGTGCGTGCGGGCGGCGGGGTGATCGAGGACGTGGACGGCAATTCGCTGATCGACTTCGGTTCCGGCATCGCCGTGACGTCGGTCGGCTCCAGCGCCGAGGCCGTGGTGCGCCGGGCGTCGGCGCAGCTGGCGGACTTCACGCACACCTGTTTCATGGTGACGCCGTACGAGGGGTACGTGGAGGTCTGCGAGGAGCTGGCGCGGCTCACGCCGGGCGATCACGCCAAGAAGTCGGCGCTGTTCAACTCGGGCGCGGAGGCGGTGGAGAACGCGGTGAAGATCGCCCGCGCGCACACCAAGCGCCAGGCGGTCGTCGTGTTCGATCACGGCTACCACGGCCGGACCAACCTCACCATGGCGCTCACCGCCAAGAACATGCCGTACAAGCACGGTTTCGGCCCCTTCGCGCCCGAGGTCTACCGGGTTCCCCTCGCCTACCCCTACCGCTGGCTGACGGGCCCGGAGAACTGTGCCGAGGAGGCCGCGGCCCAGGCCATCGACATGATCAGCAAGCAGGTCGGGGCGGAGAACGTGGCCGCGATCGTCATCGAGCCGGTCCTCGGTGAGGGCGGCTTCATCGAACCGGCCAAGGGCTTCTTGCCGAGGATCGCCGAGTTCGCGAAGGACAACGGCATCGTCTTCGTCGCGGACGAGATCCAGTCCGGCTTCTGCCGCACCGGCCAGTGGTTCGCGTGCGAGGACGAGGGCATCGTGCCGGACCTGATCACCACCGCCAAGGGCATCGCGGGCGGGCTTCCGCTGGCCGCCGTCACCGGCCGTGCCGAGATCATGGACGCGGCGCACTCCGGCGGCCTCGGCGGCACCTACGGCGGCAACCCGGTGGCGTGCGCGGCGGCGCTGGGCGCGATCGAGACGATGCGCGAGCTGGATCTCAACGCGAAGGCCAAGCGCATCGAGGAGGTCATGAAGGGCCGGCTATCCGCGATGCAGGAGAAGTTCGACCTCATCGGCGACCTCCGGGGCCGCGGCGCGATGATCGCCGTCGAACTGGTGAAGCCGGGCACCAAGGACCCCGACCCGGAGGCCACGGCGGCCGTCGCCAAGGCCTGCCACGCCGCCGGGCTGCTGGTCCTGACCTGCGGTACGTACGGGAACGTGCTGCGTTTCCTGCCGCCGCTGGTGATCGGGGAGGACCTGCTGAACGAGGGTCTGGACGTCCTCGAGGGCGCCTTCGCCGAGCTGTGACTGTGGGTGGATCGTCGAGCCGCGTGAAGAAGATGTGCGGGGCCGATGACAGGTGGGTGATCGGCCTGTCCGACAGCCTCTCGCTGCCGTACGGTCGTTGCAGATGAGAGAAACACCCCGCCCGCAGGGGACTGCGGGCGATGCCGAGCCGGTGCTTCCCCAGCCCCGACCCGGCTGTGCCCTCGCGCACACCACTGGAGCCTCCGGCTCCGGATCTCCTCACCGATCGGACGGCCGCCCGCCCCAAACCCCCCGGGGCGTGCGGCACACCGGTCGCCACGGCGGCCCCGGAACCACCCCCCCTGTTCCGGGGCCGCCGTCTGCCTTCCTCCGGGCGCTCGCCCTCCCCACGGTGCTGCTGGTGATCTTCGCGCTGTGCGCCTGGCAGGTCGCCGCCCATGGTCCGCTGTTGACGCTCGACGAGCGGCTCGGCCGCGCCATCGCCGGATCGCCCCTCCCCTCCCCCGTCGCGGAGTTCTTCGCCGACCTCGGCAATACGGCGGTGGCGCTCCCGGTCCTCGGCCTCGCGTTCGCCTGCGCGGCGTGGCGCTCCCCGACCGCGGCGCGCCGCTGGCCGGGGCCGCTGGCCGCCGCGCTGGCGATGGCGGCGGTCCCGGCCCTGGTCGCGCCGCTCAAGGCGCTGATCGGCCGCCCGGGTCCGCCCGGCCCGCCGGCGGGCGAGACGGGCTTCTTCCCGTCCGGCCATGCCGCGACGGCGGCCGTCGCCTACGGCGCGGCGGCCGTACTGCTGCTCCCCCTCCTGCGCGGACGGCTCCGGGGGTGGCTGATCGGCGTCGTCGTCCTGCTCAACCTCGCGGTGGGGGTGGGTCTGGTCCGCCGGGCCTACCACTGGCCGCTGGATGTGGTCGGGAGCTGGTGTCTGTGCGGCTGTCTGCTGTGGGCGGTGCTGCGGGTGCGCCAACAGTCCGAGTAGCCACCGGCGGCCGCCGCAACGGCGTGGCGACGACTGCGCACCCCCTTTGTCGGGGATAAGGGCAGGTGATGCGCCCCAGAGGAGGGCCTTCGGGCCCGCGCGGCCTCACATCCGGGATCTCAGCACGTCGACCTCACAGCCCGGCGCGAAGGGGTCGAAGCCGTACTCGATCAGCGAGCGAACCACCAGCAGGCTGCGCAATGACCACCACGCGTGGATCACATCGCGGTCGATGTCGGTGCCGTAGCCGGCGATGACGTCGTCGAGGTGCTCCTCGTGTCCGAGCGTGAAGGTGGCGAGGTCGTACAAGGCATCACCCTGCCCCGCCTCGGACCAGTCGATGATCCCCGTGACCTCGTCGCCGTCGACGAAGACGTGCGCGATCTGCAGGTCGCCGTGCGTGAACGCCGGAGTCCACGGCCGAAGCGCGGCCTCGGCGGCTTGGCGGTTGCGGGTGACCAGGTCCGCGGGCAGGGCGCCGTTCGCCACGAGCCACTCGCACTCGTCGTCGAGTTCCGCCACCAGCGCGACGATGCTCCGGCCGGCCGGGCCGGGGCGGCAGCGGCGCGTCGTGCAGCTTGCGGATGGCGGCGCCCGCCGCGGCCCACGCCGCCGACGACCCGGTCGACGGCCCGCCGAGGCGCCCAAGCGTCGTCCCCGGGAGTGCGGCGGTCGCGAGCACGGGCGGCTTGCGCCACAGGACCTCCGGGGTCGGGACCGGCGCGAGGGACATCGCCTCGACCTCGACGTCGATGCGCGCCTGATCGGCGTCCACCTTCAGAAACACATCGCCCACGCGCAGGGTCGCGCGCTCGGAATGGGCGACGACGACTTTGACTTCATCCATGGGCGACCAGTATCTCGGGGACGATCGCCGATGTCGCCGGGTTTCCAGGCGGGCGACAGGGACCTCAGCTGTCGAAGCCCAGCCCCATCCGGTCCATCGCCTTGAGCCACAGGTTGCGCCGTCCCCCGTTGGCGTCGGCCCGGCTCATCGACCACTGGGTGAGGCCGATCCCCGCCCAGCGGACCGGTTCCGGCGGGAACGGCAGCGGCTTGCTGCGCACCATCTCCAGCCGGGTCCGCTCGGTGTGGTCCCCGGCCAGCAGGTCGAGCATCACCTCGGCGCCGAAGCGGCTCGCGCCGACGCCGAGGCCGGTGTAGCCGAGGGCGTAGGCGACGCGTCCGCCGTGTGCGCTGCCGAAGAACGCGGAGAAACGGGAGCAGGTGTCGATCGCGCCGCCCCAGGCGTGGCTGAACCGGACGCCCTCCAGCTGCGGGAAGCAGCGGAAGAAGTGCCGGGCGAGGGTGCGGTAGGTGGCCGGGTGGTGGTCGTATTCGGCGCGCACGCCGCCGCCGTAGCGGTAGACGATGTCGTGGCCGCCCCACAGGACGCGGTGGTCGGCGGTGATGCGGAAGTAGTGGAAGTGGTTGGCGGTGTCGCTGAGGCCCTGGCGTCGCCGCCAGCCGATCGCGGCGAGCTGGGCGCCGGTCAGCGGCTCGGTCATCAGGGCGTGGTCGTAGACGGGGACGATGTACGGGCGGACGCGGCGCACCAGGGCCGGGAAGGCGTTGGTGGCGAGGGCGACCTGCCGGGCCCGTACCCGGCCGTAGGGGGTGCGCGCCAGCATGCCGGGGGTGCCGGTTCCGGCGCGGCTCAGCTGCTCGGCGGGGGTGTGTTCATAGATCCGTACGCCCAGCTCGGCGCAGGCCCGCTTCAGGCCCCAGGCGAGCTTGGCCGGGTGCAGCATGGCCACGCCCCGGTGGTCCCACAGCCCGGCGAGGAAGGTGGGCGAGTCGACCTCGGCGCGTACCGCGTCGCGGTCCAGGAACCGGGGCTCGGTGATGCCGAGCGCGGCGGCCCGGGCGGCGGTTTCGCGCAGTTCGGCGATCTGGTGGGGCCGGGTGGCGACGTCGATCTCGCCGGTGCGCTCGAAGTCGCAGTCGATGGCGTAGCGGGCGACGGCGGCTTCGATGGCGTCGAGGTTGCGGTGGCCGAGCCGTTCCAGTGCGGCCAGTTCATGGGGCCAGCGGGCGGCGCCGTTGCCGAGGCCGTGGGTGAGGGAGGCGGCGCAGAAGCCGCCGTTGCGGCCGGAGGCGGCCCAGCCGGACTCCTGGCCCTCGACCAGGACCACGTCGCGGCCGGGGTCGCGCTCCTTGGCGGTCAGGGCGGTCCACAGTCCGCTGTAGCCGCCGCCGATGACGAGGAGGTCGCAGCGCTCGTCGCCGACCAGGGCGGGGTTCGGGCGGGGCCGTCCGGGGTCGTCCAGCCAGTACGGGGTGTAGGCGACGTCGGCGAGGGCTTCCAGGACGGGCGGTCCGGGAGTGTCGCCGCCTCCGGGAGAGCGGGGCATGGCGTCCGCGGCCATGGTGGTCAGCTCCTCTTCCGGCGGGCGCCGGCCAGTTGACCGGCGAGGACGCACAGCACCGCGAGGGCGAACATCGCCGTTCCGATCACGTTGATCTGGACGGGGGTGCCGCGCTGCGCGGATCCCCACACGAACATGGGGAAGGTCACGGTGGATCCGGCGTTGAAGTTGGTGATGATGAAGTCGTCGAAGGAGAGCGCGAAGGACAGCAGCGCGCCGGCGGCGATGCCGGGCGCGGCGATCGGCAGGGTGACGCGCAGGAAGGTCTGCGCCGGGGAGGCGTAGAGGTCCTGGGCGGCCTGTTCCAGCCGGGGGTCCATGCTCATGACGCGCGCCTTGACGGCGGTGACGACGAAGCTCAGGCAGAACATGACGTGGGCGATGAGGATCGTCCAGAAGCCGAAGCCGACGCCCATGTTGAGGAAGAGCGTAGCGAGGGAGGCGGCCATGACGACCTCGGGCATCGCCATCGGGAGGAAGATCAGGCTGTTGACGGCGGGGCGGGCCCGGAAGCGGTAGCGGGCCAGCGCGAAGGCGATCATCGTGCCGAGGACGGTCGCGCCGAGCGTGGCCCACACCGCGAGCCGCAGGCTCAGCGCGAGGGAGCCGCACAGGTCGGCGACGCCGCACGGATCGGTCCAGGCGTCGGTGGAGAACCGCTGCCAGGCGTAGTTGAAGCGGCCGTTCGGCTTGTTGAACGAGAAGACCAGGACGACGACGTTCGGCAGGATCAGGTACGCGAGGGTGGCGAGCCCCGCGAGGACCACCAGGTTGCGCCGTGTCCAGCGGATGAGGGCCATCAGAGGAGATCCTCCGTCCCCGCCTTGCGGATGTAGACGGTGACCATCGCGAGGATCGCCGCCATGAGCAGGAAGGACAGCGCGGCGGCCGTCGGGTAGTCGAGTACCCGCAGGAACTGCGCCTGGATGACGTTGCCGATCATCTTCTGGTCGGTGGAGCCCAGCAGCTCGGCGTTGATGTAGTCGCCCGCGGCCGGGATGAAGGTGAGCAGGGTGCCCGCGACGACGCCCGGCATGGACAGCGGGAAGGTGACCTTGCGGAAGACGGTGCTGGGGCGGGCGTAGAGGTCGCGGGCGGCCTCGTGCAGCCGGCCGTCGATGCGTTCCAGGGAGCTGTAGAGCGGCAGGATCATGAAGGGCAGGAAGTTGTACGTCAGCCCGCAGACCACGGCGAGCGGGGTGGCCAGTACCCGCTGCCCCTCGGTGATCCCCAGACCGCTGGTCACGTCCAGGATGTGCAGGGAGTTCAGCGCCCCCACCACCGGGCCGCCGTCCGCCAGGATCGTCTTCCAGGCGAGCGTGCGGATCAGGAAGCTGGTGAAGAACGGCGCGATGACCAGGATCATGAGCAGATTGCGCCAGCGGCCCGCGCGGAAGGCGATGAGGTAGGCGAGCGGGTAGCCGAGCAGCAGGCACAGCACGGTGGCGGTGGCCGCGTACAGCACCGAGCGCAGGAACTGCGGGGCGTATTCGGTGAGCGCGTCCCAGTAGGTCTGGACGTGCCAGGTGACGGTGAAGCCCTCTTCGAGGGAGCCGGTCTGGACGGAGGTCGACGCCTGGTAGACGAGCGGGGCCGCGAAGAAGACCAGCAGCCACAGGATGCCGGGGAGCAGCAGCCAGTAGGGCACCAGCCGCTTGCGTACGGACGTCCTTCGGGGCGTCTCGCGGGGTGTGGCACCCGCGGCGGGGGCCGTGTCGCGCGTCTCCGTGGCCGTCACGCCGCCTCCCCGCCGGAGCCGGGGCCGGAGCCGGTGCCCGCGTCGAGGCCGAAGGTGTGGGCGGGGTTCCAGTGCAGGACGACTTCGGCGCCGGGGACGAGCCGGGGGTCGCGCTCGATGTTCTGCTCGTAGACGGCCAGCTCGGCGCCGTCCGGGGTGGCCACGACGTACTGCGTGGAGACGCCGATGAAGCCGGCGTCCGCGATGCGGCCGGTCATCCGGTTGCGGGTCGCGGGGACGGCGCCGTCGTCCTCGGCGGGGGTGAGGGAGATCTTCTCGGGGCGCACCCCGACCAGCACCGTGGCGCCGGTACGGACGGCGGCGCGGCACCGCCCGACGGGCAGGGTGAGGCGGCCTCCTGCGGCCGTGAGCAGGAGGTCGCCGCCGCTCTTGTCGGTGATCTCGGCCTCGATGAGGTTGGAGGTGCCCAGGAAGTTGGCGACGAAGGTGGTGCCCGGGCTCTCGTACAGCTCGGCCGGGGCGCCCAGCTGCTCGACGCGGCCGCCGTTCATCACCGCGACCGTGTCGGCCATGGTCATGGCCTCCTCCTGGTCGTGGGTGACGTGGACGAACGTGATGCCGACCTCGGTCTGGATGCGCTTGAGTTCCAGCTGCATCCGGCGGCGCAGCTTGAGGTCGAGCGCGCCCAGCGGCTCGTCGAGGAGCAGCACCCGGGGGTGGTTGATCAGCGCGCGGGCGAGGGCGACGCGCTGCTGCTGGCCGCCGGAGAGCTGCTGGGGCTTGCGGCGGGCGAAGTCGCCGAGCTGGACGAGGTCCAGCATCTCCCCGACCTGCTTCTTGACGGACTTGATGCCGCGTCGGCGCAGCCCGAAGGCGACGTTCTCGTAGATGTCGAGGTGCGGGAAGAGGGCGTAGCTCTGGAAGACGGTGTTGACGGGCCGCCGGTGCGGCGGGAGGGCCGTGATGTCGTCCCCGGCGAGCCGGATGGTGCCGGTGGTGGGCTCCTCCAGACCGGCGATCATGCGCAGGGTGGTGGTCTTGCCGCAGCCGGAGGCGCCGAGCAGGGCGAAGAAGGAGCCGGCGGGTATGTGCAGGTCCAGTGGGTGGACGGCGGTGAAGGACCCGTAGGTCTTGCCGATCCCGTCGAGCCGGACGTCGCCGCCGGTGGTGGTGGGCTGGGTCATGGGGTGGGCATCCTCGCGTGTCAGGCCGTCAGGCGCCGGTGAGCTTGGCGAACGCGTCCTCGAACGCCGTCTCTTCCTTGCTCGAGAGGGAGCGGAAGGCATGGGACTTGGCGGCCATCTCCTCGTCGGGGAGGATCAGCGGGTTGTCCGCCAGCGTCTGGTCGATCTTCGCGAGTTCGGCGCGTACGCCGTCGACCGGGCAGACGTAGTTGATGTAGGCGGCGACCTTCGCGGCGACCTCGGGCTCGTAGTAGTAGTCGATGAGCCGTTCGGCGTTCTTCTTGTGCCGGGCCTTGGCCGGGATCAGCAGGTTGTCGGTGGCGGTCATGTAACCGGCGTCGGGGACGGCGAGTTCGATCTCCGGGTTGTCGGCCTGGAGCTGGATGAGGTCCCCGGCCCAGGCCATGCAGGCGGCGAGGTCGCCCCGGGTCAGGTCGCCGGTGTAGTCGTTGCCGGTGAAGCGGCGGATCTGGCCGCGGTCGGACGCCTTTTGGAGGCGGGCGATCGCCGCGCCGAAGTCGTCGGCGGTGACGTCCTCGGGCCGTTTGCCCATGTCGAGAAGGGTCAGCCCGACGGTGTCGCGCATCTCGGTGAGCAGGCCGACCCGGCCCTTGAGCCGGGGGTCCTCCAGGAGCTGGGAGACGGAGGTGACGCCGCGGCCGCCGGTGGCCTTCTTGTTGTACGCGATGACGGCGGGGATGCCGGTCCAGGGATAGGAGTGGGCGCGGCCCGGATCCCAGTCCGGATCGCGGAATTCCGCAGCCAGGTTCGTATAGGCGTGGGGCAGGTTGGCCGCGTCCAGGGTCTGCACCCAGCCGAGCCGGATCATCCGGGCGGCCAGCCAGTCGGTGACGCAGATGAGGTCGCGTCCGGTGTCCTGGCCGGCGGCGAGCTGCGGCTTGATCTTGCCGAAGAACTCCACGTTGTCGTTGATGTCCTCGGTGTACTTCACCGTGATGCCGGTGCGGCGCCGGAACTCCTCCAGGGTCGGGCGGTGGCCGCCCTTGGTCTCGTCCATGTACTCGGTCCAGTTGGAGAAGTCGACCCGCTTCTCCTCGGCGGAGTGGTCGTCGGCGGCGCCGGCGGCACCGGTGCGCCCGGCGGGCGGGATACCGCAGCCGGTGAGCGCCCCGAGCCCGCCGACGGCGAACGCTCCGGCGCCGCCCGCACGCAGCAGCCCACGGCGGCTCAGCGCCATGCGGCCGCCGGTCACGCTGCGCCGGATCGCGGCGAGCTGCGGCGCGGACAGGCTCTCGGGCTCGTGCCGTGACTCCATACGCTGTGCCCCCTCGGCGAACCGCCGCTCCGTCGGACCGCATCGCTGATCCATCGCCTGATCTCCTCCGCCGGACCACCCTCCCAGAGGGAAGGCGGCGTAGCTCCAACCGGAATCGGAGGCTGATCCTGGCAGAGCTCCCCCACTTCAACAAGGGATTCCGTTGTTGCTTTTTGGTTTCTCGACGGATTCGGTGACGACGCCCCCGAGGGTGACCGGCCTCGGATCCCGGTGCGCTGTCAGTGGCCGGTGCGAGAATCCGGGGCATGGAAACGAACGGGGTGACGGTACCGGCCGAGCCGGACGGCGGCCCGCACTCGGTCGAGGAGGTGGTCGACCGGACCGCGCGCGGCGAGACCTTCGAATACGTGCACTTCTGGGGCCATCGGCCGCGGTGCGACGGTGGCGTGGGCGCGGAGTGCTTCAGCCAGTGGTGGCCCGCGCCGTTCGAGGTGGCCGGCATCACCTACCCGACCGCCGAGCACTGGATGATGGCCGGGAAGGCGCGGCTGTTCGGCGATGCGGACGCCGAGCGGCGGGCGCTGACCGCCTCGCACCCCAAGCAGGCCAAGGACTCGGGGCGTTCGGTGCGCGGTTTCGACGAGGCGCGGTGGCGGGCACACCGCTTCAGGCTGGTCGTCGAGGGCAGTGTGCACAAGTTCGGGCAGCACCCGCCGCTGCGCGACTATCTGCTGGGGACCAACTCCCGGGTGCTGGTGGAGGCCAGCCCGGCGGACCGCATATGGGGCATCGGACTGGCGTCGGACGACGAGCGGGCGGCGGATCCGATCCGCTGGCGGGGCCTCAATCTGCTGGGGTTCGCGCTGATGGAGGCGCGTCAGCGGCTCATATCGGCGGACGGGACCACCCGCACCACCGCCATGTCCGCGTAGCCGGAGTCGTCGGAGTCGCCCGAGCTGTCGTGGTTCGCGGCCGCGACATAGACGAAGATCATCGCCACGCCCGCCACCACGGCGGCCGCTCCGAGGATGAGCCCGGCGAGGGCCGAGCCGCCGTTGGTCGCCTCGCCCCGGCCCGCCTTGGCGCGGCCGAGCACCCCGAAGATGATCGCGAGGACGCCGAGGATGATGCCCAGGACGACGCTGGCGAAGAAGACCAGCCCGACGATGCCGAGCACCAGGGCGGCCGTACCGGTGCCGTTGTCCGGCATATGGGTCATACCAGGCTGCCAGCCCTGGCCGTAGCCCGCGCCCGGGTAGGCGCCGCCGGGGTAGGCGGGGTACGCCGTGCCGGGGTAGCCGTAGCCGGGCCCGGCGCCGTACGGGGCCTGGCCGCCGTAGCCCGGCTGGGCATGGCCGCCGGTGCCGTACGGCCCGCCCTGGTACGCGCTCGGGGTGCCCGGCCCGGTCGGGGCGGGCGGCGGCGGGGGCACCGCGCCCGGCAGGGCGCCGCCGGGCAGCGTCGCACCGCCCGGGGGAGGCCCCGGTGCGGCGGGCGGCGGCCCGGGGACGGGAGGCGGCGGGCCCGGCACGGGCGGCGGGGGCGGGGCGGGCGGCCCCGTGGGCAGGGAGGTGAGCGTCTGCTGCTCGGCCACCGAGGGCCGGGACGGCGGCTTGTCCAGGGACGTCCGCGGGGCCGGCGGGGCCCAGGGGTCGTGGTCGCGCGGCTCCGGCTGCCGCTGCTGGTGGTGCTGGTCGGGCTGGTCGGCCATGTATCTCCCCCACAGCGATGTCCGCCCATGCTACGGCCTGCGAACACCGCCCCGTGCCCGGCGCATCTACGATGACCGGAGCCCGCCGCCGGCGGCCGTCACCCGGAGGTTCTCGTTGACCGATCTCACCGCCTTCATCGCCGGACTGCCCAAGGCGGAGCTGCATGTCCACCACGTCGGCTCGGCGTCCCCGCGCATCGTGGCCGAGCTGGCCGCCCGCCATCCGGACTCCAAGGTGCCCACCGATCCGGAGGCGCTGGCGGACTACTTCGTCTTCCGTGACTTCGCCCACTTCATCGACGTCTACCTCTCCGTGGTGGACCTGATCCGCGACGCCGAGGACGTGCGGCTGCTCACCTACGAGATCGCCCGCGACATGGCCCGGCAGAACATCCGCTACGCCGAGCTGACCGTCACCCCCTACAGCTCGACCCGGCGCGGCATCCCGGACACCGCGTTCACCGAGGCGATCGAGGACGCCCGCAAGGCCGCCGAGGCCGAGTTCGGCACCGTGCTGCGCTGGTGCTTCGACATCCCCGGCGAGGCCGGGCTGCAGTCCGCCGAGGAGACCGCCCGCATCGCCTGCGACCTGCGCCCCGAGGGGCTGGTCTCCTTCGGCCTCGGCGGCCCCGAGATCGGTGTGCCGCGCCCGCAGTTCAAGCCGTACTTCGACCGCGCCATAGCCGCCGGGCTGCACAGCGTTCCGCACGCGGGCGAGACCACCGGGCCGCAGACGGTCTGGGACGCCCTCACCGAGCTGCGCGCCGAGCGGATCGGCCACGGGACCAGCGCCGTCCAGGACCCGAAGCTGCTCGCCCATCTCGCGGAGCACCGCATTCCGTTGGAGGTCTGCCCGACCTCCAACATCGCCACCCGCGCGGTCGCCACCCTCGACGAGCACCCGGTCAAGCGGATGGTCGAGGCCGGGGTGCTGGTCACCATCAACAGCGACGACCCGCCGATGTTCGGCACCGACCTCAACACCGAGTACGCGGTCGCCGCCCGGCTGCTCGACCTGGACGCGGCGGGTGTCGCGGCCCTCGCGAAGAACGCCGTCGAGGCGTCCTTCCTGGACGCGCCGGGCAAGGCGCGGCTGGCCGCCGAGATCGACGCGTACACGGCGGTCGCGGGCGGATGACGGCGGTGGGCGCGGCCTTCATCCCGGTCGGCCACCGCGGCGATCCGTACACCCACCGCGAGAACACCCTGGCGTCGGTCGGCTCGGCGGTGCGCGCGGGGGCGGGCGCCGTGGAGATCGACGTACGGCTGACCCGAGACGGCGTCCCGGTCCTCCTCCACGACGCCACCCTCAAGCGGCTGTGGGGGCACGACCGGCCGCTGTCCGCGCTGACCGCCGAGGAGGTGCGGCGGCTGTCCGGCGGGGGCATCCCCACGCTGCGCGAGGCGCTCGCCGCGACCGGCGGGGCCCGGCTGCTGATCGACCTGCCCGACGCGTCGGCCGCCCTCGCGGCCGTCGCCGAGGTGCGCGAGGCCGGGGCCGCGGACCGGGTGTACTACTGCGGCGGGCTGTCCGCGCTGCACCGCGTGCGCCGCGCGGACCCCGGCGCGGAGATCTCCCTGACCTGGACGACCCTCGCGCCGCCCCGGCCCACCCTGCTGGCCGATCTGCGGCCGCGCTGGCTCAACTACCGCTTCGGCCTGGTCTCCCCCGCCCTCGTCGCACGCGCCCACGCCGACGGTCTGCTGGTCTCCGCCTGGACCGCCGACACCCGCCGCTCGATGGCGCGGCTGCTGCGGGCGGGTGCCGACGCGATCACCACGAACCGCATCGGCACCCTCTGCGCCCTGCTCAGCCGCCGCTGACCCGAAGGCCCTTGGCAGGCATCACCCCAGCGACGTCATCACGTGCTTGATGCGGGTGTAGTCCTCGAAGCCGTACGCCGACAGGTCCTTGCCGTAACCGGACTTCTTGAATCCGCCGTGCGGCATCTCCGCGACCAGCGGGATGTGGGTGTTGATCCAGACGCAGCCGAAGTCCAGGGCCTTGGACATCCGCATCGCGCGGCCGTGGTCCTTGGTCCACACCGACGAGGCGAGCGCGTACTCCACGCCGTTGGCGTACTGGACCGCCTGGGCCTCGTCGGAGAACGACTGGACGGTGATGACCGGGCCGAAGACCTCGTGCTGGACGATCTCGTCGTCCTGCTTGAGCCCGGAGACCACGGTCGGCGCGTAGAAGAAGCCCTTCTCGCCGACCCGGTGACCGCCCGCCTCGACCTTGGCGTGCGCGGGCAGCCGCTCGATGAAGCCGCTGACCTGGGCCAGCTGGTTGGCGTTGTTGAGCGGGCCGAAGAGCACGTCCTCGTCGTCCGGGGCGCCGGTCTTGGTGTCCGCGGCGGCCTTGGCCAGCGCGGTCACGAACTCGTCGTGGATCGACTCGTGGACGAGCACGCGGGTGGCCGCCGTACAGTCCTGGCCCGCGTTGAAGAAGCCCGCGACCGAGATGTCCTCGACGGCCTTGGCGATGTCGCTGTCCTCGAAGACCACGACCGGCGCCTTGCCGCCCAGCTCCAGATGGACCCGCTTGAGGTCCTTCGACGCGCTCTCCGCGACCTGCATACCGGCCCGCACCGAACCGGTGATGGACGCCATGGCGGGCACGTCGTGCTCGACCATCAGCCGCCCGGTGTCACGGTCGCCGCAGATGACGTTGAAGACGCCCTGCGGATGGCCCAGTTCCGCCAGCACCCCGCCGATGATCTCGGCGAAGAGCACGGTGGAGGCCGGGGTGGTGTCGGAGGGCTTGATGACGACCGTGTTGCCCGCCGCCAGCGCCGGCGCGAACTTCCACACGGCCATCATCATCGGGTAGTTCCACGGCGCGACCTGCGCGCACACCCCGATCGGCTCACGGCGGATGATGGAGGTCAGCCCCTCCATGTACTCACCGGCCGAACGGCCCTCCAGCATCCGCGCCGCGCCCGCGAAGAAACGGATCTGGTCGATCATCGGCGGGATCTCCTCGTCCCGCGTGAGCCCGATCGGCTTGCCGGTGTTCTCCGACTCGACCGCGATCAGCTCTTCCGCCCGCGCCTCGAAGGCGTCGGCGATCTTCAGCAGGACCTTCTGCCGCTCGCCGGGCACCAGGTCCCGCCAGGCCGGGAACGCGGCCGCGGCCGCGTTCATCGCCGCGTCCACGTCCGCCGCTCCGGACAGTGGCGCCGTGGCGTACGGCTCGCCCGTGGCCGGGTTGACCACCTCCGTGGTGCGCCCGTCCGCGGCGTCCCGGAACTCCCCGTCGATGTAGTTGCGCAAACGACGCAGCTCGGTGGTCACGTACGACCCCTCCTGTCGGCTGTCCGATGGGTGAGACACCACCCTAGTCGCGAGGACGACGCTTTCAACATACCCGCCACACCAGAACAACGGAATCAGTGATTTGAAACCCTTCGAACAACGGAATTCATTGATCGAGGGTTGTCAGACCGTCGAGGCTCGTGCACAGTGAGGGTCGTGGCCACACCTGACAAGAACGGCACGCCGTCGATCGACTCCGTATCCCTGGCGATCATCGAACAGCTCCAGGAGGACGGCCGGCGTCCGTACGCCGCCATCGGCAAGGCCGTGGGCCTGTCCGAGGCGGCCGTACGGCAGCGGGTGCAGAAGCTGCTCGACCAGGGCGCGATGCAGATCGTCGCCGTCACCGACCCCCTCACCGTGGGGTTCCGGCGCCAGGCGATGATCGGGGTCAACGTCGAGGGCGATCTCGACCCGGTCGCGGACGCGCTGACCGCCATGGACGAGGTCGAGTACGTGGTCGTCACCGCGGGTTCCTTCGATCTCCTCATCGAGATCGTCTGCGAGGACGACGACCACCTCCTCGAAACGATCAACAAGCGGATCCGGACGCTGCCCGGCGTGCGCTCCACCGAGAGCTTCGTCTACCTCAAGCTCCGTAAGCAGACCTACACCTGGGGAACGAGATAGCCATGAGCGCGGACCTCTCCAAGACGGCGTACGACCACCTGTGGATGCACTTCACCCGCATGTCGTCGTACGAGAACGCCCCCGTGCCGACGATCGTGCGCGGCGAGGGCACGTACATCTACGACGATCAGGGCAAGCGCTACATCGACGGCCTGGCCGGGCTGTTCGTGGTGCAGGCCGGGCACGGGCGCGTCGAACTCGCGGAGACCGCGTACAAGCAGGCGCAGGAGCTGGCCTTCTTCCCGGTGTGGAGCTACGCCCACCCCAAGGCCGTCGAACTGGCCGAGCGCCTGGCCGGTTACGCGCCCGGCGACCTCAACAAGGTCTTCTTCACCACCGGCGGCGGCGAAGCGGTCGAGACCGCCTGGAAGCTGGCCAAGCAGTACTTCAAGCTGACCGGCAAGCCCACCAAGCACAAGGTCATATCCCGCGCCGTGGCCTACCACGGCACCCCCCAGGGCGCCCTGTCGATCACCGGTCTGCCCGGGCTCAAGGCCCCCTTCGAGCCGCTGGTCCCCGGCGCGCACAAGGTGCCCAACACCAACATCTACCGGGCGCCGATTTACGGCGACGACCCCGAGGCGTTCGGCCGCTGGTGCGCCGACCAGATCGAACAGCAGATCCTCTTCGAGGGCCCGGACACCGTCGCCGCGGTCTTCCTGGAGCCGGTGCAGAACGCGGGCGGCTGCTTCCCGCCGCCGCCCGGGTACTTCCGGCGGGTGCGCGAGATCTGCGACCAGTACGACGTCCTGCTCGTCTCGGACGAGGTCATCTGCGCCTTCGGGCGGCTGGGCACGATGTTCGCGTGCGACAAGTTCGGCTACGTCCCGGACATGATCACCTGTGCGAAGGGCATGACCTCCGGCTACTCCCCGATCGGCGCGTGCCTGGTCTCCGACCGGCTCGCCGAGCCCTTCTACCGGGACGGCAACACCTTCCTGCACGGCTACACCTTCGGCGGCCACCCCGTCTCGGCCGCGGTGGCCCTCACCAACCTCGACATCTTCGAGCGCGAGGGGCTGAACCGGCACGTGCTGGACACCGAGGCCGCGTTCCGGTCGACCCTGGAGCGGCTGCACGATCTGCCGATCGTCGGCGACGTCCGGGGGAACGGCTTCTTCTACGGCATCGAGCTGGTGAAGGACAAGGCCACGAAGGAGTCCTTCGACGCCGAGGAGACCGAGCGCGTGCTGTACGGCTTCCTCTCCAAGGCGCTGTACGACAACGGCCTCTACTGCCGGGCCGACGACCGCGGCGACCCCGTCGTCCAGCTGGCCCCGCCGCTGATCGCGGACCAGGCGCTGTTCGACGAGATCGAGCAGGTGCTCAGGGGTGTGCTGACGGAGGCGTGGGCGAAGCTCTGACCGGGCGGGGGCCGCGTTTCCCCCACCCGCCCCTTCCCGCCGCCGCGTGGCAGGGCTCCGCCCCTGGCCCCCGGGAGCGGCGCCGTGCCGCCGCCCCGAGCGCCGGCCCCGGCGACATGGGTACGGGCTGTGCCCCGGGCGCGGGGCGCCATGTGGTGAGGGCGGTCGGGTACGTCGGAGGGGGCTTCCGCCGGCGTCAGGTCCACTTGAGGGCGAACCACAACTCCATCCGTACGTCCGCGTCGCCCAGGTCCGCCTCCAGCAGGGCGGCGGTGCGGGCGATGCGCTGGCGGACCGTGTTGCGGTGGATGTCCAGGGCCACCGCCGTACGGTCCCAGCTGCCGTGCAGCGACAGCCACATCCGCAGCGTCTCGCGCAGCGCCGGGGCGTCCTCCAGGGGTGCGAGCCGGGCGCGGCCCAGGGCCTCGGCGTCGGCCGGGTCGACCAGCGAGGCGACCCCGCCCGGCTGCGGAGCGTGCCGTACCACGGGCAGCCGCTCCGCGACCGCCCGGCGCAGTGCGCGGGCCGCGTCGGCGCCGGCGTGTGCCAGCCCGGCGGCGGGCACCGGCGCCCCGGCGCCGAGCGTCCAGCCGGGCTGGGCCCGTACCTCCGCGTCGCCGGGGACGAGGGCGCACAGGTCGTCCCCGTCCAGGTCGACCAGCGGCGTACCGAGCCCGGCGGCGAGCGCCGCCGCGGCCAGCAGCCCCTCGTCGCCGCCCCGGCCGCGGCGGCGCCCGCGCACCACGGTCCACACGTCCGCGCCGCTCAGCAGCGCGGCGACGTCGGCCGGTTCGGCGCCCAGCATCAGCCGCACCAGCGCGGTGCGTTCGGCCCCGGCGTCGGCCGTGCGCCGTCCCGTCAGCAGGGCGAGCAGCACCATGGCCACTCCCACGACCGCGCTCTCCGCCGCATCGCGCCGGGGCGCGCACACTCCGAGGGCGAGCGGCCGCTCCGGCCCGCCGAGGCCGTAGGCGCTCAAGGAAGCCCCGTCCGCCGTGCCGGCGGCCGAGGCCGGGCCCGCCCGCAGCCGGGCGGCCAGCGAGCCGAGCGCGGCGCGCACCTGCGGGGACGGCCGGGGGCCCGCCGCCGCCAGCTCCGCGCCGTCCGGCCCGTACAGCACCGCCCAGCCGCCCAGATGGCGCGCGAGTTGGCGCAGCACGGCCGGTACCGGATGGGGCCGGGCGGCGGCCGCCGCGAGCGACTGCTGCACCTCCGTGATCCGCCGCAGCTCCTGGTGGCGGCGCTCGGCCATCGCGTCCCACACGGCGCTCGCCACAGCTGTGAACGTCGTCTCGCGTGGCACCTCCACCAGCGGCAGCCCGTGCCGGTCGCACGCCTCGGCCAGCGCCCGCGGCACCTCCTGGTGCACCGGCGCGATGCCGAATCCCAGCGCCGTGGCGCCCGCCTCGACCGTGCGGGCCACATAGCGGTCCCAGTACGCGTCCGTCGCCTCCGGGCCGTGCACTCCGGCGCTGAGCAGCAGTTCGCCGCCGAGCAGATACGGAACCGGATCCTCCATCTCGCTCGTGTGCACCAGGTACACCGGCGCCTCGCCGCGCGGCCCGGCGATCTGCCGCAGCCCGAGGCCGGGGTGGTCCAGCAGGACGGCGAGGGGTACGGGCACGGTCGGCGGCATGGCCGTTTCCTCCATCCCGGGATCCACGAGTGGAGGAAACGTACACTTCCCGGCCTCCTCGGCGACACCCTAGGGTCGCGGTCACCGTCCCACCGTGAGGAGCCCCGCCATGACCGCTGTCGACTACACGGTGATCGTCGTCTATCTCGCGGGCATGCTCGCGCTCGGCTGGTGGGGCATGCGCCGCGCCACCTCCACCAGCGACTTCCTGGTCGCGGGCCGCCGTCTGGGCCCGGCCATGTACTCGGGAACGATGGCCGCGATCGTCCTCGGCGGCGCCTCCACCATCGGCGGCGTCGGCCTCGGCTACCAGTACGGGCTCTCGGGCGCCTGGATGGTCCTCACCATCGGCTTCGGCCTGCTCGCGCTGTCCGTCTTCTTCTCGGCGCGCATCGCCCGCCTCAAGGTGTACACGGTCAGCCAGATGCTGGACCTGCGCTACGGCGGATCCTCCGGGCTGATCTCGGGCATCGTCATGTGGGCGTACACCCTCATGCTCGCGGTCACCTCGACCATCGCGTACGCCACCATCTTCGACGTGATCTTCGGTCTCGACCGGGTGGTGGCGATCGTGCTCGGCGGGGCCATCGTGATCTGCTACTCCACGCTCGGCGGCATGTGGTCGATCACGCTCACCGACATGGTGCAGTTCGTCGTGAAGACCGTCGGCGTGCTGCTCCTCCTGCTGCCGATCGCCGTCGTCAAGGCGGGCGGTTTCGCGGCGATGAAGGCCGAACTGCCGGCCGGCTACTTCTCCCCCATGGGCATCGGCGCCCAGACGGTCTTCACCTATGTGCTCATCTACTCCTTCGGCATGCTCATCGGCCAGGACATCTGGCAGCGCGTCTTCACCGCCCGCGACGACAAGGTGGCCCGCCTCGGCGGCACCGCGGCCGGTACGTACTGTCTGGCGTACGCGGTCGCCGGCGCGGTCATCGGCACGGCGGCGAAGGTGCTCTACCCGCATCTCGGCTCCCCCGACGACGCGTTCGCGACGATCGTCAAGGACGCGCTTCCGGTCGGCGTCAAGGGGCTCGTCCTGGCCGCGGCCCTGTCGGCGGTGATGTCGACCTCGTCCGGCGCGCTCATCGCCTGCGCCACGGTCGCGAACAACGACATCTGGGCCCGCCTGCGGGGCCGTCCCGCCACCGCCTCGCACGACGAGGTCGCGGGCAACCGTCTGTTCATCCTCGTCATGGGCCTGACCGTGGTCGGTGTCTCGATCGCGCTGAACAACGTCGTCGAGGCGCTGACGGTCGCCTACAACGTGCTGGTCGGCGGGCTGTTGATGCCGATCCTGGGCGGTCTGCTGTGGAAGCGCGGCACGGGTGCGGGGGCGCTGGCCTCGGTGGCCGTGGGCGGTCTGACGGTGATCGGGCTCATGGTCGGGAAGGGCATCCTCGCCAGCGAGCCCATCTACATCGGCCTGCTGGCCTCGCTCGTGGCGTACGTGGCGGTGAGCCTGGCCACCAAGCCGACGGACGCCGCGGTCCTGGACGCCTGGCACCGCCGCCTGGCCGGCGACCCGGCTCCCGAGCCCACCCCGGCCCACGCCTAGTGCCGCGTCAGTCAAGGTGTGCCCGGTGGCGAGGCGTCCTGGTGCGGTCAGATGCAAGGCGCCGGATCGGCCTCGCGGGGGCACCTCCCGGACGGAGTCCGGGGGCGGGCCTACTCGGTCGATCCGGCAACGCCGCAGATGGCCGTGGCAGGGCGGCGAGCGGGGTGAACCTTGGCTGACGCGGCACTAGGTGCCATGCCAGGCGTCGCGGGCCCGCGAAGGTCCGCCCCGCAGCCACCCCCGCACCCTCAGGAAAGGGCACCCATGCGCACCGCACAGGGCGAGCGCCACGGCGGCGATCTCGTCGTCGAATCCCTCACCGCGCTCGGCGCGACCACCGTCTTCGGGCTCCCCGGGCAGCACGCGCTCGGCGCCTTCGACGCCCTGCGCCGCTCCGGCCTCGGCTACGTAGGGCTGCGCGTGGAGAACAACGCGGGGTTCGCGGCCGACGCCTTCGCCCGCGTCACCGGCACCGTCGCCCCACTGCTGGTGTCCACCGGCCCCGGGGCGCTCATGACGCTGGCGGCGCTGCAGGAGTCGGCCGCGGCGTCCGCGCCGGTGCTGGGGATCGGCAGCCAGGTGCCCACCCCGGGGCTCGGCGGCGGCCGCAAGGGATATCTGCATGAACTGGTCGACCAGAAGGCGTCGTTCCGCGACATCGTCAAGTCCGTCCACACCGTCCGCACGGCCTCGCAGATCCCGTCCGCCCTCGCCGCCGCCTGGGCGTCCGCCCTGGAGGCACCGGCGGGCCCGGTGTGGCTGGAGATACCGCAGGACGTCCTGCTGGCCCCCACCTCCGTACCGCCCGTCACCGCTCTGACGGCCGCACCGCGCCCGCTGCCGCCCCGGCCGGAACTCATGGAGCGGGCCGCGCGGCTCCTGAGCGCGGCCGAGCGCCCCGTGATCCTCGCCGGAGGCGGAGTCGTGCGTGCGGGGGCGTGCGAGGAGCTACGCACGCTGGCCGAGCGTCTGGACGCCCCCGTGGCCACGACGTTCGGCGGGAAGGGCGCGTTCCCCTGGGACCATCCGCTCTCCCTCCGGTCCTGGCTGGAGGACCGGCACACGACCGACCTTCTGGAGGACGCGGACGTCCTGCTCGTCGTCGGCTCCGGGCTCGGTGAACTGTCGTCCAACTACCACACGTTCCGCCCCCGCGGTCAGGTCGTCCAGATCGAGGCCGACCTCGGCAAGCTGGAGTCCAACCACCCCGCGCTCGGCATCCACGCCGACGCGAAGCCCGCCCTGACCGCCCTCGTGAGCACGGTCACCCCCCGTCCCGAGTCGACCGGCGCCGCCACCGCGGCCGCCCTGCTGGCCCGCGTAGGGCAGCGGATCGCGGCGCAGGACCTGGACCTGGAGCAGCAGGTCCTGGGCGCCGTACGGGAGGCCCTGCCCGATGACGCGGCCGGCTTCTGGGACATGACGATCCTCGCGTACTGGGCCTGGTCCGCGTTCGACCCGCGGGCGGGCGCGATGCACTCCGCACAGGGCGCGGGCGGCCTCGGCTACGGGCTGCCCGCCGCGCTGGGGGCCGCCGCCGCGGACCGTACGCGGCGGCGGCCCGTGCTGGCCGTGTCGGGCGACGGCGGGGCCATGTACTCGATCGCCGAACTCGCCACCGCCCGCCAGTACGACCTGCCGGTGACCTGGCTGATCGTGGACGACGGCGGCTACGGGATCCTGCGCGAGTACATGACGGACGCCTTCGGCGAGGCGACGGCCACCGAGCTGGCCCGCCCGGACTTCGTCGCGCTCGCCGAGTCCTTCGGCGTACCGGCCGTACGGACGGCACCCGACCGGCTGCGCACCGATCTGGCGGCGGCGCTGGCCGCGCCGGGCCCCTCGGTCGTCGTGCTCCCCGCCAGGCTGCGCATGTTCGCGCCCACCCACCTCGAAGAACCCGATCGGCCACCGCACCAGGGCTGATCGGAGGAACTGGGCCCGCACCCGGCCGAGCCTCAGGCACCGGCCCCGGCCGGAGTCCTTACCGTGCCAGTGACCCATTGGCTCCGGTCTCGTTCACCCCGTCGGGGGAACGAGTCGATCGCAGGTAAGGCGAGGTGCTCTGGATGGTGGCTCCGCCGGACGACGACGTGCTCCGGGCACGCACCCTGTCGTACGCCCATGACGGCTCGCCCGCCCTCGCCGGTGTCTCCCTCGGCGCCCGCGAGGGCGAGATCCTGGCGGTGACCGGCCCCCGTGGCTGCGGGAAGACCACGCTCCTCAAGTGCCTGTCGGGCCAGTTCGTACCGGAGCACGGCGAGGTGTGGTTCAAGGACACCGCCGTGCACTCCCTCACCCCGCTGAGCCGCGAGCGGCTGTGGCGCGACCACTTCGGCTGGATCGACACCGAGCCGCAGCTCGTGCCGGAGCTGACCGGGTGGGAGAACGCCGCGCTGCCGCTGATGCTGCGCGGCACCGGGCGGCGCGCCGCGAAGAGCGCGGCGTGCGAGTGGCTGGAGCGGCTCGACGTCGCCGAGTGCGCGGGGTCGCGCCCCGGCGCGCTGTTGCAGTCGCAGCGTCAGCGGATCGCGATCGCGCGGGCGCTGGCCCCCACGCCGAGCGTGCTGTTCGCGGACGAGCCCACCGCGCCGCTGCACCGCGCCGACCGCGCCCAGGTGCTGCGGGCGCTCACCTCGGCGGCCCGTACGCACGGCCTCACCGTCGTACTGGCCACCCAGGACCCGGAGGTGGCCACCCTCGCCGACCGCACCGTGACCCTGCTGGACGGCCGCCTGGTGGACCCGGCGGCGTCCCCCGACGCGGAGGGCATCGCGGCGTGCTCAGCCTCCGCCTAGCCCGCGGCTCCCACCCGCTGGTCCTGCTGCGACGGTCGCTGGTGGCCGTCGCGGCGGCGGGCGCGAGCTTTCTGCTGCTGTCCGCCCTGGGGTTCGCGGCGAGCCACCCGGCCGACCCCGACGGGGCGCTCGCGCGGCTGCTGTGGTGCGTCGTCCCGCTGGCCGCGACCGTGCAGCTGGCCAGGTCGGTCGCCCGTGCCGACCCCAGCACCCGGCCGGGCGCCGGGTTCGCCGCGGCCGGGCTCGGCCCGGCCCGGCTGGCGCTGCTGGCGGGCGCCGTGACGGCGACGGCCTGCGCGGCCGGGAGCGCGCTGGCGCTGCTGGCCTTCCTGCATCTGCGCGGCGATGTGGGCGGTTCGTGGCTGCTGTGGGCGGGCAGCGGCGCGGCGGACCGCGCGCTCGGCGGGGACCGGCCGCTGCCGCTGGTCGGGGCGGTCACGCTGGTGGCCGTCGTACCGGTGGTGGCGGGCGCGGCGAGCGCGGCGGGGCTGTGGCCCCGGCAGCCGGGGGCCGGGGCGGAGGCCCGTACGGTACGGCCCGCCCTGCCCACCGTGGCGACCGGCCCGCTCACCCCGCCTCCGCACCGCGCGGCGTCCGCCCTGCCGTGGGGCGTGGCGCTGACCACGGCGGGGCTCGCGCTGGGGGCGTACGCGGGGCGCGGCGCGCATCCGTCCTCCGGCGCCCTGGTGTCGCTGTCCGGGCGGTTCGGCGGCAGCGCGCCCGAGGTGGTGGGCGGCTGGGCGCTGACGGTGGCCGGGCTGATCCTGGCCGGGCCCGGGCTCGTGCACGGCTGCGGCCGGCTGCTGGCAGCGGGCCGGCCGGGCCCGCTGCGGCTGCTGGCGGGGCGGATGCTGCAGCAGGAGGCGGGGCTGATCGGGCGTCCGGTGGGGGTGCTGTGCGCGGTCGCCTCCGGGCTGTACGGAGCGCTGCGGCTGCACGAGGCGGCCCACGGACGCCCCGGCGCCCACTCCTTCGGCCCGCTCACCGACCTGGGCGTGGCCCTGGTCCTGATGTGCGCGTTCACCGCGGTGCTCAACGCGGCGATGGAAGCGCGGAGCGCGCGCCGGCGCACCACGGACGCGCTGCTGCGCCTCGGCGCGTCGGCCCGTCTGCTGCGGGGCGCGGCCGTGACGCGCGGTGTGGCCCTGCTGCTCCTGCTGGCGCCGGTGGTGTGGGGCGTGGCCCAGTTGACGACGATGCCGTTCACCCATCGCTGACCGCACCGGCGTTCGATGTGATTAGCATGACGCCGTGCAGACCGATGACGCAGACACCCCCGCGCCCACCGCACCCGACGTCGAAATAGAGTCCCTGGAGGAGTTCGACCAGGTCGTCGCCCGCGGCACCCTGGCCGGATACCGGGTCCAGTCCGTCGACCTGACGGACCGTACGTCCGCGCTGCTGTCCACCGGCGCCGACCGGGCGGTCTTCCTCGGCTGTCCGATGGAGCCGGAGGCCGCGGCGCGGGTGCGGGCGCGGGGGGCGCTGGTCTTCCCGCCCGTACCGGACCTGCCGTTCAATCCTTACCGCGGCACCCTCTACACGGCGGCCGAGCTGTTCGAGGGCCTGGACGACGGGGTGGACGGATACGCGGGCACGCCGGACGCCCTCGCGTACACCTGGTTCCAGCGCACCAAGGCGGACGGCGACATCTTCTCCTCGATGCTGCGCTCGATCCACGACGACGCGGTCTCCGACGCGCTGGACGAACTGCTCACCGGTGCCCGGGTGGTGGGCGTGATGGGCGGGCACGCGCTGGAGCGCGGCTCCGAGGGGTACGCGGGCGCCGCCCGGCTCGGACAGGCGCTGGCGCGGTCCGGGCTGACGGTCGCGACGGGCGGCGGCCCGGGCGCGATGGAGGCCGCCAACCTGGGCGCCTACACGGCGCCGCTTCCGGACGCGGCTCTGAAGGAGGCGCTGGAACTCCTCGCCCGGGAGCCCTCGTTCCGCCCCTCGGTCGGCGCCTGGGCCGGGGCCGCGTTCACGGTGCGGGAGCGGTGGCCGGACGGCGGCGCGTCGGTCGGGATACCGACCTGGTTCTACGGGCACGAGCCGCCGAACGCCTTCGCCTCGCACATCGCCAAGTACTTCGCCAACGCGACCCGCGAGGACGGGCTGCTGGCCCGCTCGAACGCGGGCGTCGTCTTCCTGCCCGGCGCCGCCGGGACCCTTCAGGAGATCTTCGACAACGCCACGCCGAACTACTACGAGTCGCGCGGTGAGCCGACCCCGATGGTGCTGGTGGACCGCGACCACTGGACGCGCCGTCTGCCCGCCTGGCCGCTGCTCGAAGCGCTCGCTGAGGGGCGGTCGATGAAGGCCCGTATCGCGCTGGTGGACTCGGTGGACGAGGCCCCGGACGCGCTCGCCTCCCTGACGGGCTGAGCGCCTGGCCGACGGGCTGAACTTTCCTACGGCGAGCCGAGCCGGGACGAACCGAGCCGGGGTGAACCGAGCCGGGGCGAACCGAGCACCACCACGTCCGCGGCGTCGAAGGCCGCCCCGACCCGCTCCCCCGCCTCCGGGGCGTCCCGCAGCGCGCAGGACGCCTCCAGGCGGGGGCCCTGGGACGGCTGGAGGATGAGCGCCACATGGTCGCCGCGGAAGGTGCGGGCCGCGACGGTGCAGGGCAGGCCGTCCTCGGGGGCCGTGAGCCGTACCCCGGCCGGGCGGACGAGCAGCCGGACCGGGCCCGGCCGGGAGCCGGGCGGCACGGGCAGCTTGCCCCACACCGTGTCGGCGTTCTCGCCGTGCACGGTCGCCTCGACCACGTTGTCGAAGCCCAGGAAGCGGGCGACGAACTCGTTCGCGGGGTGCTGCCACACCTCCAGCGGGGTGCCGGACTGCGCGATCCTCCCGTCCTCCATGACCACGACCCGGTCGGCGAGCGCGAACGCCTCACCCTGGTCGTGGGTCACGGCGAGGACCGTGGTGCCCAGCCGGGCGAACAGCTCCCGCAGCTCCACCACCAGCCGCTCCCGCAGCCCGCGGTCGAGCTGGCCCAGCGGCTCGTCCAGCATCAGCAGCCGCGGCCGGGGTGCCAGCGCGCGGGCGAGCGCGACGCGCTGCTGCTCACCGCCGGACAGCGAGTCGACCGGCCGCCGCTGCGCGCCGGGCAGTCCGACCAGGTCGAGCAGTTCGGCGACCCGGCGGTCCGCCTCCGCGCGCCCGGTCCCCCGCATCCGCAGCCCGAAGGCGACGTTGCCGCCCACGTCGCGCTGCGGGAAGAGCTGGTGGTCCTGGAACATCAGCCCCACCCCGCGCCGGTGGGTGGGTATGCCGCTCTGGTCGCGGCCCCCGAGCCACACCCGGCCGGAGGCGGCCCCCTGGAGCCCGGCCACCACGCGCAGCAGGGTGGACTTGCCGCTGCCGCTCGGGCCCAGCACACAGACCGTCTCGTGCTCGGCGACCTCCAGGTCGACGGCGTCGAGCGCGTCATGGCGGCCGTAGCGGACCGTCACCTCGTCCAGGCGCAGCAGCGGCGGCGTCATCGGGATTCCCCCCATTCAGAACTCCCCCGAGCGGTCGGTGCGGATGCGCTCCAGGGCCAGCAGGGAGCAGGCGCACACCAGCATCAGGATCGTGCTCAGCGCCATCGCCTGCCCGTAGTTGAGCTGTCCCGCCCGGCCCAGGAAGCGCGCGACGGCCACCGGGAGGGTGGGGAGGTCGGGGCGGGCGATGAACACCGTGGCCCCGAACTCGCCGAGCGATACGGCGAACGCGAAACCCGCCGCGACCGCCAGCGCCCGCCCCACCAGCGGCAGGTCCACCTCCCGCCAGGCGCGCAGCGGGGAGGCGCCGAGCACGGCGGCGGCCTCCCGCAGCCGGTGGTCCACGGCCCGCAGCACGGGCAGCAGGGTGCGCACGACGAAGGGCACGCCCACCAGGGCCTGGGCGAGCGGCACGATGAGCCAGGAGGAGCGCAGGTCCAGCGGGGGTTCGTCGAGCGCGATGAGGAACCCGAAGCCGACGGTGACGGCGGAGGTGCCCAGCGGCAGCATCAGCAGCGCGTCGAAACCCCGGACGAGCCGCCCGGCCCTGCGAGTGAGCGCGGCGGCGGCCAGTCCGCCGACGAGCAGGGCGAAGACGGTGGCGACGGCCGCGTACTGGAGGGAGTTGCCGATGGCGTCCACGGGGGCCACGAAGAAGGTGCCGCCGCTGTCGGCCGCGGATGCGAGCGCCCGGTAGTACGTGAATCCGTAGCCGTCCGGCCCGTGGAGCGAGCGTTCCACCAGCACCACGAGCGGCAGCACGATCAGCAGCGCGACGACGGCCAGCACCCCCGCGAGCAGCCCCCACTGCGCCGGGCCCTGGGGGCGGCGCGCGGTCCGGGCGGCGTCGACGAGCCTCAGGGCCCCCTCCCGGCGGCGCACGGTCCAGGCGTGCAGGGCGAGGATGGCCGCGACCGCCGCGAACTGGACGAGGGTCAGTACCGCGGCCGTCGGCAGGTCGAGCAGCTGCGCGGTCTCCCGGTAGATGGCCACCTCCAGGGTGGCGTAGCGCGGGCCGCCGAGGATCTGGATCACGCCGAAGGAGGTGAACGTGAACAGGAAGACCATCAGCGCGGCGGCGGCCACGGCGGGGCCCAGCGCGGGCAGGGTGACCCGGCGCCAGGCCGCGAGGCGGCTCGCGCCGAGCACCCGGGCGGCCTCCTCCTGACGCGGGTCGAGCTGCGCCCACAGCCCGCCGACGGTGCGGACCACCACCGCGTAGTTGAAGAAGACATGGGCCAGCAGGATCGCCCAGACGCTGGTGTCGAGCCGTATCCCCCACAGCTCGTCCAGCAGCCCGCCGCGCCCGAGCAGCCCCAGGAACGCCGATCCGGCGACCACGGTCGGCAGCACGAACGGCACGGTCACCACGGCGCGCAGCAGCCCCTTGCCGGGGAAGGCGAAGCGGGCGAAGACGTACGCGCCGGGCAGCGCGACCGCCAGCGTCAGCCCGGTCGAGGCGGCCGCCTGCCAGCCGGTGAACCACAGGGTGTGCAGGACGGACGGGTCGCCCAGCACCTCGGGTATCCGCCCGAGCCGCCACCGGCCGCCCGTGCGCAGCCCTCGGGTGACGATCGCGGCCACCGGATACGCGAAGAAGACGGCGAAGAAGGCGAGCGGCACGGCCATCAGGGCGAGCCGCAGGGCGGCGCCGCGCGGCCCGCCGCGGCCGGCCGCGGCGGGCTTCACAGAACGAGCGAGGACCATGCCTTGACCCACGGCTCACGGTTCTCGGCGATCTTCCGCGGCGGCAGGGTGGCCGAGTCGGCGACCTTGACCCCGTACCGGGTGAAGACCTCCGGCAGCTTGGCGTCCTCGCGCACCGGATTGACGTACATGTTCAGCGGTACGTCCTCCTGGAAGCGCTTGGTCAGCAGGAAGTCCAGCAGCGCCTTGCCGCCCTTGGTGTTGCCCCCGCCCTTCAGCAGCCCGGCGAACTCCGTCTGCCGGAAGCAGGTCCCTTCCGCCACCCCGGTCGGGGCCTTGGCGGGCTTCGACTTCGCGTCCGCCACCTCGGCGGGCGGGCTGGAGGCGTACGAGACGACGAGCGGCTTGTCGCCCTTGGCGCCACCCGCCGAGCCGGAGAAGCGGTCGTAGTACGCCTGCTCCCAGCCGTCGACCACCTCGACGCCGTTGGCCCGCAGCTTCTTCCAGTAGTCCCGCCAGCCGTGGTCGCCGTAGCGGGCGGCGGTGCCGAGCAGGAAGGCGAGGCCGGGGGAGGAGGTGGCGGCGTTCTCGGTGACCAGCAGGTTCTTGTACGCGGGCTTGGTCAGGTCGGCGAACGTCCTGGGCGGCGCGAGCTTCTCGCGTGCGAACCAGGCGCGGTCGTAGTTGACGCAGATGTCGCCGTAGTCGACCGGTGTGACGCGGTTCTTCGCCCGGTCGGGCTGGAAGGCCGCGGGGACCTTGTCCAGCCCCTTCGCCTCGTACGGCGTGAACAGGTCGTTGTCCAGCGCGCGGGAGAGCAGGGTGTTGTCGACGCCGAAGAACACATCGCCCTGCGGATGGTCCTTGGACAGGATCGCCTGGTTGACGGCGGCCCCCGCGTCACCACCGGCCTGCACCCGCACCTTGTAGCCGGTCTCGCGTGTGAACTCCTTGAGGACCGCCTTGGACGCCGCGAACGAGTCGTGCGAGACCAGGGTGACGGTCTTGGAGTCCTTGCCGTCCGCCGCGCCCCCACCGCAGCCCGCGAGGACGCCGGCGCCGAGAGAGGCCACGAGGGCGGCGGTGACGGCACGCCGAAGATGGCTGTTCATGCTGGGCTGACTCCCTACGCCGGTATGACCCGGATCAGGTTGGAGGGTCTGCGGCCGGGCCGCACTCTCAGCGCTCTCGCGCTCCCCTGTCGGAATGTTCATTTGTGCGTCGTCGCGGGATGGTTGTACGACGGTGGTGCGAAGGCACCGTATCAGCCGGTGGTCAGCGCTCCGTGGCCGCCAGCTGGCCGCACGCCCCGTCGATCTCCTGCCCCCGGGTGTCCCGGACGGTCACCGGCACCCCGTGCGCCTCCAGCGCCGCCACGAACGCCTTCTCGTCCTCGGGCCGGGACGCCGTCCACTTGGAGCCGGGCGTCGGGTTGAGCGGGATGAGGTTGACGTGCACCCGATGGCCCTTGAGCAGCCTGCCGAGCAGATCGGCGCGCCACGCCTGGTCGTTGATGTCCTTGATCAGGGCGTACTCGATGGAGATCCGGCGGCCCGACTTCTCCGCGTACTCCCACGCCGCGTCCAGGACCTCGCGCACCTTCCAGCGGGTGTTGACCGGGACGAGGGTGTCGCGCAGCTCGTCGTCGGGCGCGTGCAGGGACACCGCGAGCCGGCACTTGAAGCCCTCGTCGGCGAACCGCAGCATCGCCGGGACCAGCCCCACGGTCGAGACGGTGATCCCGCGCTGGGACAGGCCGAGGCCATCCGGCTCGGGGTCGGTGAGCCGGCGGATGGCGCCGATGACCCGGTTGTAGTTGGCCAGCGGCTCGCCCATGCCCATGAAGACGATGTTGGACAGCCGGGCGGGGCCTCCCGGGATCTCCCCGTCGCGCAGCGCCCGCATGCCGTCGACGATCTGGTGCACGATCTCGGCGGTCGACAGATTGCGGTCCAGACCCGCCTGGCCGGTGGCGCAGAACGGGCAGTTCATGCCGCAGCCCGCCTGGGAGCTGATGCACATGGTGACCCGGTCCGGGTAGCGCATCAGCACGGACTCCACGAGCGTGCCGTCGAAGAGCCGCCACAGGGTCTTGCGGGTGGTGTCGTCGTCGCAGCTGATGTGCCGCACCACGCTCATGAGGTCCGGCAGCAGCTCGGCCGCGAGCTTCTCGCGCGCGGCGGCCGGTACGTCGGTCCACTGGGCGGGGTCGTCGGTGTAGCGGGCGAAGTAGTGACGCGACACCTGACCGGCCCGGAAGGGCTTCTCCCCGAGGGCCGCGACAGCCTCGCGGCGCTCGGCGGGCGTGAGGTCGGCGAGGTGCCGCGGGGGCTTCTTGGCCCCACGCGGCACAGCGAAAGTGAGTTCTCCGGGCTTAGGCATGGCCGTACCAGTGTCGCAGACATGCGGAAGGCCCCGCGCCACGGGCGGTGCGGGGCCTTGAGCGGCAGCGATGCCGTACGGGGTCAGCCGCCGCCCACGAAGATCACCAGCAGCAGCCACACCACGGGGGCGGTGGGCAGCAGCGAGTCGAGCCGGTCCATGATCCCGCCGTGGCCGGGCAGCAGCTTGCCCATGTCCTTGATGCCGAGGTCGCGCTTGATCATGGACTCGCCGAGGTCCCCCAGGGTCGCGCTGACCGCGACGGCCAAGCCGAGGAGCAGCCCCTGCCACCACACGCCGTCCTCGATGAGGTACTGCATGCACAGCGCCCCCACGACCATCGCGAACGCCACCGCGCCCAGCAGCCCCTCGCGGGTCTTGCCGGGGCTGATGCGGGGCGCGAGGGGATGCTTGCCGAAGCGCCAGCCGACCGCGTACGCGCCGGTGTCGCTGACCACCGTCAGCGACAGGAAGGTCAGCACCCGCTGCGCGCCGTCGGGCGCGGCCAGCATGAGCGCCACGAAGGTGGCGAGGAACGGCACGTAGAAGGCGGCGAAGACGCCCGCGGTGACATCTCTGAGGTAGTTGTCGGGTGGCTCGGTCATCCGCCACACGAGCACGGCGAGCGCCGTGAGCGACACCGCCACCCATGCGCCCTGCGCCCCGCGGACATAGCCCGCGACGACCATGGCGACGCCGCCGACGGCGAGCGGCACCAGAGGGACCCGGATGTCCTTCCGCTCGGCCAGCCGGGAGGTCAGCTCCCACAGCCCGACGACCACGGCGACCGCTATCACGCCGATGAACACGGGCTTGTAGATGAAGAGCGAGGCGATGATGATCACGCCGAGCCCGACGCCCACCCCTATCGCGGCCCGCAGATCGCGGCCCGCGCTCTTCTTCTTCGCACCCTGATCGCCGCCACCGCCGGGCGCGCTGCCCGCGGACTCGGGGCCGGAAGCGGGGGGTGCCGGCGGCTGCCCGGGGGGCTGCCGGGGTCCGGGCCGCGGCTCCTGCTCATCGCGGAACAAGGGGCCGCCCGGCCGGGCGGCCCCCCGGTCACGGCCGGCGGCGTCGCCGGGGTCGCCGCCTGCGTGCGGCACGGTGGGCATGGGGCGAGTCTGCGCCGCTTCGGCCACCTCGTGCGCGGGACCCGCCGAAGAAGGGGGCACCTCCCAGCCGTAGCCGGGGGAGGTGCCCTGATCAGTCGGTCCCCAGAGTCCGGCGCGTGGTGGGGCCCCCCAGGAAGAGTCGTTCATCAGACCTCGAGCAGCTCGGCTTCCTTGTGCTTGAGCAGCTCATCCACCTGCGCGACGTACTTCGCGGTGAGGTCGTCGAGCTCCTTCTCCGCACGCCGGCCCTCGTCCTCGCCGACCTCGCCGTCCTTGATCAGCTTGTCGATCGACTCCTTGGCCTTGCGCCGGATGCTGCGGATCGAGATCTTCGCGTCCTCGCCCTTGCCCTTGGCGACCTTGATGAACTCCTTGCGGCGCTGCTCGGTCAGCTCGGGGAACACCACTCGGATGATGTTGCCGTCGTTGCTGGGGTTGACGCCCAGGTCCGAGTCGCGGATCGCCTGCTCGATGTTGCGCAGCGCGCTCTTGTCGAACGGGGTGATCACGGCCATGCGCGGCTCGGGCACCGAGAACGACGCGAGCTGGTTGATCGGCGTCAGCGCACCGTAGTAGTCCGCCACGATCTTGTTGAACATCGCCGGATGCGCACGCCCGGTGCGGATCGCCGCGAAGTCCTCCTTGGCGACCACAACGGCCTTCTCCATCTTCTCCTCGGCCTCGAGGAGGATTTCTTCGATCACCACTTGCTCCTGGTGTTATCCGTAAGCAGAGCCTCGCCCCTGCGTGCGTCTTCTCCTGCACGGTGTCCGACCGGCAGGCCGTTGTCCATCCCCCGAACGAGCCGTCAGGCCCGTGAGTCCTGGTCACTCACGAGCGTGCCGATCTTCTCACCCTTCACCGCGCGCGCGATATTTCCTTCGGCGGTCAGCTCGAAAACCAGGATCGGCAGCTTGTTGTCCCGGCAGAGGGTGATCGCGGTGGCGTCGGCGACCTTGAGGTCCCGGGTGATCACCTCGCCGTACTCCAGAGCGTCGAACTTGACCGCGTCCGGGTTGCGCTTGGGGTCGGAGTCGTAGACCCCGTCCACCCCGTTCTTACCCATGAGCAGCGCCTCGGCGTCGATCTCCAGGGCACGCTGGGCGGCGGTGGTGTCCGTGGAGAAGTACGGCATGCCCATGCCCGCACCGAAGATCACCACGCGCCCCTTCTCCAGGTGGCGCACCGCGCGCAGCGGAATGTACGGCTCCGCGACCTGGCCCATGGTGATGGCGGTCTGGACGCGGGAGTCGATGCCCTCCTTCTCCAGGAAGTCCTGGAGGGCGAGGCAGTTCATGACGGTGCCGAGCATGCCCATGTAGTCCGAGCGCGCCCGGTCCATGCCGCGCTGCTGCAGCTCCGCCCCGCGGAAGAAGTTGCCGCCACCGATCACGATGGCGATCTCGGCGCCGTCCCGCACCACGGCGGCGACCTCGCGGGCGATGGCGTGCACGACATCGGGGTCGACCCCGAGTCCCCCGCCCCCGGCGAACGCCTCGCCGGACAGCTTCAGCAGGAAACGGCCGTGTCGTACTGGACCGTCCGCGTTCTTGTCGGCGGCCTGTTTGGCGTCCGCGCCGTGATTCATTGGAGATCTCCTCGTGCACATACGAAGAAGGCCACTGCCGGGTCCTGGTACGACCTCTGCGGCAATGGCCTCCTCGTCACATCTGCGGCCGACCGGTTGACGGTTGGCTGCCTACGACCCTATCGGTGTCGCCGGTGTTTCGCTGCTCGGCTCAGACGCCGACGCGGAAACGGGCGAAGCGGGTCAGGGAGACGCCGGCCTCGTCCAGGACCTTCTGGACGCTCTTCTTGTTGTCCTTGGCGAACGCCTGGTCCACCAGGACGTTCTCCTTGAAGAAGCCGGTGACGCGACCTTCGATGATCTTCGGCAGGGCGGCCTCGGGCTTGCCCTCCTCGCGAGCGGTGGCCTCGGCGACGCGACGCTCGTTCTCGACCGTCTCGGCCGGGATCTCGTCACGGCTCAGGAACTTCGGCGCGAAGGCCGCGACGTGCTGCGCGACGTCCTTGGCGACCTCGGCGTTCTCCTTGTCCAGCTCGACCAGGACGCCGACCTGCGGCGGCAGGTCCGGGCTGGTGCGGTGCATGTACGCGGCGACGTAGCCGCCGGAGAACTGCGCGAAACGGTCGAGGACGATCTTCTCGCCGAGGGTCGCGTTGGCCTCGTCCACGAACGCCTGGACGGTCTTGCCGGCCTCGATCTCGGAGGCGAGCAGGGCCTCCAGGTCGGCCGGAGCGGTCTTGGCGACGTGGGCGGCGATGGCGTCGGCGACGGCGACGAACTTGTCGCCCTTGGCCACGAAGTCGGTCTCGCACTTCAGCTCGACCAGCACGCCGGAGGTGTTGTCGTCGGCGATGAGGGAGACGACGGCACCGTTCTCGGCGCTGCGGCTCTCGCGCTTGGCCACGCCCTTCTGGCCCTTGACGCGAAGGATCTCGACGGCCTTGTCGACGCTGCCCTCGGCCTCGTCCAGCGCCTTCTTGCAGTCCATCATGCCGGCGCCGGTGAGCTCGCGGAGCTTCTTGACGTCAGCGGCGGTGAAGTTCGCCATGATCTGTGAATCTCTTCTCGAAAGTCGAAAGCTCTACGGGTGAACGACGGGGGCGGCGCCATCGCACCGTCCCCCGCCGTTGTACACCGTCTGAGTGGTCAGGCCTGCTCGGCGTCCGCGACCGGGGCCTCGGCGGGCTTGGCGTCCTCGGCGGGCTGCTCGGCAGCGGCCTCGGCCGGCTGCTCGGCGGCGGCCTCGGCCGGCTTGGCCTCGGGCTCGTCGGCCTTCTTCTCACCCTCGAGCAGGTCGCGCTCCCACTCGGCCAGCGGCTCGGCCGCGCTCTTGTCGGCCTTCTCGTCGCCGGTGGCGACGCCGGAGCGGGCGATGAGGCCCTCGGCGACGGCGTCGGCGATCACGCGGGTGAGCAGCGTGACGGAACGGATCGCGTCGTCGTTGCCCGGGATCTTGTAGTCGACCTCGTCGGGGTCGCAGTTGGTGTCGAGGATCGCGACCACCGGGATGCGGAGCTTGCGCGCCTCACCGACGGCGATGTGCTCCTTCTTGGTGTCCACGATCCAGACGGCGCTCGGCACCTTCTGCATCTCGCGGATACCGCCGAGGGTCTTCTCCAGCTTGGCCTTCTCGCGGGAGAGGACCAGGAGCTCCTTCTTGGTGAGGCCGGAGGCGGCCACATCCTCGAAGTCGATCTGCTCGAGCTCCTTCAGGCGCTGCAGGCGCTTGTAGACAGTCGAGAAGTTGGTCAGCATGCCGCCCAGCCAGCGCTGGTTGACATACGGCATACCGACGCGGGTCGCCTGCTCGGCGATCGCCTCCTGCGCCTGCTTCTTCGTGCCGACGAACATGATGGAGCCGCCGTGGGCGACGGTCTCCTTGACGAACTCGTAGGCGCGGTCGATGTACGACAGCGACTGGAGCAGGTCGATGATGTAGATGCCGTTGCGCTCGGTGAAGATGAAGCGCTTCATCTTCGGGTTCCAGCGGCGGGTCTGGTGCCCGAAGTGGACGCCGCTCTCCAGCAGCTCCCGCATCGTGACGACGGCCATGGCCGTACTCCTTGAGGTACTCGGTTCCACGGCGGCCGGGCGGCCGCCGCTCCTGACGCCCCGGCGCGCCTGCCACGAACGAGGGCCTGTCAGGGGCTCGTCCGAGGACCGAGGGGCGCGGCCGCCGTGCTGCCGATACGTGCTCGGGGCGCGGGCGGCGGGGCGTGCGAAGTCGATCCGGTGACCCGGATCGCCATAAGAAGTGTACGGGACCCGTGCGGTGCCGGGTGACGGCGATATCCACAACCCGTGGGTAGTCCCCAGTTCGCGTCCATGATCCACCGGATGCGCGGATTGGCGTCACCGTGGATGACATGCGACGGCTTGCTGCGGTGTGGGTTCTTGCCCTGTGCTTCCTGATGTTTCCGGTCCTGGTCCCGGCCGCGGTGGCGGCGCCGGGTCCGGACGGCCGGTCGTGGCCGGTGGCCGGGGTGGAGGGGGCGCCACGGCCCTCGGTGCTGAGGGCGTGGCGGCCGCCGCCCGCGCCGTGGGCGGCGGGTCACCGCGGGGTCGATCTGGCGGCGGGGGCGGGTCAGCGGGTGCGGGCGGCGGCCGCGGGGCGGGTGAGCTTCGCGGGGCCGGTCGCGGGGCGCGGGGTGCTCACCATCGAGCTGTCCGGGACCGGCGCTCCCCCGCTGCGGACGTCCTACGAACCGGTGCGGGCCACGGTGACCAGGGGCGCGCGGGTGGCGGCGGGGCAGGTGGTCGGGGTCATGGAGGCGGGGCCGTTCCACTGCCCGTCCGGTTGTCTGCACTGGGGGCTGCGGCGCGGGGACCGCTATCTGGATCCGCTGTCGCTGCTGCCGTCGTCGATGCTGCGGGGCGGGCCGTCCCGGCTGCTGCCGGTCTTCGGCGTGCCGCCCGCCGCCCGGGGGGCGGCGGCGGTGTCACCCCCGGCGGCCGGGGCGCGGCCCCGTATGGCGGCCACCGCGTCGTCCACCGGCGCGTCGGGCCTGGCGGCGCCCCTGGCCCTGGCGACCGCGGCCGCCTGGGCCGGATGCCGCCTCCGCGGCCGAGCCGCGGGGCGGGCGCGGGATCAGCCCCGTACACCGCCCAGGGCCATGGCGACCGCCGCCTCCGTGATGTGCTCGGGATCCTCTGCGGCTCCCAGCTCGATGCGGCGGACCGCGGCGTCCACGACGCCTTGCAGCAGGACCGCGGCGAGCCGGGGCTGCTGATGGCCGAGCGCGCCGAGGGCTTCGACCACCATGCAGATCAGCCCGCCGTGGGCGGCGCGGATCTTCTCCCGCGCACCCGCGTCCAGCTCGCCGGCCGAGATCGCCACCACGGCACGGTGGCGGCGGTCGCCGACGAGGGCGAGCTGGCGGCGCACATAGGCCTCGACCTTCGCCTCGGGCGTACCGGCCCCCTCCATGGCGGCCTCGACCTCGGCGGCCCAGACCGGGAAGTCGACGGCGCACAGCTCCTCGACCACGGCCGCGCGGGAGCGGAAGTACTCATAGACGGACGAGCGGGCGAGGCCCGTGCGCTCGGCGAGTGCGGGGAAGGTCAGCGCCTCCGTACCGCCCTCGGACAGCAAGGAGCGGGCGGCCTCCAGCAGGGCGCCGCGCTGCATCGTCCGGTGCTCGGCCACTGAGGCCGCTCGAATCCTGGGCACGTCACCACTCTACGGAGACGTCACGACGACGTCACCGTGACGGTGATCCCGGTGGGACGATTCAGCGTCCGACGTCGGCGAGTTTGGCGCGCAGCTGGAGCACGGACTTGGTGTGGATCTGGCTGACCCGGCTCTCGGTGACCCCGAGGACCTGGCCGATCTCGGCCAGGGTGAGCCCCTCGTAGTAGTAGAGGGTGACCACGGTCTTCTCCCGCTCCGGAAGGGTGTTGATGGCCCGGGCGAGCAACCTGCGCAGTTCCCGGTCCTCGGCCACCTCGACCGGGTTGTCCGCGGCGGTGTCCTCCAGGGTGTCCATGAGGCTGAGCCGGTCGCCGCCCTCGCCGCCCACGTGCAGCAGCTCTTCCAGGGCGACCACGTTGGCGAGCGACAACTGGCTGAACACCCCGTGCAGTTCCTCGACGCTGATGTCCATCTCGGCGGCGACCTCGACCTCGGTGGGGGTGCGCCGCAGCGCCGCCTCCAGCGTGGCGTACGCCCGCTCGACCGCCCTGGCCTTCTGGCGCACCGAACGCGGGATCCAGTCCAGCGCCCTCAGCTCGTCGATCATCGCACCGCGGATGCGGGTGATGGCGTAGGTCTCGAACTTGATGGCGCGCTCGGGGTCGAACTTCTCGATGGCGTCGATGAGTCCGAAGACACCGGACGAGACGAAGTCGGCCTGCTCGACGTTGGAGGGCAACCCGACACTGACCCGCCCGGCGACGTATTTCACCAGGGGCGAGTAGTGCAGGATCAGCTGCTCCCGCAGCCGCCCGTCGCCCGTGGCTTTGTACGACCGCCACAGCTCGTCCAGCGAGGACGGTGCCGCGGGGCGCACCACGCCGCGGGCAGCGGGCGGCGCCGCGCGGTCAGACCCGGAGATGTGCTGGGGCATTCGTCGCCTTGAGCCGTTCTGCCATGACATGGGTGAGGACGTACGCTTCCACCGGAAACCTTGTGAGCGTAGCGTGACTGCGACGTCGCGGTATGCGAAGGGCAGTGGCTCGACGGTGCGCGGATACGGTCATCGCCTCAACCCTTTCACCCGATTGCCCCGATTTGGGGGATCGCCTCGCCGTGTGCCGTCACTCCGGCGCGCGGGCGGCGCCAACTGCCAGCGGTCGCCATGGCGTTCGACGAATCCCAGGGCGAGCAGTTCGTAGAGGCGGCTCACGGCCTCTTCACAGCTCGTCCCGGATTCCCTGGCCACCTCGCGCCCGTCGTTGCCGCCCTGTGCCGACAACGCTTCCAGCACCCGTGCCGTCACGGGATGGAGCAGGTCCCGCTCGACGAGGGGCCCTTCCCGGACAGGGGCGAGCTCCCCGATGCCGCCGATCAGCTCGACGACTTCGTCGGCATCGGTGACCAGCACGGCCTCGCCGCGCAGCAGTTCGTGGACCCCCGCGGAGAGCCCGCTGGTGACCGGGCCGGGCACTCCCATGGTGGACCGGCCGAGCTGTTGTGCCCGGCGCGCGGTGACCAGCGATCCGCTGCGGTATTCGGCCTCGATGACGACCGTGCCGCGGGTGAGCGCGGCGATGACCCGGTTGCGCAGCACGAAGCGGCCGCGGGTGGGATGCGCTCCGGGCGGCAACTCGGCCAGTACCAGACCCTGTTCCGCGATGCGCTCGATCAACTCGGCGTGCCCCCGCGGATAGGGGGTGTCCACCCCGGAGGCGAGCACGGCGACGGTGGCACCGCCCGCGGCGAGCGCCCCGCGGTGCGCCGCGCCGTCCACGCCCTGGGCCGCGCCGGAGACCACCACCCAGCCCCGCTCGGTGAGCCCGGCCCCCATCGTCGCCGCGACATGCGCGCCGTAGTCGCTGCAGGCGCGCGCCCCGACGACCGCGACCGAGCGCAGCGCCCACATGCGCAGCGACGCCGGGCCCCGCACCCATAAGCCGACCGGGCGGGCGTCCCCGAGGTCGTCGAGCTGACCGGGCCACTCCATGTCCCCGGGGCAGACGAACCGCCCGCCACGGGCGGCGATCAGGTCGAGGTCGGCCGCGGGGTCGAGCCCGGCGGCCCGCAGCGCGCATCCGGCCAGCCGCTGTGGGCTCGCCCCACGCGGCGGCGGGGCCTCACCGGTGAGCGCCCGCCACAAGGCCACCGGCCCCAGCCGCCGCAACCAGCGCCCCACCGCCTCGTCACCGGGCTCCACGAGCCGGGTGAGGGCCGCGCGGGCGAGCCGCTCCTCGCGGTCCACACCCGGCCCGGGGTCCCTGGCGGGCGGTGCCCCGGGTCCCGTGGCGGGGACCCCCGCCGGGCAGGCGGCCATCAGTACTCCCCCGCGCCGACGGGCACCCCGCGGGTCACCCCGGTGCGCAGCTGGAGTGCCCGGGCGACGTCCGGCGCCAGTGGCCGGTCGTGCCCGGCGAGGTCGGCGACGGTCCAGGCGACCCGGAGCACCCGGTCCAGGCCGCGGGCGGTGAGCAGCCCGCGCTCCATGTCCCGCTCGGCCTCCCGGAGCGCCCCGGGGCAGGCCTGCCAGCGGGTGCGCAGCTCATGCCCCGGCACCTCGCTGTTCAACCGCCAGGGGGTGTCCGCGAGGCGCGCGGCGGCCCGCTCCCTCGCCTCGCGCACCCGGGCCGCGACCGCGGCCGTGCTCTCCGCCGGGCCACCCGCCCCGGTCAGCTCGGCCCGGCTCACCGCCTCGACGTGGACGCGCAGATCGACCCGGTCCAGCAGCGGGCCGGAGAGCCGCGACTGGTAGCGGCGGACCGTCGAGGGCGAGCATTCGCAGCCGTCCACCAGCAGCCCGTGGCGCCCGCAGGGGCAGGGGTTGGCGGCCAGCATGAGGAGGAAGCGGGCGGGCATGCGCATCATGCCCGCGGAGCGGGCGACCACCACATGGCCGGATTCCAGGGGCTGGCGCAGGGCGTCCAGGGCCCGGCCGCTGAACTCGGGAGCCTCGTCCAAAAAGAGCAGCCCCCGGTGGGCGAGGGAGACCGCGCCCGGCCGCGGCAGCCCGTTTCCGCCGCCGACCAGGGCGGCCATGGTCGCCGAGTGGTGCGGTGCGCAGTACGGGGGCGTCTCCACCAGGGGCTGGCCCGGTGGCAGCACCCCGGCCACCGAGTGGACGGCGGTGACCTCCAGGGCCTCCTGCTGGGTGAGCGGCGGCAGCAGCCCGGGCAGCCGCTCGGCGAGCATGGTCTTCCCGGCGCCCGGCGGCCCGATGAGGAACAGATGGTGGCCCCCGGCGGCGGCGACCTCCAGCGCGGTGCGCGCGGCCCGCTGCCCGGCGACGTCGGCCAGATCGGGCCGCCCCACCCCGGCACCGGGGAGCGCGGCCACCCCGGTGCCCATGCCCGCGCCGGGCATGGTGAGCCCCGCCAGCATGGGATCGGGCCGCCCGGCCTCCAGCGGCTCGTCCTCCTCGGGCACCGGTTCGTCGGTGAGGACCGCGATCAGCTGGCGCAGGCTCCGCACGCCGAGCACCGAGACGCCCGGGACCAGGGATGCCTCGGCCGCGGTCTGCTCGGGGACGACGACCTGCCGGTATCCGGCCTCGGCGGCCGCGAGCACGGCGGGCAGCACCCCGCGCACGGGCCGGACCCGGCCGTCCAGGCCCAGCTCCCCGATCATCATCAGATCGGCGATCTCCCGTGGGTCGACGCGCTCGGCGGCACCGAGCACGGCACAGGCCACGGCCAGGTCGAAGCCGCTGCCGCCCTTGGGGACGGACGCCGGGCTGAGCCCGACGGTGAGCTTCTTCTGCGGCCAGGCGGCATCGGAGTTGACCACGGCGGCGCGGACCCGGTCCCGGCTCTCGACCAGGGATTTGTCGGGCAGGCCGACCAGGGTGAAGGCGGCCACGCCGGGCTCCAGATCGGCCTGGACCTCGACCACCACGCCCTCGACCCCGACCAGCGCGACCGAGCAGGTGCGGGCGAACCCCATTCAGGCCACCCCCCGCAGATGCTCGACCACGGGCGCGCCGCGCCGCGGCAGCACCACGCCCACCAGATCGATCCGCACGCCTCCCGGCGGCGGCCCGCCGTGCCGCTCCAGCCAGCGCTCGGCGAGCCTTCGCAGCCGGTCGGCCTTGCCGGGCCCGACCGCCGCCGTCGGCGGTTCGTAACCCTCCGCGCGACGCGTCTTGACCTCGCAGACGACCAGCGCCCCGGCATCCAGCGCGACGATGTCGATCTCGCCGTCCCGGCACCGCCAATTGCGCTCCAGGACGGTCATCCCGGCCTCGGCCAGCCGGCGCGCCGCCAGATCCTCGCCGTAGCGGCCCAGTGCTCCCCGGGCGTTCATTCGGCACCACCTCCGGCACCGACTGTGACGCGCCCGCCCCGCATTCAGGGATCTTGGTGGATTTCTGTGGACGAACCGGCGCCGGTGGACAATCCCGCCACCCGGAAGAGTGAGTCAGCCCCGGAGGACCGGCAGGTCAGCCTCCCGGAAGGTCGAGGTCGCTCTTGTTCAGCTCCTCGATATTCACGTCCTTGAACGTGAGTACGCGTACCTGCTTGACGAACCGCGCCGGTCGGTACATGTCCCAGACCCAGGCGTCCGCCATCGACACCTCGAAGAAGACCTCACCCTGGACGGAGTGCACCTGCATCTCGTAGTCGTTGGTGAGATAGAAGCGGCGCTCGGTCTCGATCACATATTTGAACAGACCGACGACATCGCGGTACTCCCGGTAGAGCTTCAGCTCCATCTCGGTCTCGTACTTCTCGAGGTCCTCGGCGCTCATGGCATGTTCCCCTTCAGCCGTGCGTCCCCCCATTGTGCGTCAGACGCGCTCAGTCTCCAGGATCACCGGCGTACTGGGCGGTCCCTCGTCGAGCAGCGTACGCAACAGTTCCACGAGCCGGGTCGGGTACACCGGCTCCGCCGCCCCGGCCAGCTCCTCCACGGTCCACCAGCGCAGCCCCGCCACGCTGCGCCGCTCCAGCTCCGTCAGCCCCTCCGGGCGCGTCGTGGTCTGCTCCGTACGGGCCAGGTAATACCACTCGTCCTGGTCCCAGCGACGGCCGAAGAACGGGAAGGAGCAGGTGCGCCGCCACAGCAGCGGGCCGAGCCGGACCTCGGTGATCCCGGTCTCCTCCGCCAGCTCGCGCAGGGCGGCCTGCTCGCGGCTCTCATCGCCCTCCAGCCCGCCGCCCGGGGTGAACCACCAGGTCAGCGAGGGGTTGTCCGGTTCGAAGCCGTGCAGCAGCAGGATCCGGTCCCGCGGGTCGAGCAGGACCACCCGGGCGACCTTCCGCAGCGGCGCCGCGTCCGTGCCGGTCTTCCCGGCCCCGTCAGCCACTGGCCGCCACCTTCTCCCGCGTCTCGTCCCGCCGCGCGGTGCCGCCTCCCATCCGGCGCGCGACCGGCCCGTAGGCCGCACCTCCCAGGATGAGCACGGCGCCGGCCAGGACGGAGACCAATACGAGCCGGAGCGGGCCGGGCTGCGAGACGCCGCCCGGCAGTTCCTTGAACACCTCCGGGCGCCCCATCATGCCGAAGGACCCCAGCGGCCAGGCCGTGGCGTCCACCCGGGCCGTCACGGCGCCCGTGGGCACGGCTCCACGGCTGCTGTCGGTGAGGTGCGTCCGGGAGTCGAGGGAGTCGCTGCGGTGGTCGCCCATGAGGAACAGGCTCCCCTTGGGCACGGTGGTGGTGAACCGGGTCATCGAGGCCGGCTCCTTGGCCTGAAGATACGGTTCTTCGAGTGTCTTGCCGTCCACGGTGATGCGGTTCTGCTTGTCGCAGCAGACGACCTTGTCGCCGCCGACCCCGATGACCCGCTTCACCATCGGCAGGGCGCCCCAGACCTCGTCCTGGAAGACGACCACATCGCCGCGGCGCACCTCACCCCCGTCGATGCGCTCCGCGAGCACCCGGTGGCCCTTGCCGATGGTCGGCGACATCGAATCGGTCGGGACGCTGTACGGCTTGTAGAGCACCGCGCCCCAGGCGAAACCGCCCAGGAACAGCACACTGCCGACGGCCACCGCCAGCCCGGACAGCACGGCGCCCAGCGTGCTGCCCCCCGCCCCTCGGGCATCGCTCATTCCAGTGCTCCCACCGTGTCCCGCAGACATAGAAGGTCATGTTCCGCATGCCCTGTGGCACGAGATCGCACCTTACCTGCGGTACGGGGCGTCAGTCAGCCGTCCCCCGCACCTTCGCCGCCTGCCTGCGACGACGCCACAGCACGAGCGGCACCGCGCCCGCGAACCCGAGCGCCGAGGGGGCCAGGGACGCCGCCGCGCTCAGCCCCGGCTGGTCGAAGGTGTCCGGAATCGACAGGGTGGACCAGCGGTTGACCGGCCAGGCCACCACGATCGCGCGCCCGACGACGTCGTCCACCGAGACGGTGCCGTCGTGCAGGTTCTGGTGGTAGCGGGAGTCCAGCGAGTCCTGGCGGTGGTCGCCCATCACCCAGATCCGGTCCTTGGGCACCTTGACCGGGCCGAACGGCTTCTCGTCACAGGGCGTGTTCCCGGGGAAGATGTACGGCTCGTCCAGCGCCTTGCCGTTGACCATCACCTTGCCGCCGCGCTTGCACGAGACCGTGTCCCCGCCGACCGCGATGACCCGCTTGATCAGGTCCTTCTCATCGGCGGACGGCATCAGGCCGACCTTGCTGAGCGCCTCCTGGATGCCCTCGGCGATCGGGCCCGAGTCCTGCGTCTGGGTCTCGCCGAGCCAGCCGCCCGGATCGTGGAAGACGACCACCTCGCCGCGCTCCGGCTTCGAGCCGAACCAGGGAGTGAGCTTGTCCACCAGCACCCGGTCGCCCCGCTGCAGCGTGTTCTGCATCGAGTCGGACGGGATCGAGAAGGCCTGCACCAGGAAGGTCTTGATCAGCAGCGCCAGCACCAGCGCGATGAAGATCAGGATCGGCAGCTCCTTCCAGAAGGAGCGCACCTTCCGCCCCTTCGCGGGCCGCCGCCCGGTCCCGGACTCCGTGCCGTCCTCCTCGGAGCCGGTCTCCCGCTCCGCGCCGGGCCCGGTCCCGGGCCGGGGTGGTCCGGGAGGGCCGGAGGGCGGCGCGTCAGCCGGTCCGGCCGTGGGAGCGCCTCCCGCTTCCGGGGACGCCCCGGGCGCCTCCGGTGCCCGGTCCGCGGTCCCCTCTCCCGTCGTGCCGGGCCGCCTTTCGGGCTCTTCGTGACCGGATCGCGCGCCGACCGCCAAGTCCCCCACATTCACTCCTCACGCCGCTGCCGCCTGCTCCACGAACGGCGCAGGCCCACCACTCCCATAACGAGCGGGAGTTCCGCAGGGGTCGGGAGCTGGATCATTCCTTGCTGATCCATGGGGGACAGCCTATGCGGCGCACCGCTCACCTGTGTCGCCCCACTCGGCGCGTCCCGCACGGACGAGTACGTTCCGGGCTCGTCCAGCTGCCGCATATGGCCGAACGGCCACGCGATCACCACGGCGCGGCCCACCACGCTCGCGTCCGCGACGGTGCCCTGGTACGCCTCGTCGAGGTGCACCCGGGAGTCCGCCGAGTTGGACCGGTGGTCACCCATCATGAACATCCGCCCCGCGGGGACGGTCACCTTGAACTTGCGCTGCGAGGGCGGATTGCCCGGGTAGAGATACGACTCGTTCAGCGGCGTCCCGTTGACCGTGACCCTGCCGTTCGTGTCACAGCATGCCACCGTGTCCCCGCCGACCGCGACCACCCGCTTGATCAGGTCCTGCTCGTCCGACGAGGGCAGCAGGCCGATGAAGGTCAGGAACTCCTTGACCTGCTTGATGACCGGCGGATCGTCCTCGGGCGGCTTCCGCTCGTCCTCCAGCCAGCCGCCGGGGTCCTTGAACACCACCACGTCCCCGCGCGTCGGCTTGGAACCGAACCACGGGGTGAACTTGTCGACCAGCACCCGGTCGCCGATCTTGATCGTCTGCTCCATGGAGCCGGACGGGATCACGAACGCCTGCACCAGGAAGGTCTTGAGGACCAGCGCGATCACCAGCGCGACACCGATCAGGATCGGTATCTCCCGCACGGCGGACCGGCGTCTTCTGCGCTTGATCCGCTGCTGCACCCGGCGCCGCTCCGCACGGGTGGCGAGCCGCCGCTGCCCCGGCTCGCGCGGCGGCGCGGCGGGGGCGGAGGCGGGGCCGAAACCCGGCCGGCGGGCGCCGGAACGGGGGCGTCCGCGGTTACCCATGCGCACCGCCCGGGACCGTGCCCCCCGTCCCGCCCGGTCCGGGGACGTGCGCGAAGGCTCCCTGACCCCGGATGGCGGACCACCGGCCGAACGGCCAGCCGATCCAGTCGGCCCGCCCGATCACCTGGTCCACGGGGACGGTGCCGCCGCCCGGCTCGCCGAGGTGGTCGCGGGAGTCCCGGGAGGCGCCGCGGTGGTCGCCCATCACCCACAGCCGCCCTTCGGGCACGACGGTGTCGAACGGCACCCGCGAGGGGCTGTCCCCGGGGTACAGATAGTCCTCGTTCACGGGCCGGCCGTTCACCTCGATCCTCCCCCGCTCGTCGCAGCAGGTGACCCGGTCACCGCCGACGCCCACCACACGCTTGATGTAGTCGCTCTCGGCGGGCTCGGCGAGGCCGACCGCCGCGGCCGCCTCGCGCAGCACACCGGTCACCGGGTTCCCGGACGGCTCCTCCTGGAGGAAGGAGCCGGTGCCGTCGAAGACGACAACGTCGCCGCGGCGCGGATCGTCCCCGAAACGGTAGGCGAGCTTGTTCACCAGCACCCGGTCCCCGGGGCGCAGGGTGTTCTCCATGGAACCGCTGGGAATCTGGAACGGCTGCACCACGAACCCGCTCACCAGCAGGACCAGCGCCATGGAGGCGGCCGCGAGGAGCGCGGCCCGACGCCACGGCCGGTCGCCGGCCGCCCACGCCCCGGGGCGCCCGGCGGGCGGCTGCTCCGCGGAGGGCTCCTCCGGGGCATGCGAAGAGCGCGATCGCTCCTCGTGCTCCGGGTCGGAACAGGAGGAGCGATCGCGCTCCGCGAGCCGTCCATCGATGTCCATCGGGCCAGAGCCTATCCGGCCCGGCCGGGGCATCCGACGGGAGCTCAAGTGTCGAGCAAAACTCAGCTGGTGCGCTTCTCCTTGATCTTCGCGGCCTTGCCGCGGAGGTCACGCAGGTAGTAGAGCTTCGCACGGCGCACGTCACCGCGGGTGACGACCTCGATCTTCTCGACGATCGGGGTGTGCACCGGGAAGGTGCGCTCGACGCCGACGCTGAAGCTCACCTTGCGGACGGTGAAGGTCTCCCGCACGCCGGAACCCTGGCGGCGGATGACGACACCCTTGAACTGCTGGACACGCGAGCGGTTGCCCTCGATGACGCGGACGTGGACGTTGACCGTGTCGCCGGGGCGGAAGGTCGGGATGTCGCTGCGCAGCGACGCGGAGTCGACGTTGTCGAGCAGGTGAGACATGATCGTCTGCTTTCCTCGCTGATGCCACAGGTCATCAGCGGCATATCGGAATGGTGATCGGAGTGCCGCCCTCATCGGGCGGGCGTCGGTCCCCCTGTGGCAGGGGCGCACGCCCGGACGTACGGCAGCGGCCTATTCTTCCACGGCCCGGTCCGGCCGCCCAAATCGGGCCCGTCTCCCGGTTTCGCCCGCCCCGGGCAGCTCCTCCCAGCCCAGCTCGGCCAGGAGCGCCCGGTCGTGCTTGTCGAGCGTCACCGGGTCGCAGCGCTCGATCAGATCGGGGCGGTGGGCGCTGGTGCGGCGGAACGCCTCGTCCCTGCGCCACCGGGCGATCTTGCCGTGGTGGCCGCTGACCAGCACCTCCGGGATGCCCCGGCCGCGCCACTCGGGGGGCTTGGTGTAGACGGGCCCCTCCAGCAGATCGGCCATCGCGCCGGGGGCGAAGGAGTCGTCCCTGTGCGATTCGGCGTTGCCCAGCACCCCGGGCAGCAGCCGGGCGACGGCCTCGGTGATCACCAGGACCGCGGCCTCGCCGCCCGCCAGCACGTAGTCGCCGATGGAGACCTCGTGGATCTCCAGCCGCTCCCCGTACTCCTCGATCACCCGCCGGTCGATGCCCTCGTAGCGCGCCGGGGCGAAGACCAGCCAGGGGCGCTCGGAGAGTTCCACCGCGAGGGCCTGGGTGAACGGGCGGCCGCTCGGGGTGGGCACCACCAGCGTCGGCTTGGGCAGCCCCTCGCCCTCGCCGGACGCGATGACCGCGTCCAGCGCCTCGCCCCAGGGCTCGGGCTTCATGACCATGCCCGGGCCGCCGCCGTACGGGGTGTCGTCCACCGTGTTGTGCCGGTCGTGCGCCCAGGAGCGCAGGTCGTGCACGCGGACGTCCAGGACGCCGCGGGCGCGCGCCTTGCCGACCAGCGAGACGTTCAGCGGCTCCAGGTACTCCGGGAAGATCGTGACGACGTCGAGCCTCATGACGACGGCTCCTCACGGCCGGTGGCGATCTCCGCCTCGGCCTCGTCCAGCAGTCCCGGCGGCGGGTCGATGACCGCGCGCTGCTCCTCCAGGTCGATCTCCGGCACCATCTCGGAGACGAACGGGATCATCACCTCGCCGCCGTCGGGCCGCTTCACGATCAGCAGGTCCTGGTAGGGCAGATGGGAGATCTCGGAGATCCGGCCGACCGCCGTGCCGTCCACGGTGACCACGTCGAGGTCGATCAGCTGGTGATCGTAGAACTCCTCGGGGTCCTCGGGGACCTCCTGGGGGTCGACCTCCGCGATGAGCAGGACGTTGCGCAGCGCCTCCGCGCCCGTACGGTCCCGCACTCCCTCGAAGCGCAGCAGCAGCCGGCCGCTGTGCACCCGGCCGGTCTCGATGGTCAGCGGCCCGGCCGAGGCGGGCTCGGTGGCCAGCACGGCGCCGGGGCCGAGCCGCAGCTCGGGCTCGTCCGTGCGCACCTCGACGGTGACCTCGCCCTTGATGCCATGGGCACGGCCGATCCGCGCGACAACCAACTGCACGATGCATGTCCCTTTCACGCACACGGGCCGGGGACGGCCCAAAGCCCTCCCCGGCCCGTGCCGGTGCTCCTATTGATCGCCTCTCAGCTGACCTGATCCACGTCGACGAGGTCGACGCGGATCCCACGGCCGCCGATGGCGCCCACGACGGTGCGCAGCGCGCGGGCGGTGCGGCCGTTACGGCCGATCACCTTGCCCAGGTCGTCGGGGTGCACCCGGACCTCGAGCACGCGTCCGCGACGCAGGTTGCGCGAGGCGACCTGCACGTCGTCGGGGTTGTCGACGATGCCCTTCACCAGGTGCTCGAGGGCTTCCTCGAGCATCCTCAGGCCTCGGTCGACGCGGTGGACTCAGCGGCCTCGGCCGCCTCGTCCGACTTCTTCTCGGACTTCTTCGCCTTCGGGGTGATGGCCTCACCCTTCGGCTCGTCACCAGCGTCCTTGGCCGCGGCCTCGAACAGGGCGCGCTTGTCGGCCTTCGGCTCGGCGACCTTCATCGGAGCCGGGGCGGGCAGGCCCTTGAACTTCTGCCAGTCGCCGGTGACCTTCAGGATGGCGAGCACCGGCTCGGTCGGCTGGGCGCCGACCTTCAGCCAGTGCTGCACACGCTCCGAGTCGACCTCGATGCGCGAGGGGTTCTGCACCGGGTGGTACAGGCCGATCTCCTCGATGGCCCGGCCGTCACGGCGGGTACGGGAGTCGGCGACGACGATGCGGTAGTGAGGCGAACGGATCTTGCCCAGACGCTTCAGCTTGATCTTGACTGCCACGGAAGTGGTGTCTCCTGGTCTTGACGTGGTTGAGCACTGCGACGTGCCGCGTGGGGTTGCGGTACCCGAGTGCCCGATGGACGCGTCAGCCGGAGGAGAGAGGGGTCCTGGTCGGCTGTCGAGTACAGCGGACCATTCTGCCACACCGTGGCCGGTCAGCCGACCGCGGCCACCGCGTCCGGAATGCGGAACGGCTTCCCGCAGCCGCCGCACATGATGGGCGCCTGGGCCAGCACCGACGGAACGACGCGGACGTTGCGCCCGCAGTCGCACACCGCCTTGACCCGGACCCCGCCCCCGGACGAACCGTGCCGCGCCGCGGGGCCGCGGAAGGCTCGGGAGGTCTCGGCCCCGGTCGCGACCGTGTGGGCCTTGAGGGCGCGGTGCAGCCGTTCGATCGTGGTCCGATAGCGCTTTCTCGCCTCGGGACTGAGGGTGACCAGCGAGAAGCCGCTGCTGGGATGCGGCTCCTCGGAGTGGTCGAGCCCCAGCTCCTCGGCGATCGCCAGGAACCGGCGGTTGTGGTAGCGGCCGGCGCGCGAGGTGTCACGGACACCGCGGGCGGCGGCGATGCCGTGGACTGCCTCGTGCAGCAGCCGTTCGAAGGAGAGCTCGGCGCCACATGCGGACGACGACTCTCCGATCAGCGATTCGGGCGCGGCTAGATCCGGCAGCTCGGGGTGGTGCCGTTGAATGTCGGCCCACGCCTGTGCCAGCTCTGCGGCGAGTACAGGTGGTGTCGTGCTCACGTCGTGCTAACGAGCGGGAGCCACTCGGTGTTCCGATTCCGGGGCATCCCAAATAATTTGCACGTACCAGTCAGTTCAACGCTGATGCGTCGCGACGAGGGCGGGTGCGCACATGCATGGATGAGCCGCCCACGGCGCACCAAGGCGGTACGTACCGCCTCGTACGGCCCGGCCCGTAGACACCGGCCCGCGGACACCGTCCGTGGCACCGGCCCGTCAGGCCCCGCGTCACTCGGCAGGCGCGCCGCTCAGTAGGCGCGCGCCACGTAGGCGACGTTACCCGGCGCGTCATCGGCGTCCGGCACCGCCCCGTCCTCGGTGACCAGACACCGCACGGACACCGCCCGCTCGGCGAGCGCGGCCTCGCCCTCCGGGCCCAGGTCGGCCCACCGGACGCGCGCCCAGCCGCCCGCGGCCGCCGCCTCCGCGGCCTCCTCCACGGTCCGCGCCTCCACCGTGCGCGCCGTGCGGCGCTCCCGCGCCTGGCGCAGCAGCAGCGCCTGGTCCTCCTCCAGCGCCTTCGGCACCACCTCGGCCAGCAGGTCGGTGCGCACCGGTTCCTTGCCGCCCGGGATCCGCCGGGCGAGTGTGGCGGTGCCGGTCTCCAGGTCGCGCGGGCCGATCTCGACGCGCACCGGTACGCCCCGCAGCTCCCAGTCCACGGCGCGGCGGCCGAAGGGCAGGTCGGCGCGGTCGTCGACGTGCACCCGTACGCCCGCGGCCGCCAGCCGGTCGCCCGTCTCGCGGACCGCGGCGAGCACCGCGGGGTCGCCCTTGACCGCGAGGACGACGGCCTGGACCGGGGCCAGCCGGGGCGGCAGCCGCAGCCCGTCGTCGTCGCCGTGCATCATCACCAGCGCGCCGACCATGCGGGTCGTGCTGCCCCAGGAGGTCTGCCAGACCAGTTCCTGCTCGCCGTCCCTGGACAGATAGCGGGTGCCGAAGGCGCGGGCGAAGTTCTGGCCCAGCTCATGGCTGGTGCCCAGCTGCAGCGCCTTGCCGTCGCCCATCATCCCTTCGAGGGTGAGGGTGTTGACGGCGCCCGCGAAGCGCTCGCGGGCGGTTTTGCGCCCCAGGACGACGTCCATGGCGAGCACGTTCTCCATGAAGTCGGCGTAGACCTCGCGGTGGATGCGGGCGGCGAACTCCCGGGCGTCCTCGTACGTGGCGTGGGCGGTGTGACCCTCCTGCCAGAGGAATTCGGTCGTCCGCAGGAACAGCCGGGGCCGCAGCTCCCACCGCACCACATTGGCCCACTGGTTGATCAGCAGCGGCAGATCGCGGTAGCTCTGCACCCACTTGGAGAAGTACTCGTTGACGATCGTCTCGGAGGTGGGCCGGACCACCACCGGCTCCTCCAGTTCCTTGCCGCCGCCGTGGGTGACGACCGCGAGTTCGGGCGCGAAGCCCTCGACGTGCTCGGCCTCCCGGGTGAGGTACGACTGCGGGATGAAGAGGGGGAAGTAGGCGTTCTGGACGCCCACCGCCTTGATCCGGGCGTCCAGGTCGCCCTGCATCCGCTCCCACAGCCCGTATCCGTACGGTCGGATGACCATGGTGCCGCGCACCGGACCGTTCTCGGCCAGTTCGGCCTTGTTGATCACGTCCTGGTACCAGCGCGGAAAATCCGCCGCGCGCGGGGTGAGAACGGGGGCTTTGGCCATGCGGCCGATCGTACGGCGGCGGCGCGCCCCACCGCGGCGAATATCGCCCCGGGGCGGTCGCGGCGCCCCGGGGCGGGCGCGGGAGCGGGGCGGATGCGACGTCGCGCGGGGGCGCACGGAGGGGGCACGCAAGCACGGCCGTGAAAGCTCTGGACGCGGGGACGGATGCGGAGTTCCCTGGCATACGGGGGTGGGACGCGACAGAGCGGGTGCCCTGTGGAACAGCCCTGCACAGCCCTGTACGGCACCGCACGATCCACACGGCACCCTCTGGCGCACAACGGCGGATCTGACGACGGCACTGCTCTTCGCTGATTGGGGCCCTTTCATGACATCTACGCTCGTACGGCGGCAGCGCCCGCACCCCTCCACGCCGAGCACGGCGGACCCCCATGCCCGCGCCCGCGACTGGGCGGAGATCCAGGAGCGGATGCTGGTGCCGCTGTACGAGGCCGTCTACGAACGGCTGGACGTCGGCGCCGGAACGCGGCTGCTGGGCCTGGGCTGCGGGTCGGGGCTCGCCCTCCTCATGGCGGCCGGGCGCGGCGCGTCCGTCTGCGGGATCGACACGGACGAGGCGCGCCTCACGCTGGCGCGGGAGCGGCTGGGCGATCCGGTGGGGCCGGCCGACCCGGTGCGGCTGGGGCTCGGCGGCCCGGAGTCGGCACCGGTGTCCGGCTACACGGTGGTGACCGCCTTCGAGCCGCTGCCCGCCCCGGCGACGGGCAGCCCCGGCGGGCCCGCCGGGGCGGTGTCCACGCTCACGGCGGGCGCCGCCGGCGCCCCGCGGGGGGGCGCGCGGGGGGTGGGGGGGGGGGGGCCGCCCCG
>NZ_JBEYAL010000038.1:0-48132 GCF_040631655.1 Streptomyces sp. NPDC019937
GCCCGGTCGAGGGCCGCGCGGGCGTCGAGCCCGTCCGCGGCCGCGGCGCGGGCCTCGGCGTACGCGGTGCGCAGCTCGGCCAGGGCGCGGTCCAGCGCCTCCACCGCGCCGCCGTCCGCCCCGGCCTCCGCGCCCGCCAGCGCCTCCTTCAGCCGCTGCGACCGGCTCTCGGCCTCCTCACGGCCCGCCTCGGCCCGCTGGTACTCCTCCAGCGCGGCCTCCTCCGCCGTACGGTCCACATGCCCCGCCCCCGGGCGCGCCGGGCTCGGGTGCTCACAGCCCCCGCACACCGCGCACGGCTCCCCCGGGCGCAGCCCGGCCGCCAGCTCGGCGGCGATCCCGCGCAGCCGCCGGTCCTTGAGGTCCAGCCAGCTCTCCTGGGCGCAGGCCGCCCGCTCCCGGCACCGCAACAGCTCCTCCCGCGCCCGCTCCGCCAGCTCGGCGAGCCGGTCGCGCTCGCGGGCCGCCTCGAGCCGCCGCTCGGCGGGCTCGATGCGCGCGCCGAGCTGCTCGGCCCGGGTGGCGGCCTCCTGCGCTGCCTCGATGCGCGCCTGGTGCGCGCGCCGCGTCGACTCCCAGCCCGCGAGCCATTCGGCGGCCTCCTCGACGGCCTCGTCATCGGCCCGCGCCTCACGGTCCAGCTCCGCGATCTCCGTCGCCACCGCCCGGGCCCGGTCCTCGCCCCGCCGAGCCGCCGCCAACGCCCCCAGTTCCCCCCGCACCCACCGTTCCACCCGCGCCAACCGCTCGGCCCCCGCCTCGGCCAGCGGCCCCGCGCCGCCGCGGTCGCCCTCCTGCTGCGACGCGTCAGCCGCAGAGCCCCCGCGCGCGGCGGCCCCCACCGACGATCGGTCCGCGGCGGGCGGCTCGGGGTGGGCGGTGTCACCAGCCGGAGCCGCGCCGCGCGCGTGCGGCACGCCACGCGCCCCAGCTGTGTCCACGGCCCCGGCCTCCGGCGCGCCGTGCTGCTCCTGCCCGGCGGCACCCGCGGGCGAACCCGGGCCCTCCCCGGCAGCCGCCGTACGGCCCCCAGCGTCGGCCCCGCCCGACAACCCGGCGCCGCGCGCGGGCGGCACGCCGCGCGAACCGTTCCGCCGCCCGGCGGACTCGTCTGCCTTGTCGGCCCCGGACGGCCGCGGGGCCGGGACGTGGGCCAGGGCGTCCAACACCGGGTCGGCGGCCAGGTGGGTGCGGGCCTGGCGTTCGGCGGCGATGGCGCGGTGGTGGGCGTGGGCGGCGGTGGTGCGGAGGTCCAGGGCGGGGGCCACGGCGTCGGCGGCGCGGGCGCGCTCCAACAGGGCGTGCAGCCGTGTCCGTTCGGCCCGGCGCAGCTCCAGGTCGTCCGCGCGGCGCCGCGCCTCGGCGTGGCGGCGCTGGAGTTCGGCGCGCTCGCTCTCCGCGTCGGCCGCCCGCCGGGCGGTCTCGTGCACGGCTTCGGCGCGGCGCAGCGCGGACGCGGTGATGTCGCGCCGTTCGCGCGCGTCCGCGCGGGCGAGGGCGGCCCACTCCAGGACGGCGTCGGCGAGGCCCGGCGCTCCGGCGGCGGTCTCCGGCAGCGGGTGTGCGTCCAGTTCGGCGGAGCGGCCCGCGGCCTGGGCCATGCGGTGGGCCAGCGCGAGGAGCCGTTCGTCGCCGCCGATGACGCGCTTCTCGGCGGCGCGCCTCAGCTCGGCGAGCCGCTCTTCGACGGCGGCGAAGCGGCTGGTGTCGAAGAGCCGTCCCAGCAGCTTGGCCCGGGCCGGTTCGTCGGCGCGGAGGAAGCGGGCGAAGTCGCCCTGCGGCAACAGCACCACCTGGCAGAACTGATCCCTGCTCATGCCCAGCAGCTGTTCGATCTCCGCGCCGATCTCCTGGTGCGAGCGGCTGAGCGCCGTCCAGGTGCGGGAGTCGGCGTCGTAGGCGCGCAGCAGGCTCTGCGCCTTCTCCCGGGTCACCCCGGTGCCCCGCTTCTTGGGCCGGGGCTGCTCGGGCCGCCGGGTGATCTCCAGGCGGCGCTGCCCTACGGTGAGTTCGAGGACGACCTCGGTCGGGGTGAGCGGATCGGCGTGGTCGCTGCGCAGGGAGAGCCCGCTGCCCTGCCGGGCGCCGGGCACCTGCCCGTACAGGCCGTAGCAGACGGCGTCGAGGACGGACGTCTTGCCCGCGCCCGTCGGCCCGTGCAGCAGGAAGAGCCCGGCGGCCGACAGTTCGTCGAAGTCGACCTGCTGGGTGGCCCCGAAGGGGCCGAAGGCGGTGACGGTCAGCCGGTGGAGCCTCATCGCGGGTCCTCCCCCTCCACGCGGACGGCTTCGAGGGCGTCGCCGAGCAGCACGGACTCCCGCGCGTCCGGGCCCCGCCCGCCCCGTACGTGGGCCACGAAGTCCTCGGCGATCTCCCGGTCGGTGCGGCCGCGCAGCCGCTGGGCGTAGGAGGCGAGCGGGTCCTCGGGGGGCCGCTCCGGGTCGAAGACCAGGCTGAGGACGTGTGGGAAGCGCTCCGCGAGCCGGGCCATCGGCTCGTACGGCCGCGCCGGATCGGTGAGCGTGGCCTCGACCCAGGCCGTCTCGTGCCGGGCGAGGTCCGGGTCGGCGAGCAGGTCCTCGAGCCGCCCCCGGAGTCGGGCCAGCGGGCGGGGTACGGGGCAGTCGACGCGCTCGGCGGCACCGATCGCGCCGTCGGCGGCCAGCTCCACGAGCCACATCGACTTGCGGTGCGTGGCCTCGGAGAAGGAGTAGGCGAGCGGCGAGCCCGAGTAGCGGACACGCTCGGTGAGGGTCTGACAGCCGTGCAGATGCCCGAGTGCCACGTAGTCGACGCCGTCGAAGACCTCGGCGGGGACGGAGGCGACGCCGCCGACGGTGATGTCCCGTTCGCTGTCGCTGACCGCGCCGCCGGTGACGAAGGCGTGGGCGAGGACGACGGACCGGGTGCCGGGCGGCCGGGTGGCGAGGTCGGCGCGCACCCGGTCCATGGCGGCGCCGAGGACCGCCGGATGACCCCCCGCCGACGCGCCCAGTGTCTCGCGCACCAGGCCGGGTTCGAGGTAGGGCAGACCGTAGAAGGCGACGTCGCCGTGGCGGTCGGCGAGGACGACGGGGGTGCCGCATCCGGCGGGGTCGGTGCGCAGATGGATCCCGGCCCGCTCGATGAGCCCGGCGCCGACGCCCAGCCGCCGGGGCGAGTCGTGGTTGCCGGAGATCATGACGGTCGGCACGCCGAGCCCGGCGAGCCGGTGCAGGGCGTCGTCGAACAGCTCGACGGCGGCCAGCGGCGGTACGGCCCGGTCGTAGACGTCCCCCGCGACGAGGACGGCGTCCACCTCCCGCTCCCGTACGGTCGCGACGAGACGGTCGAGGAACTCCCGCTGCGCCGCGAGCAGGCTGACGCGGTGGAAGGACCGTCCGAGGTGCCAGTCGGAGGTGTGCAGAATTCTCACGTTTCGACTCCGACGCGCACGTTCGTCCTTCCTCCACCCCATTGGTCAGCAACGCGCCCGTACCGGATCAGCGCTACGGGCACCGACCACGTTAACCGCGATCGGTGCCCGGGGCCGCACGGACCTCGCTTTTGTACCCGTGTTACCTGCGCGTGCCGCCCCACCGGTGGTCGTCGAAGAGGTCGACGCCCTCGGGGTACCCGGTGCCGTAGTCCGCGCCGTAGGCGTGGTGGTCGTCCTGGTGGCCGTCCAGCGGGCGGGGGTCGAGGTAGTACCACTCGGCCGTGGGGCCGGGACCGGCGGACGGGTCGGCCGGCGCCTCCGGACCGGCGGACGGCTCGCCGGACCACGCGCCGGGCACCGCCGCGTCCGGCCGCGGCGCGGGTTCCTTGGCCGCCTTCGGCGCGTTCAGTTCGTTCGGCATCAGCAGTTCCACCCGTACTCCGGGCGTGGCCCGCTTCTGGGCGACGAACTCCTCGACCTGGTTGCGGCAGGCGTGGTCCAGATGGGTGACGCCCATCAGATCGAGCCGGATCCGCCCCTTCCCGGAGGCGCCGACGGCCTCGAGCGCGTCGATGAGCTTCGGCAGCCGCAGGAAGGTGGCGTTGCCCTTCATGACGACCTTGGCGCTGTCGCCCTCGACGACGTGCTCGACGGAGGTCTGCGACATCCGCAGCGCGGCCAGCACGATCCCGGCGGCGAGCCCGATCAGTACCCCTTCGAGCAGCGCGGTGGCGACGATGGCGAGCGTGGTGGCGGTCATCACGAAGAACTCGCCGCGGTCCTCGTGCCACATCTTCGGGAACTGCTCGGGGGCGAGCAGCTTCCAGCCGCTGTGGACGAGGACACCGGCCAGCACCGAAATGGGGATCAGGGCGAGGACGCTGGGGAGCAGCAGGGCGAAGGCGAGCAGCCACAGGCCGTGCAGCGTGCGGGAGAGCCGGGTCTTGGCGCCGGACTGGACGTTGGCCGAGCTGCGGGCGACGACGGCGGTCATGGGGAGCGAGCCGAGGAGGCCGCAGAGGGTGTTGCCCGCGCCCTGCGCGATCAGCTCGCTGTTGTACTGGGTGCGCTTGCCGTCGTGCATCCGGTCGACGGCGGCGGCCGTGAACAGGCTCTCCGCGGAGGCGATGACGGTGAAGGTGACGATGGCGGTGAGGATCGCGGGGTCGGCGAGCCCGGCGAACTGTTCGGGGCCCGGGACCTGGATGGCGGCCAGCAGATTGCCGACCTGGAGCGTCTTCACCTCGACGCCGGGGAGCGCGGCGATGACGATGCCGAGTCCGACCGCGACCAGCGCGGCGGGGATCTTCTTGACCGGCCCCGGCACCTTCTTCCAGACGAAGCTGAGGACGACGGTGGCGATGCCGAGCCCGGCGGCGATGGCCGCCTGCGGGTTCGCCAGGGTGTCGGCGATCAGCCCGGGGGAGGCGAGCATGTTCTCGATGGGCGTGCCGGGGGCCTTGTTGTCGGCCAGCGGATACGCCTGGCTGACCATCAGCGGCAGGCCGATACCGGCGAGCATGCCCTGTACGACGGCGACGGAGGTGGCCTGGAACATCCGGCCGAGGCGGATGAGCCCCAGCACGATCTGCAGGATTCCGGCGCCCAGCACGATCACGCCGAGCATGGCGATGCCCTGCGCCTCCACCGTCTCCGCGACGAGCGCGGCGAGTCCGGCGGCGGGCCCGCTCACCTGGAGGGTGCTGCCCGGGGTCATGCCGACGACGAGGCCGCCGATCACCCCGGTGATGATGCCGAGTTCGGCGGGGGCGCCCGAGGCGACGGCGACGCCGATGCACAGGGGCAGGGCCACCAGGAAGACGACGAGCGAAGCGCCGATCTCGGTGCCGAGGTTGGCCCCGGCGAACATGCCGCCCTTGGGGGCGCGCCCCTTGGCGCCGCCCCCGGCGCCGTCCCGCGCACCGGCGCCCGCGCGGGTGCCGGGTTCCGCCCCGGTGGCGGGGCCAGCACCGGCCCCGCCACCGGGAGTTCGAACCATCCCTTGTAACGTCTCGAAGCTTTCGGTACCCGGCCCGCTTCCGTCATCCGGTGAATGGGGCGGGGCATGGGCCGGGGATTGGGCCGGCCAATCGTCGACGTATATCGGCGCGGCCGCTCCCGTGGGCGCCCGGCCTCGCGCATGCCGTCCGGTCGTCATGGGTGCACCCGGAAATCGCCATCCGCTTCCATTTCCCACAACTCGGCGCTGTCGACCTGGTAGAACCAGCCGTGCAGCCGCAGCTGACCGTTTTCCCACCGGCGCCGGGCGGCCGGATATTCCTTGAGCGTTTCGAGCTGATTACGGACATTCAACTGGGCCAATTCCCGCAGGCAAGGGTCCTCTTCGGTGGAGCCGAGCCTCGTGGCCAGTCCGGGCCGGGCGACGTCGAGCCAGGCGCCGACTCCGGGCATCTCGGACAGATCCGTCCCGGAGGCCAGCGCGCCCATGGCGCCGCAGTGCGAATGACCGCAGACGACGACGTCCCGGACGCCCAGCACCTCCAGCGCGTATTCGATGGTGGCGACCTCACCGGATACCAGGTGCGTACCGTGCGGCGGCACGATGTTTCCCGCGTTGCGCAGCTCGAATATCTCACCGGGCCGGGCGCCCGTGATGAGCGCCGGAATGACGCGGGAATCCGAGCAGGTGATGAACAGGGCCTGTGGAGATTGCCCGTCGGCCAGTTTGCGGTATTCACCGCTGTCGAAATCGGCCCGGCGCCGGAACGAGCGGGCGTGTTCGAGCAGAGTCTGCATCATGCCTCCCTGACGGGTGTTTTCCACCGGATGCCAATCACCGTAGGGAGGCGTGCGCCAGGCGAGGGTTAAACGAACACTAGAGCATTGCAAGTTCTTCCTCAATATTCGGAACCGCACTCGCAACCTTACAAAAACCGGGACGGGCATCCGCCGCTGCGGTAGACAGGACCCCATGACCGTACGAGCGCTGCTGATCGAGGACGACGAGACGATCGCCGAGCCCCTTGTCGAGGGTTTACGGCGATACGGGCTGACGGCAAGTCACGTGGGTACGGGTACCGCCGGGCTGGAAGGGCCGTACGGGGACATCGTCCTGCTCGACCTGGGACTGCCGGACATGGACGGCATCGACGTCTGCCGCGGCATCCGGCAGGTCTCCGACGTACCCATCATCATGCTCACCGCGCGCGGTGAGGAGGCCGACCGGGTACTCGGACTGGAGCTGGGAGCGGACGACTACTTGGCGAAACCATTCAGCATGCGTGAGCTGATCGCCCGCATCCGCGCCGTGACCCGCCGCACCCAGCGCACCGAGCCCGCGCCCACCGTGCCCCTGGGGGCCGGGACCACCGTCGCCCCTCCCCCGCCGGTCTTCGAACCGGAACCGGCCCCCGCCCCGGCGCCGGTGCAGCACCAGACGCTGGAGGGACAGGAGCCGCTGATCGTGGACCGCAGGACCCGGCAGGTGTGGGTGGGCGGCGCCCCGGTCGCCCTCACACCGAAGGAGTTCGAGCTGCTGGCCCTGCTCACCGAGGATCCCGGCGCCGTGTACTCGCGCCAGCAGATACTCGACCGGGTGTGGGACCCGCACTTCCACGGGCCGACCAAGACCCTGGACGTGCACGTGGCCACCCTGCGCCGCAAGCTCGGGGACCCGGCCTGGATCCAGACCCTGCGCGGCGTGGGCTTCCGGCTCGCCGTGCACACCGGAATTCCGGAGGCCGCCCGGCCGTGACCCGTCGTCTGCTGCTCGGCTATCTGAGCCTCGCCGTCCTGGTCCTGCTGTGTTTCGAGATCCCGCTCGGCTACATCTACAGCCGGTCCGAGAAGGAGCGGGTCATCTCCGCGGCCGAGGACGAGGCCGAGTCTGTGTCCGCGTTCGCCTCCCTGTCCATCATGGCGGGCCGGGAGGAGCGGGAACTCCCCGCACGGGTCGTGCACTGCGCCCAGCGCATCGGCGGCGAGGTGCTGATCGTGGCCGCCGACGGCGGAGTGCTCGCCGCCTCCCATCCGCTGCCCGCCGATCAGGCGCGGGACGTGACGTCCCGGCCCGAGATCGCGGCGGCGCTGGGGGGCCATGACGCGGTCGACGTACGGACCTCCACCATCGGCGGGGTCAGCTATCTCTCCGTCGCCCTTCCCGTCACCCACGGGAACCAGCTCCAGGGCGCGGTCCGGCTCATCGTCCCCACCGACGCGGTGCACTCCAAGGTGCACCGGGCGTGGCTGCTGCTGGCCCTGGCCGGGCTGGCGATCCTGACCGGGGCCGCCGTGGTGGCGCTGGTCTTCGCCCGCTGGACCAGCCGTCCCATCGTGGAGCTGGAGCGCTTCGCGCACCGGCTGGCCGACGGCAAGGCCCCCACGCCCGCCCCGGTGACGTCCGGGCCGCCGGAGGTACGCAGCCTGGCGGCCACCTTCAACCAGACCGCCGCCCGTCTCGCCCATCTGCTGGAGGCCCAGCGCGGGTTCGCGGCCGAGGCCTCCCACCAGCTGAAGACGCCGCTCGCGGCGCTGCGGCTGCGCCTGGACAATCTGGAACCCGACCTCGCCGAGCACGCGCGCCCCCATCTCACCGCCGCGACGACCGAGACCGAGCGGCTGGCCCGGATGGTCGAGGGGCTGCTGGCGATGGCCCGGATGGAGGAGGGTGCCGTGACCCCGGAGCAGGTCGACCTGGACGAGCTGTGCACGGAGCGGCTGCGCACCTGGACCCCGCTGTTCGAGAAGCACCACGCCCATCTCGTCCTGCGCGGCGTCCCGGTCGGCCACGCCCTCGCGGTGCCCGGGGCGGTCGAGCAGATCCTGGACAATCTCCTGTCCAACGCGCTGCGTTCCTCGCCGCTGGGCAGCACCGTCGCCCTCGACCTCCGCCACCCCGCGCCTGACCGCCGCCATCTGCACCGGGACGGCCGCCCCACCTGGGTCGAGGTGCACGTCATCGACCAGGGTCCGGGTATGACCGCGGAGCAGCGCCGCCGTGCCTTCGACCGCTTCTGGCGGGCCCCCGACTCCCCCAAGGGCGGCACCGGCCTCGGGCTCTCGCTGGTCCAGCGGCTGGCCCACGCCAGTGGCGGCGAGGCCATGCTGAACGCGGCTCCCGGCGGCGGGCTGGACGCCGCGGTCCGGCTGCGCTCCCCGGTCAGGTTCGGTGGCCCGGGACGCCCGGCCAGAATGCAGCTGCGCCGCAAAACCGTCCCGGAGCCCACCGTCCAGGCCCCCGTCTAGGGGGCCTCTTCGTATGCCTCGCCGCCCAGTTCGAGACCGGCCGTCCCCGCGGTGGCGTCCGCCAGCCAGCCGCGGAAGGCCGCCACGTCCGCCTCGGGCAGCCCCACCTCGATGGTCACCGCCTCCGCGTACCGGACGTCCCGTACCACCCGGCCCGTCGCGCGCAGGTCGTTCTCCAGCTTTCCGGCCCGCTGGTGGTCGACGGTGACCGTCGCCAGCCGGAACCGCCGGCGGGTGACGGTGCCCACCGCGTCCAGCGCCTCGCCGACCGCTCCGCCGTACGCGCGGATCAGCCCGCCCGCGCCGAGCTTGACACCCCCGAAGTAGCGGGTGACCACGGCCACCGCGTACCGCACCTCACGGCGCACCAGCATCTGCAGCATCGGCAGGCCCGCGGTGCCGCCCGGTTCCCCGTCGTCGCTCGCCTTCTGTACGTCGCCGTCGGCGCCGATGACGTAGGCGAAGCAGTTGTGGTTGGCGGTGGGGTGTTCCTTGCGGATCCGCTGGATGACCTCCTGGGCCTCCTGCTCGGTCGCGGCGGGCGCGAGCGTGCAGAGGAAGCGGGACTTGTTGATCTCGACCTCGTGCACGGCTTCGCGCGCGACCGTCCGGTACTGCTCCTGCATGCGGCCAGCCTACGTCCCGGCCTCTTCGCGGGGGACGGGCAGGAGTGCGGCGTGGGCAGCCGCGGTGAGCACCACGGCGGCGAGGGTCCATGAGATCCAGTCGCCCGGGTCGGGCAGCCACTGCCGGCCCAGGGCGACGGGGTAGATGACCGCCGCGTAGACGGCGGGGACCGCGTGCCGCACGATGCCCTTTCTGGCGGCGCCGAGGAACAGCACCGGCGCCAGCAGCCCGGCGGAGAACACCACGCCCACGACCCAGAGCGCGCGGTGCCGCCGGCTGGTGTACATGGGGGTGTTTGAGGAGACGGTGGCGGGGAATTCGTTCACATTTACCTCTCGGCGGTCGGTGTACCGGTCATGGGTATGGACACGGACACAGGCACGGTTCGATCATTTGGCCGATTTCTCACTCCCCGAACTCCAGTTCCGATGGAATGTTCGAGGGGATCGCTAAACGCCCGGTTCGGAGCGGAGACAGCTGAGCGCGCGCCGCGCGCTCGCGGCTCCGATTCCCTCCAGATCGCGCAACTGCCGGGCGGAGAGACTGGACAACCGTTCGACGCTGTCGACACCGGCCCGCAGCAAGGTGTTGGCCAGCCGATGCCCGAATCTGTCATGCCCCAGAACATCGAAGAGTTCGCCGCCCTCACAGGAACAACCGGCCTCCCGGGCCGGCGTCCCCGGCCCCTTCTCCCGTGCGCTGCACGCGGAGCACACATCGATCACCCGGCCACCCCGGAGCGTCCTGGCCCAGCTCAGCGGGACCATCGCCGCTCGCGCCGCGCTCACGCTGTCGGCCGCGTCGGATGTACAAGTGGCGCCACAGATGTCACATCGAATGGTGATCAAATGGCTCATGTGAGCATGATGGCAGACACATCACCAACGGGCTTTGCACGTAGTCGCTTTGCGGCCTCTCCGCCGCGCGCACAGCATTCCCCGGATGTCGCGTCTCCCATCTCCGAAATCGTGGTACTCGGCGAATTGCTGCCCATCGGCACATGCGTTTTTCACGGTGCCTTCATTACAAATGCGACTGTTATCGCGCCCGGCGGGGTGAAAACGTGAGCCGACAGTGGACAGCGCAGAGTCCGGGGGGATGCGCGCGCTGAGTGCGGAAAGCGTGAGGAAGCGTCTCGATTCATGCGAATGAGGCGAATGAGACGCACACACCAGCGGTCACACCCCCTTGATGCCTGCCGGGTGCTGTCACGGAGCCCTGCCCGGGCTCACTTGACCGACAACGGGAACGGCTGGGTGATGACGATCAAGGCCACTGGGGACGGTGGGGCCGATGGGACGGGCCACCGGAAACGGGGATGGCGCGTATCCGCGGCCGTGGGCCTGGCGGCGGTGCTGACCGGCGGGGGGATCGTGGCGCTGAAGGCGACCGGATCGCCCGCGCCCGGCGACTCGGCCCCCGCGGCGAGCGTCGCCTCGCACACCGGGCCGCTGACGTCGAAGGAGACCCGGGAGGCGTCCCGGATCGCCGTCGGCGCCACCACCGGACAACGGCCCACACCCCGGGGCGGGCAGAAGAACACCCAGGACGAGAACGCCAAGGGCACCGAGGGCGGGGAGAAGAACGCCGCGGGCGGTTCCGGCGCCGAGGTGCTGGACACCCGCCGTCCGCCGCGCGCCAAGTCGGCCGCCGCCTCCGCCCCCGACAGCGAGGCCGAGGTCCAGCTCTACGACTACGCCTCGGACAGCCTGATCACCCGGCTCGTCGATCTGCGCTCCGGCAAGGTCGTGCGCTCGACCCGGCAGCACGACGTCCAGCCGCCGCCCACCCTGGCCGAGGTCCGGCAGGCGGTGAAGGTCATCCTCGCCGACCGCCGGCTCGGCGACGGAATGCGCGCCTCCTACCGGGCGGAGACCAAGAAGCGGCTGACCTCGCCCTCCCAACTGCGGATCCAGGGCATGTCGTTCCTCGGCACCCGTGCCAAGGGCGTCAAGGGCGCCGAGCAGGTGGCGCGGTGCGGCACCCACCGGTGCGTACAGCTCTTCGTGCGCATCCCGGGCGGCAAGTGGATCGACACCAGCAGGATCGTCATCGATCTCTCGGCCGGGCGCACCGCCGTCATCGGCCTGTGAGGGGAGCTCAGTTCGTGTTCAGTTCGTTTCGGCGTGCCCGTGTGCTCATGGCCGTGGTGGGTCTGCTGGCGCTGTGGGTGCCGGGTCCGGCGTCCGCCGCCCCCAGGAAGGCCGCGGCGACTCCCTCCTGCCCCGAGGCCGATCGCATCGACAAGACGCTGAAGAACGGCGCCCGCTGGCAGATGTGCTGGAACATCGACCGCAACACCGGTGTGGAGCTCAGCGATGTGACGTACACCCCCAACCGCGGCACCCCGACCCGCGTCCTGAAGAGCGCGTCGCTCGCCGAGGTGCACGTGCCCTACGACAGCGGCCAGCCGCGCTTCTACGACGTGTCGTCCATCGGCTTCGGCGACCTCGGGCAGGGCACGCTCACCAAGCTCTCGAAGGACGACTGCCCCACGGGCAAGCTCTGGAACTACCAGGACACCCCCGTGATGTGCAGTCAGGAGCAGCCGCGGCCGTTCGCGTACAAGAGCGCGGTGGAGAAGAGCGTGCGGCACGGAAGCGATCTGACCGTGTTCTCGGTGTCCGAGATCGGCTGGTACGACTACATCATGGAGTGGCACTTCGCCGACGACGGTGCCATCACCCCGCGAGCGGGCGCCACCGGATCCCTCTCGCCGTTCGCGTTCTCCGACGCGGCCCACGGCTGGCCGACGGGCGTGGGCTCCCAGCGGTTCAGCGAGAACCACACGCACAACATCTTCTGGCGACTGGACTTCGACGTGAACGGCCAGTCGAACAACGTCGTGGAGCAGTACGACTTCGAGGGCAGCGGCACGGCCGAGCGCACCATGAAGCGCACCGTGCTGTCCAAGGAGACGGGGGCGGACCTGGCGCCCGCCCGCTTCTGGCGGGTGGTGAACCCGGCGGCCGAGAACGACGACGGCCACCCCATGTCCTGGGAGATCGACAATCACGACAGCGATCAGTACCGGGGTCCGGGCGATACCGAGAAGTTCACGCATCACGACGTGTATGTCACCCAATACCGGGAATGCGAGCGGCTGGCCTACGGCAACACCGCGAAGGGCTGCGCCGCCTCGGTCGACAAGTACACCAATGGCGAGAAGGTCACCGACCCGGTCGCCTGGGTCAGCGTCGACTACCACCACGTGCCACGGGACGAGGACCAGGACCCGATGCCCACGCACTGGCAGAGCTTCCGGATCGTCCCCCGGGACGTCACGGCGGCGAGCCGGCTGCCGTGATCGACCGGGTCCGCCCCGTCCCCTCCAACCGTCCATCCGCGGCAAGGAGTGCCCAGTGTTACACCGGCCCACGAGAACGTCCGGCGACGAGCGGCGGCCCACGGCCCGCCACGACCTCCAGGACCGCCTCCACGCCCTGGCGCGGGCCCATCAGGTGCCCGGAGCCCAACTCGCCGTGCACAGCGGCGGAACCACCCGCGCCGTGCATACCGGAGTGCTGGACTCCATAACCGGGGAGCCGTTCACCGCCGACACGGCGGTGCCCATCGGCTCCCTCACCAAGTGCTATACCGCCACCGTCGTCATGCTCCTGGTCGCCGACGGCGACGTGGAGCTGGACGACCAGCTCGGCGACCATGTGCCGGAGCTGCGGCGGGCCGGGCCGCCGTGCACGGTGCGGCAGGTGCTCAGCCACACCGCCGGGCTCGCGTCCGGGCCCGACTCCGACCATGTCGCCGCGCTGACCACCGCGCGCTATCTGCAGGCCCACTGCACCGACGGCACGCTGGTGATGGCCCCGGGCACCGACTTCTCCTACTCCAACGCGGGCTATGTCGCGGCGGGCCGGCTGATCGAGACGGTCACCGGGATGAGCTGGCAGGAGGCCGTACGGTCCATCCTGCTGGAGCCGCTGGGCACCGTGCCGTCGTTCATCGGCGCGCCCGGTACGCCGGGGCGGCGGGCCGCTCGCGGCCACTCGGCCAACAAGGCGTCGGGCCGGACCCGGCCGGTCCACCAGAACCTCGCCCCGGCGGAGGCCGCGGCCGGTGCCCTGATGGCCGGCGCGCGGGACCTGGTGGCGCTGGCCCTGGCCCACACCCACGAAGGCCCGGACGGGCTGCTGCCGCCGGAGCTGGCGCAGGAGATGCGGCGGCCGGTGCCCGGTGCCGACCCCGGTGTCCTCGCCGACGGCTGGGGGCTGGGGTTCGCGCTCTTCCAGCGGGACGCGGCCACCTGGTTCGGGCACGACGGGAACGCCCAGGGCACCTCCTGCTACCTGCGGGCCGATCCGCGCACCGGCACCGTGGTCGCCTTCACCAGCAACTCCAACAGCGGCGCCGACCTGTGGCACGAACTGTCCGGCGAGCTGGAGGAGATCACCGGCATCCCGGTCCCCGGGGCGCCGGCCCGGCCGCGTCCGGCCACCCCCATGACGCCTCCGGCCTCCCCCACGGCCGCGACGGCGCAGTGCACCGGGATCTATCTCAACGGCGATGTCGAGTACCAGGTGACGATGAGCGACAGCGGCACGCTCGCCCTGTCCGTGGACGGTGACGTCCCCGCGCCACTGGTCTGCCACGAGGACCTGACCTGCGACCTGGTGGACCCGTCCTCCGGACGCCGGATTCCCGGTGGCCGTTTCGTGCGCGACCCGCGCACCGGAGCGGTCGACCGCATTCAGCTCTCGGGCCGGATGGCCCGTAAGAGCGCCCTCGTCTGAGGTTCTCCACCGCACTCCCCACCACGGCCGTCTCCCCCGCCTCGCCACGGCCGCGCGCGGCGCCTCATCACCCGAGTTCCACCCCTTTCAACCGCTCTGAAGGGCCGCACCGACATGATGGACCACTACGACAACGCATCGGATCCGGCGTCCTCGCCCCAGGACACCCCGGGCCTGCCTCCCGCGGCGTGGAACGCCACGTCCCGGGCCGCCTCCCGCAGCCCCCTGGGTGAGCTGTTCGCGTCCCGGGCGGCCCGTACCCCACGGGCCGCGGCGCTGGTGGCCGGGGACCGGACGTGGTCGTTCGGTGAGGTCGACGCCTGGGCGAACCGGCTGGCCCACCACCTCATCGGGCGCGGTGTGGGGCCCGAGCGCGTGGTGGCCCTGGTCCTGCCGCGCTCGGCCGAGCTGGTGGTGGCCGAGCTGGCGGTCGCCAAGGCCGGGGCCGCGTTCCTGCCCGTGGACCCCGCGCACCCCGAGGAGCGCCGGGCGATGATGCTGGCCGACGCCCGGCCCGTGGTGGTGCTCGACGATCCGGAGCGCATCCGGGCCGTGACCGGCCCCGAGCACGCGCCCGGCGACGCGGACCGGCTCGCCCCGCTGCTGCCGGAGCATCCGGCGTACGTCATCTACACCTCCGGCTCCACGGGTGTGCCCAAGGGCGTGATGGTGCCGCACGCCGGTCTGGGCAACTTCTCGGCCGCCACCGCCGACCACTACCGCGTCCGGCCGGGCGACCGGGTGCTGCAGTTCTCCTCGCCGAGCTTCGACGCCTCCGTACTGGAGCTGTGCTCCTCCCTGCTCGCCGGGGCGGCGCTGGTGGTGCCCCCCGAGGGCCCCCTGCTGGGCGCCGAACTCGCCACCGTGCTGCGGGAACACCGGGTGACCCATGCCCTGATCCCCCCGGCGGCGCTGGCGACCGTACCCGCGGAGGAGGTCCACGACGGGCTGCCGGAGTTCCGCACCCTGATCGTGGGCGCGGAGGCGTGCCCCGCCGATCTGGTGGACCTGTGGGCGCCGGGCCGGCGGATGGTCAACTCCTACGGGCCGACCGAGGCCACCGTCGTGGCCACCTGGACGGACGCGCTTCAGGCGGGCTCCGGCACCCCGCCGATCGGCCGCCCGCTGCCGGGCACCCGGGTGTACGTGCTGGACGAGGCGATGCGGCCGGTGCCGGTGGGAGCCACCGGCGAGCTGTTCATCAGCGGCGCGGGCGTGGCCCGGGGCTATCTCGACCGCCCGGGGCTGACCGCGGACCGCTTCGTCGCGGACCCCTTCGGGCCGCCCGGCGCCCGCATGTACCGCACCGGCGACCTGGCCCGCTGGAACGCGGACGGCGAGGTGGAGTTCCTCGGCCGGACCGACCACCAGGTCAAGGTGCGCGGCTTCCGCATCGAACTGGGCGAGGTGGAGGCCGCGCTCGCCCGCCACCCGGACGTCCAGGCCGCCGTCGTCACCGTCCGGGAGGACGAGCCCGGGCTGAAGCGGCTGGTCGGCTATGTGGTGCCCGCCGCCGGAGGGTCGAAGCCCCGGGCCGCGGAGCTGCGGGCCGCGGCGGCCCGGCTGCTGCCCGCCCACATGGTGCCGTCCGCCTTCGTCGTGCTGGACGCGTTCCCCCTCACCCCGCACCGCAAGATCGACCGGCAGGCGCTGCCCGCCCCGTCCGCCACCGCCGAGGGGCACTCCCGCCACATCGCCCCGCGCACCCCCGCCGAGGCCACCCTGGTCCGCGTGTGGACCGAGGTGCTGCCGGTGGACGCCGTGGGCGTCGAGGACGACTTCCTGGGGCTCGGCGGCGACTCCATCCTCGGCGTCCGGCTGCTGTCCCGGATCCGGGCGGAGCTGGGCGTGGAACTGTCGCTGCGCGAACTGCTCGACGCCCGGACCGTGGCGCGGCTGGCCTCGCGGCTGCCGGAGGACACCGCCGACGCGACGGAGGCGCCGATTCCGCCCGCGCCCCGCGACCAGCGGCTGCCGCTGTCCGCCGCCCAGCGGCGGCTGTGGTTCCTGGACGACCTGACCTCCGGCGGCACCGAGTACAACACCGGGGCCGGACTGCGGCTGAGGGGCCCGCTCGACACCGGCGCCCTGAGCCGCGCGCTGGCCACCCTGACCGCCCGGCACGACGCGCTGCGCACCACGTTCGTCACCGTGGACGGCCACGGTGTGCAGCAGGTCGCCGAGCACGGCACCGTACCGCTGGCCCACGCCGACCTCGGCGAGCTGCCCGCCGCGGAGCGCGACGCCGCCGTCGAGCAGCTGCTGACCGACGAGCTGAACCGGCCCTACGACCTCGCCGAGGGCCCGCTGACCAGAGCGCTGCTCATCCGGCTCGCCGACGACGACCACGTCCTGCTGCTGGCGCAGCACCACATCGTCACCGACGGCTGGTCGGTCGGGATCCTGGTCCGCGAACTGACCGCTTTGTACGAGGCGGAGGTCACCGGCGCCGACGCCGGCCTCGCCGAACCCGCGCTGCAGTACCCGGACTTCGCCGTGTGGGAGCGGAACTGCCCCACCCCGCCCGGGCAGGACACCGATCTGAAGTACTGGCGGGACCGGCTCTCCGGGATGCAGACCCTGGAGCTGCCCACCGACCGCCCGCGTCCCCCCGTGCGCACCACCGCCGGGGCGGTGCACCGGCGCGAGCTGCCCGCCGATCTGGTGGCCGCCCTCGGCCGGCTCGGCCGGGAACGGAACACCACGCTGTTCACCCTGCTCGCCTCGTCCGTCGCGGTCCTGTTCTCGCGCTACTCGGGGCAGCGGGACGTGGTCTTCGGCACCGTCACCAGCGGGCGCCACCGCAAGGAGCTGGAGTCGGTCGCCGGGTTCTTCGTCAATACGCTGGTGCTGCGCGCCGACGTCGACGGGGACAGCACCGTCGAGCAGTTCGTGGACGCGATGCGCGAGACCGTGCTGGACGCCTTCAGCCACGACCGGCTGCCGTTCGAGCGGGTCGTCGAGGAGCTGGCTCCGGGGCGCGACGCCAGCCGCAACCCGCTGGTGCAGGCGCTGGTCGTCCAGCAGAACGCCATGGTGCCCGCCCGGGAGGCCGGGGGCCTGACGATCGCCGAGCACTCCCTGCCGCGCCCCGCCGCGCGATTCGACCTGGTGCTGGAGTTCCTGCCCCGGGACGACGGTTCGCTGGGGCTCACCGTCGAGTACAACTCCGATCTGTTCGACGCCCGGACGATGGAACAGATGGCCGGGCATCTGCACCGGCTGCTGACCCGGATGGTGGCCGACCCCGGCACCACCCTGATCGAACTGCAGATGCTGAGCGACGCCGAATGGCACCAGCTGCTCGACGCCTGGAACGGCACGGGCCAGGCCGCCACCGAGGCGACACTGCCCGAACTGTTCGCCGCGCGGGCGGCCTCGCAGCCGCGGGCGACCGCCGTGACCTGCGGGGAGACCCGGCTCTCCTACGACGAGGTGAACCGGCGCGCCAACCAGCTCGCCCGGCTGCTGATCGACCGTGGCGTCGGACCCGAGGGGCTGGTGGCGCTGGCCCTGCCGCGCTCGGCCGACCTCGTCGTCGTCCTGCTGGCGGTGCTCAAGGCGGGCGCCGGATATCTGCCGGTGGACCCCGGATACCCGGCCGACCGCATCGCGTTCATGCTGCGGGACGCCGCGCCCTCGACCATCCTCGCCACCGGGGAGACGGCGGGCAGCCTGCCCGGCGGGGCCGAACCGCTGGTGCTGGACGACGCGGCGGTCCGCGCGGAGCTGGCGCGGCGGGCGGACGGCGACATCACCGACGCCGAGCGCACCGGACCGCTGGACCCGGCCCACCCCGCCTACGTCATCTACACCTCCGGGTCCACCGGTACGCCCAAGGGCGTGGTGGTCGCCCATCGGAGCGTGGCGGGCCTGGCCGCCTGGGCCGAGACCGCGTTGGGGCGGGAGCGGCTGACCGGGGTGGTCGCCTCGACCTCGCTCAACTTCGACGTGTCCGTGTTCGAGATCCTCTGCCCGCTGCTGGCCGGGGGCAGCATCGAGGTCGTCCAGGATCTGCTGGCCCTCGCCGACCCCGCCAACCGGCCGCGCGCGACCGGGCTGATCAGCGGCGTGCCGTCGGTGTTCGCCCGGCTCCTGAGCGGGGACGCCGGGCAGACCGACGCCGGGTACATCGACGCGGGGCGCATCGACGCCGGGACCGTCGTCCTGGCGGGCGAGGCCCTGCCCGCCCAGACCGTACGGGACATCCGGGCGACACTGCCCTCCTGCCGCATCGCCAACATGTACGGGCCGACCGAGGCGACCGTGTACGCCACCGCCTGGTTCGCCTCGGGCCCGCTCCCGCGGCAGGCGCCGCCGATCGGGCGGCCCGTCGCCGACACCCGCGCCTACGTCCTGGACCCGACGCTGCGGCTGGTGCCACCCGGGGTGACGGGCGAGCTGTACCTCGGCGGCCAGGGGCTGGCCCGGGGCTACCTCAACCGGCCCGGGCTGACCGCCGACCGCTTCCTCGCGGACCCCTTCGGGGCGCCCGGCAGCCGGATGTACCGCACCGGTGACCTGGTGCGCTGGGGCGGCGACGGCCAGCTGGAGTACATGGGCCGGGCCGACGACCAGGTGAAGATCCGCGGCTTCCGCATCGAACTGGGCGAGGTCGAGACGGCGTTGCTGCGCCACCCCGGCGTCGCCGAGGCCGCCGCCGTCGCGAAGGAGACCGGCGGCCACAAGCGGCTCATCGCCTACGTGGTGCCCGCGCCGGGCGCCACACCGGACCCGGCCGCGCTGCGCACGTTCCTCCAGGGCAGCCTGCCCGACTACATGGTGCCCGCCTCGGTCCTGGTCATGGAGCGGATGCCGCTCAACCCCAACGGCAAGCTGGACCGGAGCCGTCTGCCCGACCCGGACTGGTCGCAGTCGGCGGCGCCGGGCTACGTGGCGCCGCGCACCGCGACCGAGCGGACCCTCGCCGCCGTCTGGGCCCGGATCCTCCATGTGGAACGCATCGGGGTCGAGGACAACTTCTTCTCCCTCGGCGGCGATTCGATCCTCAGCATCCAGGTGGTCTCCCAGGCACGGCAGGCCGGGCTCTCCGTCACCTCCCGCGATGTCTACCGCCACCAGACGATCGCCGCCCTCGCCCTGCACCTGGACTCCGCGGCCGCGGCTCCGCAGGCCGGCGCCACGGACGGCGAGGCGGCCACCGGGGATCTGCCGCTGACGCCCATCCAGCACTGGCTGTTCGAGCACGACCCCGAGCGGGCCGGGCACTTCAACCAGACGATCTCCCTCGTCCTGCCCGAGGACGTGGACACCGACGCGCTGCGCGGCGCCCTGGAGACGGTCGTGGCCCACCACGACGCCCTGCGCTCCCGCTTCCCCCGCGAAGCCGGCGGCCGGCACCAGCACATCGACGGCGGCGGGAGCGCGGACCTGCTGCGCCGCCACACCGGCGACGGCGAGCCGCACCTCGGCGGCTTCGACCTGACGGCCGGGCCGCTGCTGCGCGCGGTGCTCGAGGCGGACGCCGGGCCCGGAGGGCAGCCGGTGCTGCACCTCACCGTGCACCACGCCGTCGTGGACGGGGTCTCCTGGCGCATCCTGCTGGAGGACCTGGACAGCGCGTACCGCGGCCTGGCGCTGCCCGCCGCGTCCTCCCCGCTGCGCCGGTGGGCCCGGCGGCTGAACGACCACGCGCGCGGCGGTGGGTTCGACGCCGAGGCGGCGTACTGGACCGAGCTGGCCGGTGCCTGCGATCCGTCGCTGCCGGTGGACCTGGACGGGGCGGCCGGGGCGAACACCTACGCCTCGGCCCGGTCGGTCACCGTCACGCTCGACGAGGACGAGACCACCGCCCTGCTCCAGACGCTGCCGGAGGTTTACCGCACGCAGGTCAACGACGTGCTGCTGAGCGCGCTGGCCCGGGTGCTGGGCCAGTGGACCGGGCGCGCCCGGGTGCCGGTGGACCTGGAGGGCCACGGCCGCGAGGAGATCTTCGAGGAGGTGGATCTGTCCCGTACGGTCGGCTGGTTCACCACCCGCTTCCCGGTGGCGCTCGACCTGACCGGCCTTCCCCTGGACGCCTGGGGGGACGTACTCAAGTCCGTCAAGGAGCAGTTGCGGGCCGTGCCGCAGCGCGGCCTGGGCTACGGGGCGCTGCGCCATCTGGCCCGCCCCGAGGGCCTTCCGGCCGGTCCCACGGCCGGGGTCAGCTTCAACTACCTGGGCCAGTTCGAGCTGCCGGGCGACGGCGACGGGCTCTTCCGCGGCCTCCACCGCGAACTGGCCCTGGACGCCGACCCGGAAGGCCTGCGGCCGCATCCGCTGGAGGTGGTCGGCCGGGTCGAGGACCAGCGGCTCGCGTTCACCTGGTTCTACTCCGCGAATCTGCACCGGGAGGAGACCGTCGGCGAGCTGGCCGGGGAGTTCCTGCGGGCGCTGCGCGCCATCGCCGGGCACGCCGCCGCGCCCGGCGCGGGCGGCCGCACCCCGTCCGACTACCCGCTCGCCTCCCTCGACCAGGCCACCGTGGACCGGCTGGTGGGCGACGGCAGCGCGGTGGAGGACGTCTACCCGCTCACCCCCACCCAGGCGGGCATGCTGTTCCACGGGCTGTCCCAGGACGACCGGCGCGCCTACTTCCAGCAGCTCACCTTCGTCCTCGACGGGGTGTCCGACCCCGGGGCGCTGGCCGACGCCTGGCAGCGGGTCACCGACCGCACGCCGGTGTTGCGCAGCCGCGCCGAGTGGGACGGGGTGCCCGAGCCGCTGCAGGTGGTGGAGCGCGGGGTCCGGGTGCCGGTCACCCAGCTCGACTGGCGCGGGCTGTCCGAGACGGAGCGCCGGGAGGAGGCGCGGCGGTTCCTCGCCGAGGACCGGGAGAGGGGTCTGGACCTGGCCGTCGCGCCGCTGATGCGGCTGGCGATCGCCCGGCTGTCCGACACCGAGGTCCAGGTGGTGTGGACGTTCCACCACCTGATCCTGGACGGCTGGAGCCTGTTCCAGGTGCTGTCCGACGTCTTCGCCTGCCATGCGGCCGGGGCGGGGGCCGCGCTGCCCAGCCGCCGCCCGTTCCGCGACTACGTGGCCTGGCTGCGGGACCGCGACTGGGCGGAGGCCGAGGAGCACTGGCGCGCCCGGCTCGGCGACCTGTCGGAGCCCACTCCGCTGCCCTTCGACCGGGAGCCCGCCGAGACCCATCACGCGGAGTCCACCGCCGATGTGCGGGTCACGCTGCCCGCGGACGCGTCGCGCGGGCTGGCCGAGCTGGCCAGGGGCGCGGGGCTCACCATGAACACCCTGTTCCAGGGCGCCTGGACGCTGCTGCTGTCCCGGTACACCGGCCGCGCGGACGTGGTCTTCGGGACCACGGTCTCGGGCCGTCCGCCGGAGCTGCCGGGCGCCCCGGCGATGACCGGTCTGTTCATCACCACCGTGCCGACCCGGCTGCCCGTCCCCACCGACGGCACCCTGCTGTCGTGGCTGCGGGAGGTGCAGGAGCGGCAGACCGAGGACCGGCGGTTCGACTTCGTACCGCTGACCCGGCTGCGGTCCATGACCCGGCTCGAAGAGCGGGTGAACCTCTTCGACAGCATCGTGGTGTTCGAGAACTACCCCGTCGGCGGGGACCTCGCCGCCGCGCACGGGCTGGCGCTGCGGGACCTCGACGGTGTCGAGACGACGAACTACCCGCTGAGCCTGGTGGTCTACCCCGGCGAGGAGATGGCGCTGCGGCTCGGCTACGACCCGTCCCTGTTCGACGCGGCGACGATTGGGCGCATGGCCGAGTACCTGTCGGTGCTGCTGACGAACATGGCCACCGGCGCGGACCGGGCGCCCGCGCGCCTTCCGGTGCTCGGCGACGCCCGGCGCGACCAGGTGCTGCGGGAGTGGAACGACACCACGGCCCCGCTGTCCGAGGGGTCGGTGGCCGACCTCTTCGCCGCCCAGGTGCGGCGCACACCGGACGCGCCCGCCCTGGACGGCGACGGCGGTCCGGTGAGCTACCGCGAGCTGGACGCGCGCGCCAACCGGCTGGCCCACCGGCTCATCGGGCTCGGGACCGGGCCGGAGCGGCCGGTGACCGTGCTGATGGACCGGTCGGTGGAACTGGTGGTCGCCCAGCTGGCCATCGTCAAGGCGGGCGGGGTGTACGTACCGCTGGACACCCGTGCGCCCGAGGACCGGCTCCGGGTGGTGCTGGCCGAGGCGACGGCGGACGTCCTGCTGACCGACCGCGCCTGGAAGCGGACCGCCGCGGCCCTCGGGCACGACGGGCGCACCCTGCTGGTGGCGCCCGGTGCCCAGGGCGGCGACGAGCCGTCCGGGCCGCCCGCGGTGGAGATCTTCCCCGACAACACGGCCTATCTGATGTTCACTTCGGGCTCCACGGGACGGCCCAAGGGCGTCGCGGTCCGGCACCGCGATGTGACCGCCCTCGCCCAGGACCGCGCCTTCGCGCGCCACGACCGGGTGCTGGTGCACTCCCCGCAGGCGTTCGACGCCTCCACCTACGAGGTGTGGGTGCCGCTGCTGCGCGGCGGCACGGCCGTCCTGGCGCCGGTGGGCGACGTGGACGCCGACGCCGTACGCCACGCGATCACCGGGCACGGGGTGAGCTGCCTGTGGCTGACCGCCGGTCTGTTCCGGCTGCTGGCGCAGGAGGCGCCGGACTGCCTGCGCGGCGCCCGGGAGGTGTGGACCGGCGGTGAGGCGGTGCCGCCCGCGGCGGTGCGCCGGGTGCTCGACGCCTGCCCGGACCTGACGGTGGTCGACGGCTACGGGCCCACCGAGACCACGACCTTCGCCACCCGGCGCTTCTTCCGCGCCGGTGAGGACCTGCCCGGCACCCTGCCCATCGGACGCCCGATGGACAACACCCGCGTGTACGTCCTGGACGGCGCGCTCCAGCCGCAACCGCCGGGCATCCCCGGCGAGTTGTACATCGCGGGCGCCGGGCTCGCCCGTGGCTACCGGAACCGGCCGGGGCCCACGGCCGAGGCCTACCTCGCCGACCCCTTCGGGCCTCCCGGCTCCCGGATGTACCGCACCGGGGACCTGGTGTCCTGGACCGCCGACGGCGAACTCGCCTTCGTGGGCCGCTCGGACGACCAGGTGAAGATCCGCGGCTTCCGTATCGAACCCGGCGAGATCGAGGCCGCGCTCACCCGCCACCCGTCCGTCGCCGAGGCGGTCGTCGCGCTCGCGCGGGACGGGGAGCGCAAACTCCTGGCCGCCTATCTGGTCCCGGTGCGCGGCGAAGCCGTGCCCGAACCGGAGGAGCTGCGGTCCCTGCTGGGCCGGGAGCTGCCCGACTACATGGTGCCCGCGGTCTTCATCACCCTGGACGAACTGCCGCTCACCGCCAACGACAAGGTGGACCGCCGCCGGCTTCCGGCGCCCGACTGGGCCGCGGCCACCGCGGGCGCGGAGTACGTGGCGCCCCGCACCGACACCGAGCGGATCCTCGCGGAGATCATGGGTCCGCTGCTGGGCCGGGAGCGGGTCGGCGTCGAGGACAACTTCTTCATGCTCGGCGGGGACTCGATCCTCAGCATCCAGGTCGCCTCGCGCGCCCGGCAGGCGGGGCTCTCGGTGACGCCCAGGGAGCTGTTCCGGCACCCCACCATCGCCTCGCTCGCCACCGTCGCCACCGCCACCGCCCGGCCCGCCGCCGACGCGGGACCGGTGAGCGGCGAGGTGCCCCTCACCCCGATCCAGCACTGGTTCCTCAGGTCGGGCAGCCCCCGGCCCGAGCACTTCAACCAGTCGGTCCTGGTCGAACTCGACCGGGACCCCGACCCCCGGGCGCTCCGTCAGGCCCTGCGGGCGCTGCTGGTCCACCACGACGCGCTGCGGATGGCTTACGAGCGCCGGGCGGACGGCACCGTACGGCAGTACTGCCCGCCGCCGGACGAGACCGGCTTGGACCCGCTGCGGGAGGTGGACCTGTCCGGGCTCGCGGAGCCGGAGCGGCGGGCCGCCGAGGAGGCGGCCATGGCCGAGGCGAACGCCGGTTTCGCCCTGGACTCCGGGCCGCTGCTGGCCGCCCGGCTGTTGCGCCCGGGCCAGGGCTTGCGCCCGTCGCTCTTCCTGACCGTGCACCACCTGGTGGTCGACGGCGTCTCCTGGCGGGTGCTGCTGGAGGACCTGGAAACCGCCTACCGCCAGGCGCTCGACGGCGCCCCTGCCGACCTGGGCGCGCGCACCACCTCCGTACGGGACTGGTCCCGCCGGCTCACCGAGCACACCACGGCGGGCGGCTTCGACGCCGAACTCCCGCACTGGACGGCGGTGGCCGCCGACTGCGCCGCCGGGATTCCCGTCGACGGCGAGGCCGAGGGCGGCAACACCGTCGCGGGCATGCGGTCGGTGACCGTAGCGCTGGACCGGGAGCGGACCACGGCCCTGCTGCAGCAGGTGCCCGAGGTCTACCGCACCCGCGTGGACGACGTGCTGCTCTCGGCGCTGGGCCGGGTGCTGGCCGAGTGGACCGGGCGGCGGCGGGTCGCGGTCGACCTGGAGGGCCACGGCCGGGAGGAACACCTCCTCGACGGCGTGGACCTGTCCCGCACCGTCGGCTGGTTCACCACCATGTTCCCGGTCGCGCTGGACATCCCGGAGGTCCCGGGCGGCGGCTGGGGCGAGACGCTGAAATCCGTCAAGGAGCAGCTGCGGGCGGTGCCCGGCAAGGGCATCGGCTACGGCGCGCTGCGCCATCTGGCCCCGGACGCGCCGCTCGCGGACGCGGCGGAGCCCGACATCAGCTTCAACTACCTCGGCCAGTTCGACTGGTCGGACGCGGGCGGGACCACCGGCGACGCCCTGGTCCGCACCGTGCGGGGCGGCCTCGGTGGTGACGCCGCGCCGGACTCGCCCCGGGCGCACCTGCTCGACATCGTGGGCCGGGTCGAGGGGCGCCGCCTGGAGATCACGTGGTACTACGGCTCCGGGACGCACTCCGAGGAGACGGTGGCCCGGCTGGCCGGGGACATGCTCCGCGCCCTGGAGGACATCGTCGCCCACTGCGCCGACCCCGCCGCGGGCGGCCGCACCCCGTCGGACTTCCCGCTGGCCCGGCTGGACCAGGCCGCGGTGGACCGGGTGGCCGCCGACGGGCGGTCGGTGGAGGACATCTATCCGCTGACCCCGATGCAGGCCGGAATGCTGTTCCACAGCCTCGTGGACCCGGCGTCCGACGCCTACTTCAACCAGGTGCAGCTGCGGCTGACCGGGGTGACGGACCCGCGGGCGCTGGCCACGGCGTGGCAGCGGACCACGGACGCCAACCCGATCCTGCGCACCCACCTGGTCTGGGCGGACACCCCCGAACCCCTCCAGGTCGTGACGCGCCGGGCCACCCTGCGGATCACCCACCACGACTGGACCGGACGGTCCGGGGAGTGGCGCGAGGCCGAGCTGAACAGGCTGCTCGCCGACGACCGGGCCGAGGGCATCGACCTCGGCAGCGCGCCGCTGACCCGGCTGGCCCTGATCCGGCTGTCGGCCGACGAGGTGCGGCTGATCTGGACGTTCCACCATGTGCTGCTCGACGGCTGGAGCGCGGCGCAGGTCTTCGACGAGGTGTGCGAGCGGTACGCGGCGCTCACCACCGGGCGCGGCGCCGACGTGCCCGCCCGGCGGCCCTTCCGGGAGTACCTGGGCTGGCTCGGTGAGCAGGACACGGCGGAGGCCGAGCGGTTCTGGCGCGAGGCGCTGGCGGGCTTCACCGCCCCCACCGAGCTGCCCCGCGACCGGCCCGCGGCCGAGGCGCACCGTTCGGCGTCGTCGGGCTCGCACCGGGTCACGCTCGGCGCCGAGGAGTCCGCTCTGCTCCGCACCGTCGCCCAGCTGGGCGGGCTGACGATGAACACGGTGGTGCAGGGCGCCTGGGCGCTGCTGCTGTCCCGCTACAGCGGGGCGGACGACGTGGCGTTCGGGACCACGGTCTCGGGGCGGCCCGCCGCGCTGCCGGGGGTCGAGTCGATGGTCGGGGTGTTCATCAACACCCTTCCCACCCGGGTCCGGGTGGACGGCCGGAGCTCGCTGCTGAGCTGGCTGCGGGAACTCCAGGCGGCCCAGTCGGAGTCCCGGCGCTTCGAGTTCGTGTCCCTGGCGCAGCTGCAGAGCTGGAGCGAGGTGCCCGGCGGCGTCGGCCTCTTCGACAGCATCGTGGTCTTCGAGAACTACCCCTTCGACAGCGAGGCCATCGCCGCGCACGGGCTCGGCATCCACCAGGAGCGGGACCTGGAACCGACGAACTACGCGCTCAGCGTCGTGGTGGCGCCCGAGGAGCGGCTGTCGATCTCGCTGGACTACGATCCGGCCGCCTTCGACGCCGCCACGGTCGAGCGGCTGGGCGGGTGCCTGCACGGGCTGCTGGCCGAGATGGCGGCCGATCCGGAACGGCGTCTTGAGGAGCTGCCGCTGCTCGGCGCGGCGGAAACCCGCCGGATCCTGGACGAGTTCAGCGGTCGTATCTGCCCGGCGCCGGGCGCGGTCCTGCCGGAGCTGTTCGAGGCGCAAGCGGCCCGTACCCCGGACGCGGTGGCCGTGCGGGGCGCGGGGACACAGCTGACCTACCGGGAGCTGAACGAGCGCGCCAACCGGCTCGCCCGGCTGCTCATCGGCGCGGGAGCCGGCCCCGAGCGCTTCGTGGCGCTGTCGCTGCCGCGTACGCCGGAGCTGGTGGTGGCCCTGCTGGCGGTGCTCAAGAGCGGCGCCGGATACCTCCCGGTCGACCCCGCCTACCCGGCCGAGCGCATCGCGTTCATGATCGGCGACATCGCCCCGGACATCGTCCTGACCACGCGGGAGACGGCTCCCCGGATCCCGGCCGGGCCGGGCCACCGGATCCTGCTGGACGACGCGGAGACCGGCCGGGCGCTGGCCGGGCTGGGCGCCGGGGACGTCGGCGACGCCGAGCGCGTCGCGCCGCTGGTCGCCGGCCACCCGGCGTACGTCATCCACACCTCCGGGTCGACCGGTACGCCCAAGGGCGTCGTCGCCACCCACCAGGGTGTCGCCGCGCTGGCCGCCTGGGCGGGCGAGGAGTTCGGCGCGGCAGGGCTCTCCCACGTCGTGGCGTCCACCTCGCTGAACTTCGATGTGTCGGTCTTCGAGATCATCTGCCCGCTGCTGACGGGCGGCTCCCTGGAGATCGTGGCGGATCTGCTCGCCCTGGCCGAGCGGCCGGAGCCCTGGACGGCGTCCCTGATCAGCGCCGTGCCCTCGGCCCTCGCGCAGGTGCTCGGCAAGGGCGGCGTCTCCGTCACGGCCGACACGGTGGTGCTGGCGGGCGAGGGCCTGGCGGCCCGTACGGTCCAGGAGGTCCGCGACGCCATCCCGGGCTGCCGGGTGGCCAACATCTACGGGCCCACCGAGGCCACCGTCTACGCCACCGCCTGGAGTTGTGACCCCGCCGACCCCGGCCGGACCCCGCCGATCGGTTCCCCGGTCGCCGCCACCCGGGCCTACGCGCTGGACGCGCGGCTGCGGCCGGTGCCCGTCGGGGTCCCCGGCGAGCTGTACCTGGCCGGTCCTGGCCTGGCCCGGGGGTACTCCGGCCGTCCCGGACTGACCGCGGACCGCTTCACGGCCGACCCCTTCGGGCCCGCGGGCAGCCGGATGTACCGCACCGGCGACCTGGTGCGCTGGGACGCGGAAGGGCAGCTGGAGTACCTGGGCAGGACCGACGACCAGGTCAAGGTACGCGGCTTCCGGATCGAGCTGGGCGAGGTCGAGGCCGCCCTCGCGCGCCACCCCGAGGTCGCCGAGGCGGCCGCGGCGGTGGTCGACACGGACGGCCACAAACGGCTGGTCGGCTATGTCGTCCCGGCTCCGGGGACGACGGCGGTCGATCCCGCCGCGATGCGCGCGTTCCTCGCGACGAGCCTGCCGGACCACATGGTGCCCGCGGCCGTCGTCACCCTGGAGCGGCTGCCGCTGGGCACCAGCGGCAAGCTCGACCGGCGGGCGCTGCCCGCCCCGGACTGGGCCGCCCCGGCCGCCGGCCATGTGCCGCCCCGGACGGAGACCGAGAAGGCCCTCGCCGGGATCTGGGCCGAGGTCCTGGGGGTGGAGCGGGTCGGCGTCGACGACAACTACTTCACCCTCGGCGGGGACTCCATCCTCAGCATCCAGATCGTCTCCTCCGCCCGCCGGGCGGGGATCGAGCTGACCCCGCGCCATCTGTTCGTCCACCAGACCGTCGCGGACCTGGCCGCCGCCGCCCGGGACGTCCCGGCCACGGCGGTCGCGGCCGAACAGGGGCCGGTCGTCGGCGAGGTGCCGCTCACCCCCGTCCAGCACTGGCTGTTCGCCACCCTCCCGGACACCCCCGGCCACTTCACCCAGTCGGTCTCCGCCGAGCTGGCCGGGCCGGTGGACGAGGCCGCGCTGCGCGCCGCCCTGGACACGCTGGTCGACCACCACGACGCGCTGCGGCTGCGCTTCGAGCCCATCGGGAACGGCCGCTGGCGCCAGCACAGCGTCCCGCCGGGCGGCGACGGGCCGGTGCTCGACGTCCACGACCTGTCCGCCACCGGCCCCGGGTCGCACGAGGCGGCCATGCGGGATGCGGAGATGCGCGTCCGCGCCGGATTCCGGCTGGAGCAGGGGCCGTTGTTCAAGGCCGTGCTGTTCCAGCGGGGCGAGGGGCAGCGCCCGGTCCTCGGCCTGATCGCCCACCATCTGGTGGTCGACGCGGTCTCCTGGCGGATCCTGCTGGAGGACCTGGACACCGCCTACCGGCTGATCGGCGCCGGGCGGCCCGGGAGCCTGGGCCGCAAGACCACCTCGTTCCGCGCGTGGTCGCGGCGGTTGAGCGAACACACCGTCGCCGGGGGCTTCGACGCCGAACTCGGCCACTGGACCGCCGCGCACGGCTGCCGCGGGCTCCCCACGGACGCCGAGGGCCCCAACACCGCCGCCAGTGAGGAGACGGTGACGGTCCGGCTGGACACCGAGGAGACCCGGGTCCTGCTCCAGGATGTGCCCGGCGCCTATCTGACCCGGATCAACGACGTGCTGCTGTGCGCGCTGGGCCGGGTGCTGAGCCGCTGGACCGGTCAGGACCGGGTGCTGGTCGCCCTGGAGGGACACGGCCGCGAGGAGATCTTCGAGGGCACCGATCTGTCCCGTACGGTCGGCTGGTTCACCTCCATGTTCCCCGTCGCCCTGGACGGCGGCGCCGGAACCGGTCTCGAGGAGGCGCTGAAGACCGTCAAGGAGCGGCTGCGGGCGATCCCCGGGAACGGGCTGGGCTACGGGGCGCTGCGCCATCTGTCCGGCGCGGCCGCGCCCGATCTCCCCGCGGATCCGCAGATCAGCTTCAACTATCTGGGCCAGCTCGACTGGGACCTGCCGGACGGCGGTCTGCTGCACTCCCTGCGCAGCGGGCTCGAGGGCGATATGAGCCCGGAGGCGCCCCGGCCGCATCTGCTGGACGTGGTCGGCCGGGTGGAGCGCAAGAAGCTGGAACTCACCTGGTCCTACTCGCGTCACCGGCACCAGCGCGGCACGGTGATCCGGCTCGCCGAGGAGACCCTGGACGAGCTGCGCGCGATCATGCGGCTGTGCACGGAGGGGGAGGCGGGCGGCCGCACGCCCTCGGACTTCCCGCTGGCCGCCCTGGACCAGGAGACCGTCGACCGGCTGGTGGGCGACGGCCGGGACGTGGCCGACATCTATCCGCTGACGCCCACCCAGAGCGGGCTGGTCTTCCACGGGCTGGCCCAGCGGGGCCAGGGGCTCTATGTGGAGCAGGCGACCTTCATCCTGGACGGCGTCCGGGACTCCCGGGTCCTCGCCGCCGCCTGGCAGCACGTCGTCGACCGCACCCCGGTGCTGCGCAGCGAGGTCGTGACGCAGGGGGTGCCCGAGCCGCTGCAGCTCGTGCGCCGCGGCGCGACCGTACCGGTCGAGGAGCTGGACTGGAGCGGTCTGTCGGAGGACGAGCGCCGGGCCGCGCTGGAGCGGCTGCTCGACCAGGACCGCGAGCGGGGGCTCGATCTCGCCACGGCGCCGCTGCTCCGCGTCACCCTGGCGCGGCTCTCTCCGACCGAGGTGCAGGTGCTGTGGACCTTCCACCATGTGCTGCTCGACGGCTGGAGCGTCTTCCAGGTCCTGACCGACGTCTTCGCGGCCCATGCCGCGCTGGCCGCGGGTGAACAGCCCCGGCTCCAGGCCCGCAGGCCGTTCGCGGACTATGTCGCCTGGCTCGGCCGGCAGGACCGCGCGCAGGCCGAGGCGCACTGGCGCAAGACACTGACGGGGTTCACCACACCCACTCCCCTCCCCTACGACCGCAAGCCGACCGCGGAGGCCGCCACCCGGTCCTCGCGGTGGCTGTCGCAGCGGCTCGGTGAGCAAGAGACCGCAGCCCTGGAGGACTTCGCCCGGCGGCACCGGCTCACTCTCAATACGATCGTCCAAGGCGCTTGGGGATTGCTCGTATCTCGCTTGAGTGGAGAGTCGGACGTCTGCTTCGGGGCGACCGTCTCGGGACGGCCGACCGAACTGCCCGGCGCCGACAGCATCACCGGCATCTTCATCAACACCCTGCCGGTGCGGCTGCGCGTAGCCGAAGCCGCCGAAGGCCCGGAGGGCGCCCTCACGGTCCCGTGGCTGCGGGGGCTCCAGACCGACCAGGCGGACGCGCGCGGCTTCGGCCACGTCCCGCTGTCCCAGCTCCAGGGCTGGAGCGAGGTGCCGGGCGGGGCGGACCTCTTCGAGAGCCTGGTGGTGTTCGAGAACTACCCGATCAACAGCTCCGCCGCCGCCGAGCACGGGCTGCGGGTGCGTGAACTCCAGGCCCTGGAGTCCACCAACTACGCGCTGACCGTGGTCGTCTCGCCCGGCCCCGAGCTGTCCGTCGAACTCGGCTACGACCCCCGGCTCTTCGAGGAGACCACCGCCGAGGGGCTGGCCGCCCAGCTGACGCACGTCCTCGGCGCGCTCGCCGCGGCACCCGACGATCAGCGGCTGGACCGGATCGACACCCTGCCCGCCGCGATGCGCGAGCGGCTCCTGGTGGACTGGAACGACACCGCCCGGCCCGCCCCGCCGACGACCCTGGCGGACCTCTTCGAGGCCGCCGCGGACCGTCACCCCGACGCGCCCGCGGTCCTCGCCCCCGGCGTCGAGCTGTCCTACGCGGAGCTGGATGCCCGGGCCAACCGCCTCGCCCACCGCCTCATCGCGCACGGCGTGGGCCCCGGGCGGATCGTCGCCCTGGTGCTGCCCCGGTCGGTGGAGATCGTCGTCGCCCAGCTCGCGGTGGCCAAGGCGGGCGGCGCCTATCTGCCCGTCGACCCCGGCTATCCCGCCGAGCGCATCGGCCTGATGCTGGAGGACTCCGCCCCGCACCTCACCCTCCGCGACATCGGCGAGGACACCGGTGGCCCCGCGCACCGGCCCACCGACCGGGACCGGTCGCGTCCCGTCGATCCCGACGACCCGGCCTATGTGATCTACACCTCCGGGTCCACCGGCACCCCCAAGGGCGTGGTGGTCACCCACCGCGGGATCGGGAACTTCGCCGCCGCCGAGGCCGAGCACTACGAGGTGCGGGAGGGCGACCGCGTCCTGCAGTTCGCCTCCCCCAGCTTCGACGCCTCCGTACTGGAGCTGTGCATGGCACTGCCCACCGGCGCCGCGCTCGTGGTGCCGGAACCCGGGCCGCTGCTGGGCGAGCACTTGGCGCGCGTGCTCCGCGAGCAGCGCGTCACCCACACCCTCATCCCGCCCGCCGCGCTGGCCACGCTGCCCGCCGGAACCGAGAAGGAGCTGCCCGGACTGCGCACGCTGATCGTGGGCGGGGACGCCTGCGGCGCGGAGCTGACGACCCGCTGGGCCCCCCACCACCGCATGGTGAACTCCTATGGGCCCACCGAGGCCACCGTGGTCGCCACCTGGTCCGACCCGCTCGTCGCGGACGGCGCCCCGCCGCCCATCGGCCGGCCCGTCCCCAACACCCGGGTGTATCTGCTCGACGCGCGGCTGCGCCCGGTGCCCCCAGGGGTGCCAGGTGAGCTGTGGATCAGCGGTCCGTCGCTGGCCCGCGGCTATCTGAACCGCCCCGGGCTGACCGCGTCCCGCTTCCTCGCGGACCCGTTCGGGCCCGCCGGATCGCGGATGTACCGCACCGGCGACCTGGCCCGCTACGACGCCGAGGGCCGCATCCACCACCTGGGCCGCACCGACCACCAGATCAAGCTGCACGGCTATCGCATCGAGGCCGGTGAGGTGGAGACCGCCCTGGTCGGCCACCCCTCGGTCGCCGAGGCCGTGGCGACGGTCCGGGAGGACGAGCCCGGCGTCCGCAGGCTGGTGGCGCACCTCGTGCTCGCCCCCGGTGCCGCCGCCCCGGCCGACGCCGAGCTGCGCGCCGAGCTGGGCCGTACCCTGCCCGGCTACATGGTGCCGTCGGCGTTCGCCGTCCTGGACCGCCTCCCGCTCACCGAGAACGGCAAGACGGACCGTGCGGCGCTGCCCGCCCCCGGCCCGGCCGCCGCGGCACCGGCCGCCGGCCATGTCGAGCCGCGCACCCCCACGGAGGAGGTCATCGCGGAGATCTGGTCCGAGGTCCTGGGGGTGGATCCGGTCGGCGCCGAGGACGACTTCTTCGCCCTGGGCGGTGACTCGGTCCGCAGCCTGCTGATCGCCTCCCGGGCGGGTGAGGCGTTCGGTCTCGACCTGACACCGCGGGACATCATGACCGCGCACACGGTCTCCTCCCTCGCCGAGCTGGTCGAGGAATACATCCTGCGCGAACTCGAAGACGCCGCTTCGGGCGGCAGCGACCACGACGAACGGTGAGGACAGACAACATGACGTCTTCGAGGAACAGCCGCGCCTCCGCCCTGCCCGAGGAGATGCGGGAGGCCCTGCGCCGCCGGCTCGCGGGCAAGGCCGGACGCCCCGGGACCGGGATCCCCCGCGCGGACCGCACACGGCCCCTTCCGCTGTCGTTCGCGCAAACGCGGCTGTGGTTCCTGCACACCCTGCAGCCGGACGAGGCGGGCTACAACAGCGCGGTCGCCCTGCGGCTGACCGGCGCCCTGGACACCGCCGCGCTCTCCCGGGCGCTGGACGCCCTGGTGGAGCGCCACGAGGCGCTGCGGACCGTCTTCGATGACGGTGACGGACAGCCGTCGCAGGTGGTGCGCGAGGCCACCGCGGTGCCGCTGCCGGTGGCCGACCTCACCGGCGACCCCGGGGCGCTGGAGGACACGCTGCTCGCCGAGTACTCCCGCCCGTTCGACCTGCGCACCGGGCCCCTGCTGCGGGCGCTGCTGGTGCGGCTGGCCGACGAGGAGCACGTCCTGCTGCTCACCGCCCATCACATCGTCACCGACGGCTGGTCCATGGGCATCCTGCAGGACGAGCTGTGCGCGCTGTACGGGGACGGGCCGGCCGGCCTGCCGCCGGTGCCGGTGCAGTACCCGGACTTCGCGGTGTGGCAGCGCGAGCGGCTTTCCGGGGCCACCCTGGACAAGCAGCTCGACTACTGGAAGGGGCGGCTCGCGGACACCGTCCCGCTGGAACTGCCCACCGACCGCCCCCGGCCCAGGTCGCGCACCTCGGCGGGCGCGGTGCACGAGTTCACCGTGGACCGCGCGGTCGCGGCGCGGCTGAAGGAGCTGGCGGCGGAGCGGCGCACCACCCTGTTCACCGTGCTGGTCGCCGCGTGCCAGGGGCTGTTCGCCCGCTGGTCGGGGCAGGACGACATCGCGCTGGGCACCGTCACCTCCGGCCGTGGCCGCACCGAACTGGAGCGCGCCGTCGGGTTCTTCGTGAACACCGTGGTGCTGCGCTCCGGGGTCGACGTCGCGCGTTCGTACCGCGAGCTGATCGACGAGGCCGGTACGACGGTCCTCGACGCCTTCGCGCACGACGAGACGCCGTTCGAGCGGCTGGTGGAGGCCGTGGGGGCGCGCCGGGACGCCGGGCGGAACCCGCTGTTCGACGTGATGGTGCTGCTCCACAGCGCCCCGAGCGGCGCGCCCCGTCCGGCCGGTCTGACGGCGACGGGCGTCGATGTGCCCAGGCGGTCCTCGACGTTCGACCTCAGCGTGGAGTTCGTGGAGGACGGCGGGGAGCTGCGGGGGCTGCTGGAGTACAGCACCGAGCTGTTCGACGCGCAGACCGCCGAGCGGATGGCGGGGCATCTGCTGGTGCTGCTCGACGCGGCGAGCGCCGAGCCGGACCGGCCGGTGCGGGAGCTTCCGCTGCTGACGCGGGAGGAGCGGCGGCAGGTGTCGGCGTGGGGCCACGGTCCCGCGCTGGACGTGGAGCCGACGACGTTCCCCGCCGTGTTCGAGGCTCAGGCGGCCCGTACCCCGGCGGCGACGGCGCTGGTCGCCGGGGAGGTGAGGTACGACTTCGCGGCGCTCAACGCCGCCGCCAACCGGCTGGCGCACCGGCTGATCGGGCTGGGCGTGGGCCCCGAGCGGATCGTCGGGGTGAAGCTGCCGCGCACCGCCGACATGGTCGTGGCGATCCTCGCCGTCCTCAAGGCGGGCGGCGTCTATCTGCCCATCGACCCCGAACTGCCGCAGGAGCGCGTCGCGTTCCTGCTGGAGGACGCCCGGCCGATGCTGGTGCTGGACGAGGAAACCGTGCGCGCGGTCCCGGCCACGCTGCCCCAGGCCGACCCCACCGACGCCGACCGGATCGGCACGCCGCACCCGGACGGCGCGGCGTACATCATCTACACCTCCGGCTCCACCGGCCGCCCCAAGGGGGTGGCGGTGACGCACCGGGCCATGGTGAACCTGCTCGTGGGCCACCGCCACGGTTTCGTGGCCGAGGCGGGCGGCGGTCCGCTGCGCGCCGCGCTGACCGCGTCGTTCTCCTTCGACACCTCGCTGGAGGGGCTGCTGCTGCTGGCCGACGGCCATGAGCTGCACCTCATCGACGAGACCACCCGGCTCGACCCGGCGGCGCTGGTGGACCACATCGCCGGGCACCGGATCGACTTCCTCGACCTCACCCCGTCGTATCTGCGGCAGCTCCTCCCGGCCGGACTGCTCACCGATTCCCGGCACCGGCCCCGGGTGCTGATGCTGGGCGGTGAGGCCATCGGCCAGTCGCTGTGGCGCCAGCTGGCGGAGGCCCCCGGCACCACGGCGTACAACTTCTACGGCCCGACCGAATGCACCATCGACGCGCTCGCCGCCCGCATCGGCGGTGGCGGGCGGCCGGTGGTGGGGCGGCCGCTGGGCAATCTGCGCGCCTATGTGCTCGACACCCGGCTCCAGCCGGTCCCCGCCGGGGTCGCGGGAGAGCTGTATCTGGCCGGGGACCAGCTCGCGCGCGGCTATCCGCACCGCCCGGGCCTCACCGCCGAGCGGTTCGTGGCCGATCCGTTCGGGCCCGCGGGCGGCCGGATGTACCGCACCGGCGATGTGGCCCGCTGGACCGCCGCCGGGGAGCTGGACTACCTGGGCCGCGCCGATGACCAGGTGAAGATCCGGGGCCACCGGATCGAACCGGGCGAGATCGAGGCCGCGTTGCTCGATCTGCCGTCCGTCGCCGAGGCGGCCGTGGTCGCCGTGACCGACGACCGCGACCACGCGCGGCTGGCCGCCTACTACGTACCGGCCGCCTCCGCCGAACCGCCCACCGCGCAGGAGCTGCGGGCGGCCCTGAAGCGCACGCTGCCGGGCCACATGGTGCCCGGCGCGTTCGTCGCCCTGGACGCCATGCCGCTGACCACGAGCGGCAAGCTGGACCGGCGGGCGCTGCCCGACCCGCGCCCCGACGCCGACCGCCGGGAGCACGCCCACACGGCTCCGCGCACCCCGGTGGAGGAGGAGCTGGCCCGGATCTGGGCCGAGGTGCTGGGCGCCGGGACGGTCGGGGTGACGGACAACTTCTTCGAGCTCGGCGGCGACTCCATCCTCAGCATCCAGGCCGTCTCCCGGGCGCGCCAGGCCGGGCTGCGGCTCAGCTCCCGGGACGTGTTCCTGCACCAGACCATCGCCGACCTGGCCGCCGCCATCACCCCGCGCACCGCGCCCGGTACGGACGAGGGCACCGCCGCCGCCGAGCCGACGGGCCCGGCGCCGCTGACCCCGATCCAGCACTGGTTCTTCGCCACCCACGGCCCGCTGCGCCACTTCACCATGTCGATGGTCGTGGACCTGCCGTACGAGGTGGACGAGACCGCGCTGAACACCGCCCTGGAGTCGGTGGCCGCCCACCACCCGGCGCTGCGCACCCGGTTCGTGAACGAGAGCGGCGAGTGGCGCCAGCACGCCGACGCCCCCGTGGCCGGTCCGCTGATCCGCCGCCACGACCTGTCCGGGCTGGAGGGCGACGCGCTGCACGCCGCGGCCGAGGCGGCCGCCGGGGCCGCCCGCGCCGAACTCGACCTGACCACCGGCGCGTTGCTGCGCGCCGCCCTGATCCTGCGCGGCGCGGGGGCCCGGCCGAAGCTGTTCCTGACCGCACACCACCTGGCCGTGGACAGCGTCTCCTGGCGCATCCTGCTCGGCGACCTGGAGACCGCCTACCGGCAGGCGGTGGCCGGGGACACCGTCGAACTCGATCCGGTCGGGACCCCGTTCACCCAGTGGGCCCACCGGCTGAGCGGCCATGTGCTGGCCGGGGACCTGGACGGCGATCTGCCGTACTGGGAGGGCGTGGCGCGCGCGGGCGGCGCGGAGCTGCCGGTGGACCGCCCGGGCCGCGCCACCGCCGGCACCACCCGCACGGTCCGGGTGCGGCTGGACCGCGACACGACCGACGCGCTGCTGCGCCGGGTGCCGGGGGTGTACCGGACGCAGATCAACGACGTCCTGATGAGCGCGCTCGGCCGGGTGCTCGCCGACTGGACGCACACCGACCGGGTGCTGGTGGCGATGGAGGGCCACGGCCGGGAGGAGATCGACGACACCGTCGAACTGTCCCGCACGGTCGGCTGGTTCACCACCCAGTACCCGGTGGCGCTCACCCTGCCCGACGGTGGCTGGGGCCCGGTCCTGAAGTCGGTGAAGGAGCAGCTGCGGGCGCTGCCCCGCAAGGGGCTGAGCTACGAGGCGCTGGCCCACTTGAGCGCCCCCGGCTCCCCCGCCCGCGCGCTGCGCGACGCCACGCTGCCGGGCATCTGCTTCAACTACCACGGCCAGTGGGACTCCGTCGCCGGCGACGACGCGTTCACCCTCACCGGCGAGACCCTGGGCCAGGACCTCGCCGCCGACGAGCCCTCGACGTATCCGCTCGACGTCTCGGGCGTGGTGGCCGCCGGGGAGCTGGAGCTGACCTGGCTGTACTCCGACCGCGTCCACGACGGGGCCACGGTGCGGCGGCTCGCGGACGGGATGCTGGCGGCGCTGCGGGAGATCGTCGGCCACTGCGCCGAGCCGGGCGCGGGCGGCCGTACGCCGTCGGACTTCCCGCTCGCCCGGCTGGACCAGGCGGGCGTGGACCGGCTGGTGGGCGACGGGCGCGGAATCGAGGACGTCTATCCGCTGACCCCGCTCCAGGAGGGCATGCTCTTCCACCGCCTGGTGGGCGAGGGGAAGGACGTCTATCTGGACCAGGCCACCCTGACGCTGGCCGGGGTGAGCGACCCGGAGGCGTTCGCCCTCGCCTGGCAGCGGACGGTCGACCGTACGCCGGTGCTGCGCAGCGGCGTGGTGTGGGAGGACGTCGAGCGGCCCGTGCAGTTCGTACGCCACCGGGCCGCCGTGCCCATCACCCAGGTGGACTGGCGGGAGCTGCCGGAGGAGCGGCGCGCGGCCGAGCTGGACCGGCTGCGGGAGCGGGACCTTGCGCTCGGCCTGGATCTGACGGAGCCGCCGCTGATGCGGCTGACCATCGTGCGGCTGCCCGGCGACCGGGTGGAGCTGATCTGGACCTCGCACCATCTGATCCTGGACGGCTGGAGCCTGGCGCAGGTCTTCACCGAGGTGTGCGAGCGGTACGCCGCGGCCGCCCAGGGAGAGGGCCCGGCGCTGACCGCCCGGCGGCCCTTCCGCGACTATCTGCACTGGCTGGACCGCCAGGACGGGCGGGAGGCCGAGGAGTACTGGCGGGCGCTGCTCGCGGGAGTCAACGCGCCGACTCCGCTGCCGTACGACCGCAAGCCCCTGGAGTCGCACCGGGCCGGTTCCTCGGCGACGGTGGCGGTGGCGCTGGGGACCGGTGTCTCGGCGGAGCTGCGCGCGGCCGCCCGGCGCCACGGCCTGACCGTCAACACGATCGTGCAGGGCGCCTGGGCGCTGCTGCTGTCGCGGTACAGCGGCGAGGCGGACGTGGTGTTCGGCACCACCGTCTCGGGCCGCCCGGCCGAGCTGGCCGGGGTCGAGTCCATGGTGGGCATGTTCATCAACACCCTGCCCACCCGGGTACGGGTGGACGGGGCCCGGAACACCGCCGAGTGGCTGCGGGACCTCCAGGTGGCGCAGGCCGGGGCGCGGGGCTTCGAATCCGTATCGCTGTCCCAGCTGTCGGCGTGGAGCGAGGTCCCGGCCGGTACGCCGCTGTTCGACAGCATGGTGGCCTTCGAGAACTACCCCTTCGACGACTCCTCGGCGCGCGAGGCCGGGCTGCGGATCCTGGACGTCCAGTCGACGGATGCCACGAACTTCCCGCTGAGCCTGCGGGCGCATCTCTCCGACCGGCTCGGCTTCGACCTCGGCTATGACCCGGAGCTGTTCGACGCCGGGACCGCTAAGGCCCTCGCCGACCGGCTGTGCCAGGTGCTGACCGGCATCGCGGCCGACCCCGACCGTCCGCTGCGGGCCCTGCCGTGGACGACGGCCGAGGAGCGGCGGCGGATCCTGGTGGAGTGGAACGGCTCGGCGGAGGAGGTGACGGAGCGGACCGTGGTGGACCTGTTCGAGGAGCAGGCCGCCCGCACCCCGGACGCCACCGCCGTCACCTGCGGCGCGGAGTCGCTGTCGTACGCGGAACTCGACGCGAGCGCGGGCCGGTTGGCCCATCGGCTCGCCGCCGGGGGCGCGGCGCGGGAGCGGTATGTGGCACTCGCCCTGCCCCGCTCGCTCGACATGATCGTGGCGATCGTGGCCGTGCTGAAGACCGGGGCGGCGTATCTGCCGATCGATCCGGACCAGCCGGCCGGGCGGATCGCCCATATGCTCGCCGACGCCGAACCCGTAACTCTGCTGACCACCGCCGGCCTGGACGAGCGGATCGCGGCGGACACCGGCGTGCCCCGGCTGTGCCTGGACGACCCGGCCGTGGCCGCCGATCTGCGGCAGCGCCCGGCCACCCTCCCGGCCGCCGCCCGGCCGCTGCCGGACAGCCCGGCCTACGCCATCTACACCTCGGGGTCGACCGGTAGCCCCAAGGGCGTGGTCATCCCGCACGCCAATGTGGTGCGGCTGTTCTCGCAGACCCGCCAGTGGTTCTCGTTCGACGCTTCGGACGTGTGGACGCTGTTCCACAGTTACGCCTTCGACTTCTCCGTCTGGGAGATCTGGGGGCCGCTGCTGCACGGCGGCCGCCTCGTGGTCGTCCCGTACGCGGTCTCGCGCTCCCCGCAGGAGTTCCTGCGGCTGCTGGAGGACGAGCGGGTGACGGTGCTCAACCAGACGCCGTCGGCGTTCTACGCGCTGATGCGCGCGGACGAGGAAAACGCTGAGAGCCCCGGGGCGCGGCTTTCGCTGCGCCGGGTGATCTTCGGCGGTGAGGCGCTCGACCCGCGCCGCCTGGAGGGCTGGTACGCACGCCACGCGGACACCGCGCCCGTGCTGGTCAACATGTACGGGATCACCGAGACCACCGTGCACGTCACCCACACCGCCCTGGACCGCGCCACCGCGGCCCGCGCCGCCGGCAGCGGTATCGGCACCGGCATCCCCGACCTGCGGATCTACGTCCTCGACGACGCCCTCGAACCGGTGCCGCCGGGCGCGGTCGGCGAGCTGTACGTGGCGGGCGCGGGGCTGGCCCGTGGCTATCTGCGCCGCCCCGGGCTGACCGCGTCCCGTTTCGTCGCCGACCCGTTCGGCCCGCCGGGCAGCCGGATGTACCGCACCGGCGACCGGGCCCGGTGGAGCGCGGACGGCGAGCTGGAGTATCTGGGCCGCGCCGACGACCAGGTGAAGATCCGCGGTTTCCGGATCGAGCCCGGTGAGATCGAGGCCGCCCTGACCGCGCACCCGGCAGTGGCGCACGCCGTGGTGATCGCGCGGGAGGACCGGCCCGGGGTGCGGCGGCTGGTCGCGTACACCGTGGCCGGTGCCACGGCCGAGCCGCCGTCCGCCGCACGCTTGCGGGAATTCCTCGGCCGCTCCCTGCCCGAGCACATGATTCCGGCCGCCTACGTCCCGCTGGACACCCTGCCGCTGACCGTCAACGGCAAGCTGGACCGGGCCGCGCTGCCCGCCCCGGGCGCGGACGGCCTCGCCACCAGCGGCGAGCGGATCGCCCCGCGCACCGAGGCGGAACGCACGGTGGCCCGGGTGTGGGCCGAGGTCCTGGGGGTCGAGGAGGCGGGGGCCGGGGACAACTTCTTCGCCCTGGGCGGCGATTCGATCCTCGCCATCCGGGTGGCCTCCCGGCTGCGTACCGCCTTCGGCACGGACGTCTCGCCACGCACCCTGTTCACCCACGCCACCGTCGCCGCCCTGGCCGCCGCCTTGAGCACCCCGGACGGCGCCGCGCCGCGCGGTGCGATCCCGGCCGTGGAGCGGGGCGGGGACCTGCCGCTGTCGTACGCGCAAGCGCGCCTGTGGTTCCTGGACGGCTTCGACGACCGCGACACCGAGTACGTGACCCCGTTCGCGCTGCGGCTGCGCGGGCGGCTCGACACCGCCGCCCTGCGCACCGCGCTCGACGGCCTGGTGGCCCGGCACGAGCCGCTGCGCACCACGTTCGCCGAGGTGGACGGCCACGGTGTGCAGCGGATCCACGACCCGTACCGGGTCGAGCTGCCGCGCCACGACCTCACCGCCTTCCCCGCCACCGAGCGCGAACGGGAGCTGGAGCGGCTGCTCGTACGAGAGGGCGCCACCGCCTTCTCCTTGCGCACCGGTCCGCTGCTGCGCGCCTCCCTGATCCGGCTGGACGACGAGGAACACGTCCTCACCCTCACCATGCACCACATCGTCACCGACGGCTGGTCCACCGCCGTCCTCAGCGACGATCTGAGCGAGCTGTACGCCGCGGCGGTGGCGGGCCGCAGCCCCGAACTGCCCCCGCTGCCGCTGGGGTACGCCGACTACGCGGCCTGGCAGCGCGATCCGGACGGCGGGGCCGCCACGGTGGAACCGCAGCTGGAGCACTGGCGGAAGACCCTGGCCGGCCTGGCCCCGCTGGAGCTGCCGACGGACCGGCCGCGCCCGGCGGTGCAGACCAAGAACGGTGCGCTGCTGGACTTCACCCTCGACGCGGGTCTGGTGGACCGGCTCCGCGAGACCGGGCGGCGGAGCGACGGCACCCTCTTCATGACCCTGCTCGCCACCTGCCAGGTGCTGCTGGCGCGCTGCTCGGGGCAGGAGGACATCGCGGTGGGCACCGTGACCTCCGGCCGGGAGCGGCCGGAACTGGAGCGCCTGGTCGGGATGTTCGTGAACACGCTCGTGCTGCGCGGCCGGGTGCGCGCGGACCGCCCGTTCGGCGAACTGCTCCAGGAGGTGCGCGACACCGTCCTTACCGCCTTCGCCCACCAGGACGTGCCGTTCGAGCGGATCGTCGACACCCTCCAGCCGGAGCGGGACACCAGCCGCACCCCGCTGTTCCAGGTGATGGTGGCGCTGCACAACCTGGGCGGCGAGGTGCCGAGCCTGCCCGGGCTCGCCGTGGAGGCCGTGCGCATCCCGAGCCGAACCGCCGCCTTCGACCTCGGCTTCGACTTCGTGGAACACCGGGGCGCCCTGACCGGGTTCGTGGAGTACAACACCGATCTGTTCGACGCCGCGACCGTGCGGCGGATGGTCCATCAGCTGCGGCTGCTGCTGGAGGCGGTGGCGGACGACCCCGGCCGCAGGGTGGGCGAACTCCCGCTGCTGACCGCGCGGGAGCGGCACACCGTGCTGGAGGAGTGGAACGACACCGCGCTGCCGGTGGCGGACACCACCTTCCCGCGCCTCTTCGAGGAGCGGGCGGCCCGCACCCCGCAGGCCACCGCGCTGGTCGCCGCCGACGCCACCTACGACTTCGCGGAACTGAACGCCCGCGCCAACCGGCTGGCCCACCATCTGATCGCGCTCGGGGCCGGCCCCGAGACGGTGGTGGCGGTCCGGCTGCCGCGCACCGCCGAGCTGATGGTGGCCCAGCTCGCCGTCCTCAAGTCGGGCGGCACGTATCTGTACGTCGATCCGGAGCTGCCCGCCGAGCGCGTCACGTTCCTGCTGGAGGACGCGGTGCCCGCGGTGGTCCTCACCCCCGAGGCGCTGCGCGACGCGCCGCTGAGCGAGCTGCCCGCCACCGACCCCACCGACCGGGACCGGCGCTCCCCGCTGCGCCCCGCGAACACGGCGTACATCAACTACACCTCGGGTTCCACCGGCCGCCCCAAGGGGGTCGCCGTCGAACACCGCCAGCTGGTCAACCTCTGCCACGACCACCTGGCCGCGCTCATCGGGCCGCACGCCGCCGAGGCGGGCCGTCCGCTGCGCGCGGCGCTGACCGCGGCGTTCTCCTTCGACACCTCCTGGGAGGGCGCCGTGTTCCTGGCCGCGGGCCAGGAGGTGCATCTGATCGACGACGCGGTACGGCTCGACCCCGCCTCCCTGGTCGAACTGATCCGCGCCCGGGCGCTGGACTTCCTCGACCTCACCCCCTCGTATCTGCACGAGCTGATGGCCGCCGGGCTGTTCGGCGGCCGCCACCGGCCCCGGATCGTCATGGTGGGCGGCGAGGCGCTGGGGGCCGCCCTGTGGCGGGAGCTGCGCGCGCTGCCCGGCGTGGCGGCGTACAACTTCTACGGGCCCACCGAGTGCGCCGTCGACGCCGTGTACGGGCGCCTCACCGACCTCGGGGACCGTCCGCTCATCGGGCGCCCCGGCCACAACCTGCGGGCGTACGTCCTGGACGAGGCGCTGCGCCCTGTACCCCCCGGGGTGCCGGGCGAACTGCACCTGGCCGGTGCCCAGGTCGTGCGCGGCTATCTCGGCCGGCCGGGGCTGACCGCGCGCCACTTCGTCCCCGACCCGTACGGCCCGCCCGGCTCCCGGATGTACCGCACCGGCGACCGGGCCCGCTGGACGGCGGACGGGGTGCTCGAATTCCTCGGCCGGGCCGACGAACAGGTCAAGATCCGTGGCTTCCGCATCGAGCCCGGTGAGATCGAGGCCGCCGTGCTGGACCATCCGGCGGTCGAGGACGCCGTGGTGGTGGTCCGGGAGGACACCGGCCACCGGCGGCTGGTGTGCTACCTCGTGGCCACCGGGGCGGACGGCGCGCCCGGCGCGGCGGAGCTGCGCACCCGGCTCAAGCGGACCCTGCCCGACTACATGGTCCCGGCGGCCTTCGTGCCGCTGGACCGGATGCCGCGTACGGATGCCGGAAAGGTCGACCGGCGGGCGCTGCCCGCGCCGCCCGCGCAGCCGGACGCGGAGACCGCGTACGTGGCGCCGCGCACCGAGACCGAAACCGTGCTCGCGCGCGTGTGGTCCGAGGTGCTCGGCTCCCCGCGGATCGGCGTGGAGGACAACTTCTTCGCCCTGGGCGGCGATTCGATCCTCAGCATCCAGATCGTCTCCCGCGCCCGCCAGGCCGGGCTGCGGATCACCTCCAAGGACATCTTCCGCCACCAGACCATCGCGGAACTCGGCTTGAGCATCGGGTCCGCCCCGGAGCGGGACCCGGCTCCGGCCGGTCCGCCGACGGGCCCGGCCCCGCTGACCCCGATCCAGCACTGGTACCTGGACGGGCGGCGGCCCGGCGATCCGCACCACTTCACCATGACCCACCGGCTGCGGCTCGCCGACGACCTCGACGAGACCGCGCTGCGGCGGGCGGTGGACACCCTCGTGGCACACCACGCGGCGCTGCGCACCCGGTTCCTCGTCATCGACGGTGAGTGGGCGCAGGAGGTCCTGCCCGCCGCGCCGGGGCCGGCCATCGAACGGCACGATCTGTCCGGCCTCGGCGACGAAGCACAGGCGGATGCCGTACGAGAGGCCACGGTCGCGGCGCAGACCGGGCTGGACATCTCCGAGGGCGCGGTGCTGAAGGCCCTGCTGTTCACCTACGGTCCGCGGCGGGCGCCCGAACTGGTCGTCACCGTGCACCATCTGGTGGTCGACGGCGTGTCCTGGCGCGTCCTGCTCGGCGATCTGGAGACCGCGTACGACCAGGCCGTATCCGGAGCCACGCCCGCTCTGCCCCCGGCGAGCAGCGCCTACGCACACTGGGCGGCCCGGCTGGCGGAGCACGTGCGCTCCGGCGGGCTCGACGGCGACCTGGAGTACTGGACGCGCACCGCGCGCGCCACGCCCGCTCCGCTGCCCGTCGACCGCCACGGTGCCAACACCCAGCGGACGGCGGCCACGGTGACCGTCGCCCTCGGCCGCGCCGAGACCGAGGCGCTGCTGCGGGACGTCCCGGAGGTCTACCGCACCCAGATCAACGATGTGCTGCTCAGCGCGCTCGGCCGGAGCCTGGCCCGCTGGACCGGTGGCGACACCGTGCTGATCGGGGTGGAGGGGCACGGCCGCGAGGACCTGTTCGATGAGCTGGACCTCTCCCGTACGGTGGGCTGGTTCACCGCCGAGTTCCCGCTCGCGCTGACCGTCGCGCCGGGCGCGGACTGGCGGGACACGCTGCGGTCCGTCAAGGAGCAGCTGCACGCCGTCCCGCACCGCGGGCTGAGCCACGGGGCGCTGCGCCACCTCTCCCCCACCGCGGGCGAGGCGCTGCGCGGCGGTCCGGCGCCGCAGATCGGGTTCAACTACCACGGCCAGTGGGATGTCGCCGCGGCCGACGAGGCCACCGGCCTGTACCGGGCCGCCCTGCCCACCACCGGCCGGGACGCCCCGGACGGCGAGACCCGTACCTATCTGCTGGAAGTCACCGGAGCGGTCCAGGGCGGCCGGCTGGAGCTGGGCTGGACCTATCCGGCGCTGATGTACGACGAGGCGACCGTGCGCCGCCTCGCCGAGGACGTCATGGCCGCGCTGCGGGAGATCGTCGCGCACTGCGCGGAGCCCGGCGCGGGCGGCCGCAGCCCCTCCGACTTCCCGCTCGCCCGGCTCGACCAGCGCCAGGTGGATCTGATCGCGGGCGACGGCAGGGACGTGGAGGACATCTATCCGCTGACCCCGTTGCAGGCGGGCATGCTCTTCCACGGCCTGGTCGACACCGGCGGCGCCTACTTCGACCAGATCGCGCTGCGCATCGGCGGCATCGCCGACCCGGACGCCTTCGCCGCCGCCTGGCAGCGGGTCGTGGACCGGACACCGGTGTTGCGCAGCGAAGTCCGCTGGGAGGGTCTTGAGGAGCCCGTCCAGGTGGTGCGTCGCCATGCCGCGCTGCCCACCGCCCGGCACGACTGGCGGGATCTCTCGCCGGACGGGCGACAGGCCGCGCTGGAGCGGCTGCTCGCCGAGGACCGGGCGGCCGGGATGGAGCTGACGGCGGCCCCGCTGAGCCGGATCGCGGTGGCGCGGCTGACCGACGACGAGATCATGCTGGTGTGGACCTCGCACCATCTGATGCTGGACGGCTGGTCCACCGGGCAGATCTTCGCCGAGGTGTGCGAGCACTACGCGGCGCTCACCGAGGGCCGCGGCCTGAACCCGCCCGCGCGCCGCCCGTTCCGGGACTTCCTGCGCTGGCTGCGGGAGCAGGACCAGGAGCGGGCCGAGCGGCACTGGCGGGACGTCCTGGCGGGCTTCACCGCCCGGACCCCGCTGCCGTACGACCGGCCGCCGAGGGAGGCGCACCGCGCCGTCTCCGGCGCGCTGACCCGGCTGGAGCTGACCGGGGAGGTGTCCGCGCGGCTGCGCGAGACGGCCCGCGGCCATGGGCTGACGGTGAACACGGTGGTGCAGGGCGCCTGGGCGCTGCTGCTGTCCCGGTACAGCGGCGAGCCGGACGTGGTGTTCGGCACCACCGCCTCGGGCCGCCCGGACGGGCTGCCGGGGGTGGAGACGATGATCGGCATGTTCATCAACACGGTCCCCACCCGGGCCGTGGCCGACGGCGGCCGCGATGTGGCGGGCTGGCTGCGGGAGCTGCAGGACCAGCAGAGCGAGTCCCGCCGCTTCGACTCCGTCTCCCTCTCACGCATCCAGTCCGTGAGCGAACTGGCCTCCGCCGAGGCGCTGTTCGACTCCATGGTGGTCTTCGAGAACTACCCGTTCGACGAGGAGTCGGCGGCCGGTGCCGGGATCGCGATCCGGGAGGTGCGGGCCGAGGACGCCACGAACTTCCCGCTGGTCTGCCGCGCCTATCTCGGCGACCGGCTCGGGTTCGACATCGCCTACGATCCCGCCCTGTTCGACGCGGCGACGGCGGAGCGGGCGGCACGCCACCTGGGGACGCTCCTGACCGGCATCGCCGACGGCGCCGGGCGCACCCTGGACGATCTGCGGCTGCTGACCGGGCCCGAGGAGCGCCGGGCGGTGCGGGAGTGGAACGACACCGCCCGGCCGCTGCCCACGGACTCGCTCGCGGAGCTGTTCGCCGAGCAGGCCGCGCGGACCCCGGACGCCATCGCCGTCACCGACGGCGACACCGCCCTCGGCTACCGCGACCTCGACGCGTGGTCGGGCCGGCTGGCGGCGGTCCTGGCCGAGTCGGGGGTGCGCGCCGAGGACCCGGTGGCGCTGCTCATGGACCGGTCGGCCGCACTCGTCGTGGCGCAGCTCGCGGTGGTCAGGGCCGGCGGGGTGTACGTCCCCGTGGACACCCGCGCACCGCGCGCACGGCAGCGGGAGCTGCTGGAGCGGACGGGCGCGACGGTGGTGCTGACGGCGGACGACGTGGCCGCCGCGCGCGACGGCGAGCGGACGCCGCCCGCCGTGCCGGTGGACCGGGACAACCTGGCGTACGTGATGTTCACCTCCGGGTCGACCGGGGTGCCGAAGGCCGTGGGGGTGCGCCACCGCGATGTGGCGGCGCTCGCCTTCCACCGGGCGTTCGCGAGCGGCGGCCACGCACGGGTGCCGCTGCACTCCCCGGTGGCGTTCGACGCCGCCACCTACGAGGTGTGGGTGCCGCTGCTGCGCGGCGGCCGGGTGGTGGTGGCCCCGCCGGGCGAGCTGGACGCGGCGGGCCTGCGGCGGCTGGTGGCCGGGCACGGGGTGACGGGCCTGTGGCTGACCGCCGGGCTGTTCCGGCTGCTGGCGCAGGACGACCCGGAGTGCTTCGCTGGGCTGCGCGAGGTGTGGACCGGTGGCGATGTGGTGCCCGCTGCGGCCGTGCGCCGGGTGCTGGCGGCCTGCCCCGGGCTGACCGTCGTGGACGGCTACGGGCCGACCGAGACGACGACGTTCGCCACCGCCTTCCCGATGGCCGAGGCGGACGAGGTGCCCGAGGTGGTGCCGATCGGCGGGCCGCTGGACAACACGCGGGTGTACGTGCTGGACGCGCGGCTGCGGACCGTACCGCCGGGTGTCGTCGGTGAACTCTTCGTCGCCGGTGAGGGCGTGGCCCGCGGCTATCTGGGCCGCCCGGGTGCGACGGCGGCGGCCTTCCTCGCCGATCCGTACGGGCCCGCCGGGGAGCGGATGTACCGCACCGGCGACCTGGCGCGGCGGCGCCCGGACGGCACGGTGGAGTTCGTCGGCCGCGCCGACCAGCAGGTGAAGGTCCGGGGCTTCCGGATCGAGCCGGGCGAGGTGGAGAGCGTACTGACCGCGCATCCCGGGGTGGCGGACGCCGCGGTGGTGGCCCGGGAGGACCGCCCCGGGGTGAAGCGGCTGGTGGCCTATGTGGTGCCGGAGGGCGGCGACGGGGGCGTGGACGGCGCGGAGCTGCGCGCCCATGTGGCGGCCGGGCTCCCGGACTACATGGTGCCCTCCGCGGTGGTCCCGCTGGACGCGCTGCCGCTGAGCCGCAACGGCAAGCTGGACCGTACGGCGCTGCCCGCCCCGGATTCCGCCCCCGACCGGGCCGCCTACGTGGCCCCGCGCGACGAGGCCGAGCGGCGCGTGGCGCGGATCCTGGCCGAGGTGCTGGGGGCCGAACGGGTCGGACCTGGTTCTACCACCGCGACAGCGTCCAGGAGCTCCACGCCCCGGCGTGGACCGG
>NZ_JBEYAL010000038.1:48142-88634 GCF_040631655.1 Streptomyces sp. NPDC019937
CGGGGTGGGGGGGCTCTTCCGGGGGGGGCTGGTTCTTCTATTTGTTGTACCGGCCCCGCGACTCCATCCTCAGCATCCGGCTCACCTCGCGGCTGCGGGAGGCCTTCGGCGCGGAGGTGTCGCCCCGGCTGGTGTTCACCCACTCCACCGTGGCCGCCCTCGCCACGGCCCTCACCGGGGCGAGCGGCCGTACGGAAGGGAGGGAGGCGCCGATCACGCCGGTGCCCCGGGACGCGGAGCTGCCGCTGTCGTATCCCCAGCAGCGCCTGTGGTTCCTGGACTCCTTCGCGCCGGACAGCACCGAATACATCACCCCGCTGGCGCTGCGGATGCGCGGCGCGCTCGACGTCCGGGTGCTGGAGGACGCGCTGACCGCGCTGGTGGCCCGGCACGAGTCGCTGCGCACCACCTTCGACGCGGTGGACGGGCGCGGAACGCAGATCGTGCACGAGCCCGCCCCGGTGCGGTTCACCCGGCACGATCTGTCGGACCTTCCCGCCGACCGGCGGGAGGCGGAGCTGGCGGAGCTGCTGGCGCGGGAGCGGGAGCGCCCCTTCGACCTGCGGCGCGGCCCGCTGCTGCGGGCCGGGCTGATCCGGCTGGGCGCCGAGGACCACGCGCTCACTCTGACGCTGCATCACATCATCACCGACGGCTGGTCCACCGGTGTGCTCATCGGCGATCTGCGCGAGCTGTACCGGGCGGGCCTGAGCGGCGAGGCGGCGGCGCTGCCACCGCTCCCCGTGGGGTACGCCGACTTCGCGGCGTGGCAGCGGTCCGAGCTGTCCGGCCCGTACGCCGATGAGGAACTGGCGTACTGGAAGCGGCAGTTGCGTGATGTGGAGCCGCTGGAGCTGCCCACCGACCGGCCCCGTCCGGCAGTGCGCAGCGGACACGGCGCGACGGTGGAGTTCGAGGTGCCCGCCGCGGTGAACCGGCGTCTGAAGGAGTACGGCCGGGCCCGTGGCACCACCCTCTTCATGACGCTGGTGGCGGCGGCCCAGGTGCTGCTGGCCCGGCTGTCGGGCCGACAGGACATCGCCGTGGGGACGGTCACCTCGGGGCGGGAGCGCGCCGAGACGGAGCGCCTGATCGGCTTCTTCGTCAACACGCTGGTGCTGCGCTCCTCGGTCGACCCCGAGCGCGGCTTCACCGACTTCCTGGCCGATGTGCGCGGCACCGTCCTGGACGCCTTCGCCCACCAGAGCGTGCCGTTCGAGCGGGTGGTGGACGAGGTGCAGCCCGTCCGGGACACCAGCCGGACACCCCTGTTCCAGGCGATGGTGGTGCTGCAGAACATCCCCGGCGGGCCTCTGGACCTGCCCGGACTGGCGCTGGAGGACATCGCCCCCGAGAACAGCACCGCGAGCTTCGACCTCACGCTGGAGTTCGCCGAGGCCGACGGGGGCGCGCTGCGCGGGCTGATCAGCTACAGCACCGATCTGTTCGACGCGGCGACGGCCGAGCGGATGGGCGCGGCCCTGCGCACGCTCCTCTCCGGCATCGCCGACGACCCCGAGCGGGCGGTGGGCGCGCTGCCGCTCGCCACCCCGGCCGAGCTGCGCCGCACCCTCGTGGAGTGGAACGCCACCGGGCACCCCGTACCACCGGCCACGCTGGCCGAGCTGTTCGAGCGGCAGGCGGCGGCGTCCCCGGACGCCACGGCCGTGGTGTCCGGGGCGAGCGGGCTCACCTTCGCCGAGCTGGAGACGGCGGCCAACCGGCTGGCGCACGAGCTGATCGGGCGCGGTGTGGGGCCGGAGAAGCTGGTGGCGCTGGTGCTGCCGCGGTCGGTGGAGATGGTGGTGGCGCAGCTGGCGGTGGTGAAGGCGGGCGGCGCGTTCCTGCCGGTCGACCCCCACTACCCGGCGGAGCGGGTGGCGTTCATGCTGCGGGACGCCGAACCCCTGGTCGTCCTCGACGACATGGCGTCGGTGTGGGCCGGGGACGGCCCCGCGGACCCGCCGTCCGTCCAGGAACTGACACCGGACCATCCGGCGTACGTCATCTACACCTCCGGGTCCACCGGAGTGCCCAAGGCGGTCGTGGTCACCCACGCGGGGCTGGCGAGCTTCTCGGCCGCCGCCGCGACACGCTACGACGTCCGGGCCGGGGACCGGGTCCTGCAGTTCGCCTCGCCGAGCTTCGACGCCTCCGTGCTGGAGCTGTGCGTCTCCCTGCCGAGGGGTGCCGCGCTCGTGGTCGCGGAGGAGGGACCGCTGCTGGGCGAGCGGCTGGCCCAGGTGCTGTCGGAGCAGCGGATCACCCATGCGCTCATCCCCCCGGCGGCGCTGGCCACCGTGCCGGAGACGGCGCGGCAGGCGGGCCTGCCCGACTTGCGCACGCTGATCGTCGGCGGTGACGCGTGCTCCGCCGAACTGGTGGACCGCTGGGCCCCGGGACGCCGGATGATCAACTCCTACGGTCCGACCGAGGCGACCGTGGTGAGCACCTGGTCCGGGCCGCTGACCGCCGGTACGGGGGCGCCGCCGATCGGCGGGCCGATCCGTAACACCCGGGCCTATGTGCTGGACTCCGCGCTGCGGCCGGTCCCGGTGGGCGTGGCCGGGGAGCTGTACGTGGCCGGGGCGGGTCTGGCCCGCGGCTATCTGGGCCGGCCCGGGCTCACCGCCTCCCGCTTCCTGGCCGATCCGTTCGGCCCCGCGGGCGGGCGGATGTACCGCACGGGCGATGTGGTGCGCTGGACCTCGGGCGGCGAGCTGCGGTTCGTCGGCCGGGCCGACGACCAGGTCAAGGTCCGGGGCTTCCGGATCGAGCCGGGCGAGGTGGAGAGCGCGCTGCGGCGCAGCCCCGAAGTGGGCGAGGCGGTGGTGGCCGTGACGGACACCGGGCCCACGCCCGAGCATCCGTCCGGGCTGAAGCGCCTGGTCGGTTACGTGGTTCCGGCACCCGGCGCCACGCCGACCGCCGCCTCGCTGCGCGACTTCCTGGGCCGCACCCTGCCGCCCCACATGGTGCCGTCGGCGTTCGCCACCCTGGAGGAGCTGCCGCTCACGCCCAACGGCAAGGTCGACCGCCGCGCCCTGCCCGATCCGGATCCCACTCCGGCCCCGGGCGCGGACCATGTGGCGCCGCGCACCCCGATGGAGAGCCGGATCGCGGCGATCTGGGCGGATGTCCTCGGCCTTGACCGGGTCGGTGTGAACGACAACTTCTTCGACCTCGGCGGGGATTCCATCCTGAGCATCCAGGTGGTCTCCCGCGCCCGCCAGTCGGGGCTGCGGCTGTCCACCAAGGACCTCTTCACGCATCAGTCGGTGGCCGCCCTGGCCGCCGTGGTCACGGCCGAACGGGACGACGAGGGCGGGGCGGAACCGGTGACCGGAGACCTTCCGCTCACCCCGATCCAGCGCTGGTTCTTCGCCACCCACACCGTCAACCCGCACCACTTCAACCAGTCCACCCTGCTGGAGCTGGACCAGAAGCTGGACGAAGCGGCGCTGGAGGAGGCGCTGGCCGCGCTCCTCGTCCACCATGACGCGCTGCGGATGCGGTTCACCGAGGACGGCGGGCAGTGGCGGCAGTACAACCCGGAGCCCGAGGCGGCGGAAGTCCTCGCCCGGTACGACCTGTCGGGGCTGCCGGAGCAGGAGGCGGACGCGGCGATGGAGAAGGCGGCCGACGCCCTGCACGCGGGCTTCGACCTCGGCAGCGGGCCGCTGCTGAAGGCCGCGCTGTTCCGGTTCGGCGACGACCGGCGGCCGTTCCTCTTCCTGACCGCCCACCATCTGGTCATCGACGGGGTGTCCTGGCGGATCGTGCTGGACGACCTGGACACCGCCTACCAGCAGAGCGTGCGGGGCGAGGTGGTCGACCTCGGCCCCAAGACGACCTCGTTCCGGGACTGGGCCCGGCAGCTCGCCGAGCAGGTCGCCGACGGCGCCCTGGACCACGAGGTCGACCACTGGGCCTCGGCGCTGGACGCGCGGCCGCTGCCGGTCGACCACGAACCGGCCGCCCCGGGCGCCGAGGCCCGGGCGGTTCCGGTGGAGATCGACGAGGCGGACACCGAGGCGCTGCTGCGCGCGGCCCCCACCGCGTACCGCACCCGCATCAACGACGTGCTGCTGGCCGCCCTCGCGCTGGCGCTGTCGCGCTGGACCGGCCTGGAGCGGGTCTCCGTCGAACTGGAGGGCCACGGGCGCGAGGACGTCATCGAGGGCGCCGATCTGTCCCGTACGGTGGGCTGGTTCACCACGATGTACCCGGTCTCCTTCGACCTGCCCGCCACCGGGGACTCCGCGTCCGTCGACTGGCGCGGCCTGGTCAAGTCGGTCAGGCGGCGGCTGCGGGCCGTCCCCGGCAACGGCTTCGGCTTCGGGGCGCTGCGGACCTTCGGTACGGACGCGGTACGGGAGCGGCTGACCGGCACCGGCGACGGGCCGCAGGTGGTGTTCAACTACCTCGGCCAGTGGGACGCCCGGTCGGCCGAGGCCAAGGACGGCCTCGTCCACGCCGAACACGGCTCCTTCGGCCAGGATCACGACCCGCGCGAGGGCGGATCGCATCTGCTGGAGGTCGTGGGCGCGGTGCAGAACGGGCGGCTCGGCTTCACCTGGTACTACCGTCCCGGTGTCCACGAGGAGTCGACCGTGGCGGCGGTGGCCGCGGACTTCGCGGACGCGCTGCGCCGCATCGCCCAGGACTGCCGGGGTGGTGCCGCATGACCGGGGAGCGGGGGGCCCTCGAAAGCGGCGAGGCGGGTGTGGCGGCCGACGGCCGCGCCGCCGCGCCGGTGCCCCTGGCGCGCAACCGCGGCTACCGGCTGCTGTGGGGCAGCCAGGCGCTCTCGGAGTTCGGCTTCCACGCGTCGATGATCGCGTTTCCGCTGCTGGTCCTGGCGCTCACCGGTTCCGGTGCCGCGTCCGGCCTGGTGATGGGCACGATCGCCGCCGCGCAGATGGTGGCCGGGCTCCCGGCGGGTGTTCTGGTGGACCGGTACGACCGCAAGGCGCTCATGCTCGGCTGTGAGGCGGCCCAGGCGGTGTCCGCCATCAGCCTGGTCATCGCGGTGTGGAGCGACGCGGCCACCGTGCCGCACATGGTCGCCGTCGCCGCGGTGTTCGGCGCCGCCGCCGCCCTCTTCGAACCGGCCGAGAACGCCGCGCTGCCGCTGCTGGTGGACACCACCCAGCTGCCCGCCGCGGTCTCGATGAACACGGCGCGGGCGTCGATGGGGCAGCTCTCGGGCACCGCGACCGGCGGGTTCCTGTTCGCCGCGGGGCGGTTCGTCCCGTTCCTGGCCGACGCCGTCATGCACACCCTGTCGTTCGTCGCGCTGCTCTTCCTGCGGCTGCCGAAGCGGGAGCGGCCCACCGCCCCGCCCGGCAGGCTCGGCCACGAGATGCTGGCCGGCCTGCGGTGGGTGTGGCAGGAGCGCCGGATCCGGGTCACCATCCTGTGCGCGGTCGTGCTGAACCTGTTCTTCAGCGCCTTCTACCTCGTCGTCATCGTGCTCGCCGGAACCCGAGGGGTGCCGTCGGGGGAGGTCGGGGTGATGGCGGCCATGCTCGGGGTGGGCGGGGTCGCCGGCGCGCTCGCCGCGCCCGTGCTCCACGGCCGCCTCGGCGCCTACCGCGCCATCGTGGCGGTGTTCTGGGCGCTGACCGTGCTCACCCCGGTCGCCGCGCTCGTGCACGGCGGCTATCTCACCGGGGTGCTGTTCGCCCTGATGGCACTGTTCCCGCCCACCGCGAACACCGCGATCATGACGGAGCAGCTGCTGCGCACCCCCGACGAGCTGCGCGGCAGGCTCACCAGCGCCCTCGCCCTGGCCTGCGGGGCCGCGGGCGCGGCGGGACCCGCGCTGGGCGGCCTGCTCACCCAGGCCCTGCCGGGCGACCGGGCGATCCTGGTGTGCTCGGCCGGAATGGCCGCCGCGGCCGTGCTCGCCACCGCCAGCCCGACCCTGCGCGGGCTGTCCCCGAACCCCCCGCCCGGCAACCGGGCGGCGGCGGCCTGAGAACCGCATCCACGCAAGTTCCGTACGGAAACGACTGAGGAGAACAGCTCATGGACGACAACGCCCGCTACCAGGTGCTCCGCAACGACGAGGACCAGTACTCCCTGTGGCCCGCCGACCTCGACGTGCCCGACGGCTGGCAGGCCGTCGGCAAGGAGGGCACCAAGGACGAGTGCTCCGCGTACGTCGACGAGGTGTGGACCGACATGCGGCCCCGCAGTCTGCGCGAGCGCATGGCCGAGTCGGGTTCCTGAAGCCGCGCCCCGGCGCCCGCCGGGGAATCTCCGGGGCGCGGTGTCCGTTTCCGCCCGAGGAGGCCGGACGGACACCGCACCCGCAGGAGGCAATCATGTACGGCGACGAAGCGACGATCCGCACGATCCTGGGCGAGCTGGGAGACACCTGGGCGGTCGTCGGCCTGTCCTCCAACCAGGCCCGCGCGGCCTACGGCGTGGCCGGGGTGCTCCAGCGCCACGGCAAGCGCGTCGTGCCCGTGCACCCGAAGGCCGAGACGGTGCTCGGCGAGCCCGGCTACGCCACCCTCGCCGAGATCCCGTTCCCGGTCGACGTGGTCGATGTGTTCGTCAACTCCGAGCTGGCCGGGCCGGTCGCGGACCAGGCGGTGGAGATCGGCGCCAAGGCGGTGTGGTTCCAGCTCGGCGTGATCGATCCGGCGGCGTACGAGCGGACCCGCGCGGCGGGACTCGAGATGGTGATGGACCGCTGCCCCGCCATCGAGATCCCCCGGCTGGGCCGGTAACCGGCCGGGCGCTGCGCGCGCCCCGGCGGCCGGCTTCGCCCGGCCGCTAGACGCCCAGCCCCTCCAGCACGACCGCGCCCGGCAGCCCGGCGAGCAGCTTGCCCGGCACGATGAGCTTGCCCCGGCGGCTGCCGCTGCCGATGAGCGCGTACGGGATGTCGGCGACGGCGGCGTCCAGCAGCAGCGGCCAGCCGGCGGGCAGCCCGATCGGGGTGATGCCGCCGAACTCCATGCCGCTCTCGCCGGTCGCCGTACCCGTGGGCGCGAACGACGCCTTGCGGGCGCCCAGATGGCGCCGTACGACCCCGTTGACGTCCGCGCGGGTGTGGGCGAGGACCAGGCACGCGGCGAGCGTGACCTCACCGCCCCGCTTCCCCGCGACCACCACGCAGTTGGCGGACTGCTCCAGCAGCCAGGAGCCGTAGTTCTCCACGAGCACGGCGGTGTCGGCCTTGTCGGGGTCGGTGTCCACGTAGAGCACCTGCTCCACCGGCTCGGCGCCGCGCCAGTCGCGCAGCGCGCCGGCGACCGGGGCGGTCAGCAGGTCCAGGCATTCCACGGCGGGACGGACCTCGTCGAAGGCATCCATCGGGGTACTCATGGCGACAACGTAACAGCCGTACGGGGACCGGGACGGGCCCCGATCAGCGCGGGGGCGGGATGGATACCGCCAGGGTCATGGTGACGGTCTCCTCGCCGTCGTTGCGGTAGGCGTGCGGCACGTTCGACTCGAAGATCGCCGAGGTGCCGGCGGGCACGACGTACTCCTGGCCGTCGACCAGGAGCGTCAGCTCACCGTCGCGGACGTGCAGCATCTCGACGGTGCCGGGCGGGTGCGGATCCGAGTCGCTGCCGTCGCCCGGCATCAGCCGCCAGTCCCACAGCTCCAGCGGCCCCCGTGCCTCCGTCCCGACGAGCAGCACGGTGTGGCTCCCCGCCTCCGTGGACCACATCCGCACCGCCTGCTCGGGCGGTACGAGCCGCACCCGCGCTTCCTGCTCGTAGTCGAGCAGCGTGGTGATGCTCACGCCGAGCGCGTCGGCGAGCTTCACGGTGGTGCCGACGCTCGGGTTCGTACGGGCCTGCTCGATCTGGATGATCATCCCCCGGCTGACCCCGGCCCGGGTGGCGAGGGCGTCCAGGGTGTAGGCACGTTCGTTGCGCCAGCGCTTGAGGTTGCGGGCGAGCGACTGCGTGAGCTGATCGAGGTCGGTCACGGGCATCCAGTCCAATATCGTAAATGGCGTAGTCGAACAGATTGAACTACGGTGGGGTGTACTCCAGCGTCCATCTCACTGTACGGCGAGGTTTCCCCATGTCCGCACTCTTCGCTCTGGCCACCAGCCTCATGTGGGGGCTGGCCGACTTCGGCGGAGGGCTGCTCACCCGGCGCACCCCCGCGCTCACCGTGGTCGTCGTCTCGCAGGTCATCGCGGTGAACGTGCTCGGCGCGATCGTGGTCGCCACCGGCGGCTGGTCCGAGGCCGGGCCCCAGCTGTGGTTCGCCGCGGCGGCGGGCGTGGTGGGCCCGGCCGCCATGCTCTGCTTCTACCGGGCGCTCGCGCTCGGCCCGATGGGCGTCGTCTCCCCGCTCGGCGCCCTGGGCGGGGTCATGGTGCCGCTCGCGGTCGCGATCGTCCTCGGCGAGCGGCCCGGGCTGCCGCAGCTGGCCGGGGTCGTGGTGGCGGTGGCCGGGGTGGTCCTGGCCGGCGGGCCGCAGACCGGCGGAGCCCCCGTACAGCGGCAGACCCTGCTGCTCACCCTGGTCGCCGCGCTGGGCTTCGGATCGGTGATGGCGCTGATCGCCGAGGCGTCCTCCACCCTGACCGGGCTCTTCCTCGCGCTGTTCGTGCAGCGGGTGTGCAACGTGGTGGTCGGCGGCACCGCGCTGCTGGTCTCCGTACGGCGCGGCACCCGCGCGCTGCCCGAGGGCGGCCTGCGCGTCGTCGCGGCGACCCTGCCCGCGCTCGCCTTCGTGGGCCTGGCCGACGTCGCCGCCAACGGCACCTACAACCTGGCCGCCCACCACGGGCCGGTCACCATCGCCGCCGTGCTCGCCTCGCTGTACCCGGTGGTGACCGCGCTCGCCGCCCGCGGGCTGCTGGGCGAGCGGCTGCGCGCGGTGCAGGCGACCGGCGCCGGGCTCGCCCTGGTCGGCACGGTGCTGCTGACGACGGGCTAACGTGCCGGGAACGGCAGGAATCGCGGACCGAAGGAGACGGCAGTGGCGGAGCGGGCGCTGATCGCGGGAGTGGGCGGCAAGGAGCCGAAGGTCGATCCGGAGGCGTTCACCGCCCCGACCTCCGTGGTGATCGGCGATGTGTCGGTGGCCGCGGGGGCGAGCGTCTGGTACCACGCCGTGCTGCGCGGCGACGCCGAGTCGATCAGTGTGGGCGCGCACAGCAACATCCAGGACAACTGCACCGTGCACGCCGACCCCGGCTTCCCGGCCACCGTCGGCGAGCGGGTCACGGTGGGCCACAACGCGGTGCTGCACGGCTGCACCGTCGAGGACGACGTCCTGGTCGGCATGGGCGCCACGGTGCTGAACGGCGCGCACATCGGCGCGGGCTCGCTGATCGCCGCCCAGGCGCTGGTGCCGCAGGGGATGCGGGTGCCGCCGGGCTCGCTGGTCGCTGGCGTTCCGGCGAAGGTCAGGCGCGAGCTGACCGAGGAGGAGCGGGAGCACGTCCGGCTGAACGCCGAGGGCTACGTGGAGCTGGCCCGCCACCACCGCGCGGCGACGGAGGAGCGGGCCATCGAGGCGGGGTGACGCCGAGCGGCTACTCGGCGGCCGGGACGGGCTCCGGCTCGGCCGCCTCCGCTCCGGCCCCGGAACCGCCGGCCGCGACCGGCTGCTCGGCGGCCCGCCGCCGAGCCTTCTCCCGCACCTTCTTCGTACGCCACTTCATCACCAGCATCGAGCCGAGGCCGAAGCACAGCGCGGCCACGAGCCCGAGGTAGGAGAAGCGCTTGAGCCAGTCCTCGGCGACCTTCCCGACGGAGTAGATGACCGCGGTGGTGCCGCCCGCCCAGACGATGCCGCCGAGCACGTTGGCGATGGCGAACTTCCAGTACGGCATGCGCAGCACCCCGGCGAGGGGGCCCGCGAAGATGCGCAGCAGCGCGATGAAGCGGCCCACGAAGACCGCCCACATGCCCCACTTCTGGAAGGACCGCTCGGCGGACGCCACATGATCGGCGCCGAAGTGCTTGGGGAATTTACGGCCCAGCCAGGCGAGCAGGGGCTTGCCGCCCCTGCGGCCGATGAGATAGCCGATGGAGTCGCCGATCACCGCACCCGCGATGGCGCAGGCCCCGAGGATGTACGGGTTGATGTGGTCCTGCGACGCCGCCAGCAGCGAGGCGGTGACGAGGATGATCTCTCCGGGGAGCGGGATGCCCAGGCTTTCGAGGCCGATGACCAGGCCGACGAGCAGATACACACTGATCGCGGGTACGGTCGCGAGCCATTCCTCGATGTGCAACGCCGGATCCCTCCCGTATGCCGATCCATGGTCGGCGCACGCCCGATCGAGCGCACTTCGGGAAGCGTACTCAATCGGCGCGTCCGCCACATTCCACGATGCGTGGTCCCGGCCACATCGGCGCGCCGGAGAGCCCCGTACGAGGGGGAGGTGCCCCCGTACGAGCGGTCCGTGCGGGGAGGGAAGCCGCCGCTCAGTCCTGCGGCCGCAGGGTCCAGGTGACGGACATCTCCCCGGTGACCGCTCCGTCCTCGCGCGTGATCTCGATCCGTACGGGGAATTCGGGGCGCTCGCCCGCGTCGAGTCCGGCCACCACCTCGGCCGCCGGCCGGCCGAGCCGGGCGGTGGCGGTGACCGGCCCCTTGGCGAGCTTCTTGTACTCGATCTCGGCGCGCACGGCGAGCGGTACGGCGCGCCGGAGCTGGTCGCCGAAGGCGGCGAGCACGACCGCGCCGGAGGCGGATTCGGCCAGGGTGAACATCGCCCCCGCGTGCGGTCCGCCGACGTGGTTGTGCAGATCGGGCTGGTCGGGCAGGCGCACCACGGCGCGTTCGGCCGACGCCTCGATGAACTCCAGGTTCAGGGTGCGCACCATGGGCACGGTGGCCGCGAGCATGTCGCCGATGGATGGCAGTGTCTCTGACATGCCCCGGAAGTTACCATCCAGTAGCTCATTCGGGAACGGGGCGGCCGTAGCCGCTCCCGGCGGCCCCCTCTATCGTTATCGGCCATGTGGCCAGGACAGCAGCCGCCCGGGGGCGAGCACAATCCGCAGGATCAGAACCCCTATCAGCAACCGGGGTATCAACAGCCCAATCCGTACCAGCAACCGGGCTACCAGCAGCCGAATCCGTATCAGCAGCCACAGCCGGGCTACCCCGGCCAGCCGCCGGGCCGGCCGGGACAGCCGGGACCGCAGCCGGGCTACGGGCCACCGCAGAACCAGCCCGCACACGGCTGGAACACGCCGTCCGGACCGGCCGGGCCACCACAGCCCCCGCAGCCGCCGCGGAAGAAGCGCACGGCGACCATCGCGATCGTCGCCGCGGTGGCCGTCGTCGCGGCGGCCGTGATCACCGGCGTCGTCGTCCTGAACCAGGGCGACGACAAGGACGACCAGGCGAAGGACGGCGGGAAGCCCGCCGCCCCCGCGTCCTCCGCCGCCTCCTCCGCCCCGGCCGAGGACCCCTCCGCGGGCGGCGAGGACAACCCGCGCGCGGGCGGTGACGCGCCCGAGATGAAGCCGGTGATATCCGGCTGGCAGACGGTCGTCAGCCCCAAGCGGCACGACGCCTTCGACGTGCCCGCGAACTGGACGGTGAAGAAGCCGGACCTGAGCATCGGCTTCGAGGACGAGAAGGGCAACCCGCTCGTCATCATGTCCGCCCCGGCCAAGTACAAGGAAAACGCCTGCACGGTCAAGGGCAAGGACGGCGAGGAGGAGACCAGCGGCATCGCCGGGGTCGGCACCAAGGGCGCGCAGGGCGCCAAGACCGAGGCCTCCGCCGCCAAGATCGAGGCCGAGAACTGGGTGTTCGCCGCCTTCGACCAGAAGGAGACCGGCACCCGCAAGGTCACCGACGCCAAGCCGTTCAAGAGCGCGCACGGGCTCAAGGGCTACACCTCCACGGCCACGGTCACCGGCGTCAAGAAGACCGACAAGTGCGTCACGGACGGCAAGGCGGTCACCGTCACCTACACGGACGTCAACGGCGACTTCGCGACCTGGGTGCTCTACTCCGCCAAGGGCGTCAAGGACGAGGTCCCGGACGCCACCATCAAGAAGATCATGAGCACGCTGCGTCCGGTGAAGTCCGAGGGCTCCTGATCGACGCGGCCGGAATGGGGTTGAACGCCGGGGCCCGCCCCCGGGATAGTTCGGCTGCGTGACCACTCCCCCGGCCCCGCGTCCCCGACCGCACCGCCCCGCCTGGGCGGGCCGCAACTACACCCTGCTGACCGCCGCCGCGATGGTGACGGGCCTCGGAAACTCCGGGGCCCTCATCGCGGCGGCGTTCGCGGTGCTGGACGCGGGCGGGGACGGCGGCGACGTCGGGCTGGTCGCCGCGGCCCGTACCGTCCCGCTCGTCGCCTTCCTGCTGATCGGCGGCGCGTTGGCGGACCGGCTGCCGCGGCACCGGGTGATGGTCGCGGCCAACGCCCTCAACTGCGCCTCGCAGGGCGTCTTCGCGGTGCTCGTGCTCACCGGCGAGGCGCGGCTGTGGCAGATGGCCGTGCTCGCCGCGCTCAGCGGCACCGGGCAGGCGTTCTTCAGCCCCGCCGCCGAGGGCATGCTGCTCTCCAGCGTCACCGCCGAACAGTCCGCCCGCGCCTTCGCGTTGTTCCGGATGGGCATCAACGGCGCGCAGATCGGCGGTGCCGCGCTGGGCGGCGCCCTGGTGGCGGTCGCCGGCCCGGGCTGGGTGCTGGCCGTCGACGCCGCCGCCTTCGCCGCCGCCGGGGCGCTGCGCACCCTGCTCGACGTCAGCCACATCGCACCGCGCGCATCCGACGGCGGCATGCTGCGCGATCTGCGCGAGGGCTGGCGGGAGTTCACGGGGCGGCCCTGGCTGTGGACCATCGTGCTGCAGTTCTCGGTCGTCAACGCCGTGGTGGCCGCGGCCGAGGCGGTGTACGGGCCGCTGGTCTCCGAGGAGCAGCTGGGCGGGGCGCGGCCCTGGGGGTTCGCGCTCGCGGCGTTCGGCGTGGGCACCGTCGTCGGCGGGCTGACGATGACCCGCTGGAGACCGCGCCGCCTGCTGCTCCCGGGCATCCTGTGCGTGCTGCCCCTCGCCCTGCCGTCGGCCGCGCTCGCCGTCCCGCTGTCCGTACCAGCGCTGTGGGCGGTGATGTTCGTCGCCGGAGCGTCGGTCGAGGTGTTCGGGGTGTCCTGGATGACCGCCCTGCACCAGGAGATCCCCGAGGACAAGCTGTCCCGGGTGGCGGCGTACGACGCGATCGGCTCCATGGCCCTGGTCCCCCTCGCCACCGCCCTCGCGGGCCCCGCCGAGAGCGCCTTCGGGCGGTCCGCCGCGCTGTGGGGCTGCTCGACGCTGATCCTGCTGCTGACCCTGGCGGTGCTGTGCGTACCGGACGTACGGCGGCTGCCGCGCCGCCAACCGGCCCCGGTCGCCGAGGGAATGCCCGCCACCGAACGGACGGCGGCGCCGGAAAAGCTCTGAGGGGCGCTCCTCACGTGCCCTACGGCACCCCCGGCCGGCCGCTGCGGACGTGGCCCCTGCCGTCACCCGACGCTGAACGCCCCGCCCGGCGGCTCGGGCGAGGGCACCGCGTCCTCGTCCCGCACCGGCACCGCGTCGCCCGTGAACCGATCCAGCGCCGCCCCGTGCTCCACCCGCGCCGGAAACGCGTCGGCCGCGGTACGCCGCGCCAGCACCCCGACCGGCAGTTCGCCCTGCGAGGCCACCAGCACCGCGTTCCCGAACCGGCGGCCGCGCAGCACCGCGGGCTCCGCGATCAGGCACAGGTGCGCGAACACGGCGCGGAACGTGGCCAGCTGGGAGCGGAGGAAGGTGAACGGCGCGCTGTCGGCGAGGTTGGCCGCGTAGACGCCGCCGGGGCGCAGCACCCGGGCCGCGGCGCGCGCGTACGCGACGGAGGTCAGATGCGCGGGCACCCGGGAGCCGCCGAACACATCGGCCACGATGACATCGGCGGACGCCTGCGGCGCGGCCTCCAGCGCGGCGCGGGCGTCCGCCCGGCGCACCGTGATGCCCGCGCCGCCCGGCGGCAGCGGCAGCCGCTCGGCGACCAGTTCCAGCAGTCCGCCGTCGGCCTCGATCACCTGCTGCCGGGAGCCGGGCCGGGTGGCGGCCAGATAGCGGGGCAGGGTCAGCGCCCCGCCGCCCAGGTGCAGGGCGTCCAGCGGCGCGCCGGGCCCGCCGGTCCCGTCGAGGACATGGGCGAGCCGGCGCGCGTACTCGAACTCCAGGTGACCGGGGTCGTCCAGGTCGACGTACGACTGGGGTGCGCCGTCCACCGTGAGCAGCCAGGCGCGCGGGCGGTCCAGGTCCGGCATCAGCTTGGCGGTGCCGTGGTCCACGGCCCGGGTCACGGGTATCGGCTCGTTCACCGTCCCATTGTGCCGTTCCCCGGCAGGTCACGGCTCCCGCTCTCCCCGGCGGGGCCGGGCGGGCGGGAGCACGGGCCCTACGGCTGGTCGGGCACGGTGAGGACCGTGCCCGCGCCCACCGTGCGGCCGCCCTCGCGGATCGCGAAGCCGAGCCCCGGCTCCAGCGGCACCGCGCGGCCCAGCTCCACCGTCAGGGTGACGGTGTCGCCGGGGCGGGCCACCCCGGCGGCCCCGAGGTCCACCTCGCCGGCCACATCGGCCGTACGCAGGTAGAACTGCGGCCGGTAGCCGGTGACCACGGGGGTGCGGCGGCCGCCCTCGGCCGCCGACAGCACGTACACGCGCGCGGTGAAGCGCCGCCGGGGCACGACGCTGCCGGGCGCCGCGACCACCTGGCCGCGGCGCACCGCGTCCCGGGCCACCCCGCGCAGCAGCAGCGCCACGCTGTCGCCCGCCTCGGCGGACTCCATGGGTTTGCCGAAGGTCTCGACGCCGGTGACGACCGTCGTCACGTCCGCGCCCAGCACCTCGACGCGGTCGCCGACGCGCACCGTGCCACGCTCGACGGCGCCGGTGACCACGGTGCCACGGCCGGTGATGGTCAGCGTGTTCTCCACCGGCAGCAGGAACGGGGCGTCGGTGTAGCGCACCGGGGTGGGTACGTAGATGTCGACGGCGTCGAGCAGCGCCTCGATCGCACCGCTCCAGCGCGGGTCGCCCTCCAGCGCGCGCAGCCCGGAGACCCGTACCACGGGCGTGGCCTCGCCGGGGTAGCCGTGCGTGGACAGCAGCTCGCGCACCTCCAGCTCGACCAGGTCGGTGAGTTCGGGGTCGCCCGCGTCGGCCTTGTTGAGGGCGACGACGATGTGGTCGACCCCCACCTGGCGGGCGAGCAGCACGTGTTCGGCGGTCTGCGGCATGACGCCGTCGAGCGCCGAGACGACGAGGATGGCGCCGTCGAGCTGGGCCGCGCCGGTCACCATGTTCTTGATGAAGTCGGCGTGGCCGGGCATGTCGACGTGCGCGTAGTGCCGGGTGTCGGTCTCGTACTCGACGTGCGCGATGTTGATGGTGATGCCGCGCGCGGCCTCCTCCGGCGCCCGGTCGATGCGGTCGAACGGCACATAGGTGCCGCCGGGGCCGCGCTCGCTGAGGACCTTGGTGATGGCGGCGGTGAGCGTGGTCTTGCCGTGGTCGACGTGCCCCATGGTGCCGATGTTCAGATGCGGCTTGGTGCGCACGTAGGCCGGCTTGGACACCTTGGGCAGCTTGGACGTGGCGGACATGCGGGCTGTTCCTCCTCGGAACGACAAGGGAAGCGCGGACCCCGGTGCCCGGCCGACCCTCCCCTGGCGGGGTCCGTCGGAGTGGTCCGAGGAGGGTCAGCTTCGGGCGCCGTCGAAGAGGGCGTCGGAGAAGAGGGCGGCAGCCTTCGGCGCGTCCGCGACCGCGGACGGCATCACGAGGAAGGCATACCGGAACATGCCGTGATCATTGCGTACCGTTCGGTCCCCGTCGAATGGTTTTCGGGGCGCCCGGGGCCGGTGTGATACCGGTGAACCCCTGGCGCCCGGGAGGCGGTCGTCCGGACCGGCCCATGTATCAACGGGGCGACAACCAGCCGACGAGCGAACGACATCACAGCGTTCCCCCGGCCCGGTCGGTTACGCTCCCCCGATGCTCGATGTCGCCGCCCCCTCCCCGAAAACGGCCGTGCGCCGCACCCGCGCCGTGCTGTTCTCGCCGTGGTCACGGCTGGGGCTGCTCGTCGCGCTGCTGGCCGGTTCCGCGACCGCGGTGTGGGTGTGGCAGCCGCAGCGGCTGCTGGCCGACGGCTGGCCGCCCCAGCTGTCGGGGGCGGCGGCCGTGGTGCTGTTCGCGGCCGCGTACGGGCTGTGCACCGCCGCGCTGATGCCCAGGCCGCTGCTGAACCTGGCGGCCGGTGTGCTGCTCGGCGCCCAGGCCGGTCTCGCCGCGGCCGTCGCCGGTACGGTGCTCGGCGCCGGGATCTCCTTCGGCCTGGGCAGACTGCTGGGGCAGGACGCGCTGCGCCCGCTGCTGCGGGGCCGCTGGCTGGGCGCGGCCGACCGGCAGCTGAGCCGGCACGGTTTCCGCTCCATGCTGGCGATCCGGCTCTTCCCGGGCGTACCGTTCGCCGCCGCGAACTACTGCGCGGCGATCTCGCGGATGGGCTGGCCCGCGTTCCTGCTGGCGACAGGGCTCGGCTGTGTGCCGAACACGGCGGCGTACGTGGTGGCGGGCGGCCACGCGGCCACGCCCACCTCGCCCGTCTTCCTGATCGCGCTGACCTGTATCGCCGTACCCGCCCTCGCCGGGCTCGTCATGGCCTGGCGCAAGCGCGGCAGGCTACGGGGCGCCTGAGAGCGGGACGGGGCGGCCCGTACCGCTCAGGGACGGCTCAGTGCGGTTTCGCCGCGGCGCGCGCGGACAGCGGCTCGGCGACGTCCTCCAGCGGGCGCTGTTCCGCCGGTACGGCCAGGAAGGCTGCCACCACCCCGGCCACGACCATCAGCGACGCCCCGATGCAGAAGGCCAGGACCGTGTCCCCGACGACCCCGCTCCGCGTCAGCTCGGCGAAGATCAGCGGGCCGCTGATCCCGCCGGCCGCCGTGCCGATGGCGTAGAAGAAGGCGATGGCCAGGGCGCGCGTCTCCATCGGGAAGACCTCGCTGGCCGTCAGATACGCGGAACTCGCGCCCGCCGAGGCGAAGAAGAGGACCACGCACCAGCAGCCCGTCATGGTCGCCGCGTTGAGCCAGCCCCGGCCGAACATCCAGGCGGTGACGAACAGCAGCGCACCGGAGAGGACATACGTCCCCGCGATCATCGTCCTCCGCCCGAGAGTGTCGAAGAGCCGGGAGAGCAGCAGCGGCCCGATGAAGTTGCCGGCGGCGATGACGGCGAAGTAGTAGCCGGTGTCGCCGCTGGGCACCCCGAAGAACGTCACCAGGATCGAACCGAAGCCGAAGGTGATGGCGTTGTACAGAAACGCCTGCCCGATGAAGAGGGCCAGGCCCAGCACGGCGCGCTTGGGGTACTTGCGGAAGAGCGTACGGGCGATGTCCACGAACCCGGTGCTCTTCCGGGTCCTGATGGTGATGTCCTCGGACGGTTCGGGCAGCGTGACGCCCCGTTCCTCCTCGACCCGCCGCTCGACCTCCCGGACCAGCTCCTCGGCGCCCTCCGACCGGCCGTGGATGAACATCCAGCGCGGGCTTTCGGGGACATGGCGGCGCACCAGGAGGATCACGAGCCCGAGGACGACGCCGAGCGCGAAGGTGAGCCGCCAGCCGATGTCCGCCGGGAAGAAGCGGGTGTTGAGCATCAGGACGGACAACAGGGCACCGCCCACGGCGCCGAGCCAGAAGCTCCCGTTGATGACGATGTCGACGCGGCCCCGGTAGCGGCTGGGAATCAGCTCGTCGATCGCGGAGTTGATGGCCGCGTACTCCCCGCCGATGCCGAAGCCGGTGAGGAAGCGGAAGAGGAAGAACCACCAGACGGAGAAGGACACGGCGGTCAGCGCGGTGGCGGCGAGGTAGACGCCGAGCGTGACGAGGAAGAGTTTCTTGCGGCCGTACCGGTCGGTGAGCCAGCCGAAGACCAGCGCCCCGGTGCAGGCCCCGGCGACATAGAGCGCCGCCGCCATGCCCGTCACCTGGGCGTCGGTGATGGGCAGCCCGCTGCCGGGCTCGGAGAGGCGGCTGGCGATGTTGCCGACGACCGTCACTTCCAGGCCGTCCAGGATCCATACGGTGCCCAGGCCGATGACGACCATCCAGTGCCAGCCGGACCAGGGGAGCCGGTCCAGCCGCGCCGGAACCTTGGTGGTGACGATCGCGGCGTCCCCGTCCCGGGATGGCCGTGGCGCGTCCGGCCCGGTGGTGGTCATGTGGCTCCTCGGCGGCTGCTGGGCGGCGTTCGGTGATCGCATTCCGAACACACTCCGAAAGACCGCCGAGTACCCCTGTCCATATGGGTAAACCGGCCTTCGGGCCGGGCCCTTGGCAGGCCGTCCGCCCGGGGACGCTACGCTGCCACCACAACCGGTTGCCGGTCCCCGGCGGCCGGCCTTCCCCTCGGCCGCCCCGCTTGTCCCGGCATACCCCGGAACAGCGCATGATCAGCCTTTGGATAGCGTAGACGCAATGTCGTGGTTTGAATCTTTCATCCTCGGGCTGGTCCAGGGGCTGACCGAGTTTCTTCCGATCTCCTCCAGCGCCCATCTGCGCCTCACGGCCGCCTTCGCGGGCTGGAGCGACCCTGGCCCAGCCTTCACCGCGATCACCCAGATAGGCACCGAGCTGGCGGTGCTCATCTACTTCCGCAAGGACATAGCCCGGATCGTCAGCGCCTGGTTCCGCTCCCTGTTCAACAAGGAGTGGCGCGGCGACCACGATGCCCAGATGGGCTGGCTGGTGATCGTCGGATCGATCCCGATCGGCGTGCTCGGCCTCACCCTGCAGGACGCGATCGAGGGCCCGTTCCGCGATCTGCGGCTCATCGCCACCACCCTCATCGTCATGGGCATCGTGCTCGGCTACGCGGACCGGCGGGCCGCGCGCGATGAGACGGGCGGCAAGCACCGCGTCGCCAAGCAGCGCAAGTCGCTGCAGGAGCTGAGCGTCCGGGACGGACTCATCTACGGCATATGCCAGGCGATGGCGCTCGTCCCCGGTGTCTCCCGGTCCGGCGCGACCATCAGCGGTGGTCTGCTCATGGGCTACACCCGCGAGGCCGCGGCCCGCTACTCCTTCCTCCTCGCCGTCCCGGCCGTGCTGGCCTCCGGGGTCTTCGAGCTGAAGGACGCGTCCGAGGGGCACACCGAGTGGGGTCCGACGATCTTCGCGACCGTCATCGCCTTCGTCGTCGGTTATGCCGTCATCGCCTGGTTCATGAAATTCATCTCCAGCAAGAGCTTCATGCCGTTCGTGATCTACCGGATCCTGCTGGGCCTGGCACTGTTCGCCCTGATCGGCATGGGCGTGCTGAGCGCCCACGCGGCCGAGTCGGCGGGCTGACCTCCACCACGCGCAGCACGTGAGAAGGAGAGATGGGCCGCCGGCCGAGGAGGGAGGAGGTCCGGCGGCCCCTTCGCTCAGGTCTGGCGCCCCCTGAGCGGTATGCGAAGAGTCAACCGCCACGCGGCGCGCAGCGGGAGGGTGTGTGATAGATATATGCAAGCACTCTCATCACACGGGGTGTGAATACATCACACTCCGTACGACCTCCCCCCTGAGCCGTGCCTCATCCCCTCCCGTCGCGGAGGGCCTCGACCAGCTCCCCCAGCCCCGAAACCCGCCAGTCCGCCCGCGCCGCATCATCACCGGCAGCCCACAGATGGCCCCAGGGCCCCCGGCGGACATGCGCGGCCCGCAGCCCCGCGGCCCGCGCCGCCCGGATGTCGAACGCCGGATGGTCGCCCACGTACACCGTCCGGTCCGGCGGGGCCCCGCCCAGCTCCACGACCCGCTCGAAGAACCCCGCATCGGGCTTGGCCACCCCCCACTCCCCGGACGTCGCGACGGCGTCCACCGGCAGCTCCAGCCCGCGCAGCAGCTCCCCCGTGCGCACCGGCTGGTTCCCGGCCACCACGACCCGCACCCCCAGCGCACGCAGCGCCCCGAGCGCGGGCCGCACGTCCGGATACAGATCGCGCTCCTCCAGCCACTCCCGGCGCCCCGCCGCATCCCACGCCCGCCGCTCCGCGGCGACATCCACCCCCGGCCTGGCCAGCCGGATCGCGTCTCCGTCCTCCCGCCCCTGCGCGACCACGGCCCCCACCAGGGCGGACAGCGTATGCCGGGGCACCCCGAGCCAGTCGGCCCACGAGGCCCAGTAGCGGTCCTCCCGCACCAGGGTGGAGCCGACGTCGAACGCCACCACATCGATCACGACGCGCCCTCCCCCGCCCCCTTCTCCCCCGCCCAGTCCGCGTACCGGACCCGCTCGATCTCCAGCACCTCGCCGACCGTCCCCCACTCGTTCTTCCCCAACCGCGCCAGCGGCCGCAGCCTGCCCACCTCCGGATGCCCGTCGACCATCACCCCGGCATCGACGGCGGCATGCACCACCCGCCCGAACACCACGGTCGAGTCCCCCAGCAGCACCGTGCTGTGCAGCTCGCACTCCAACGCCACCGGCGACTCGGCCACCCGCGGCGGCCTCACCCGCACACTGTCCTCCCGCGCCACCCCCACCGCCTCGAACTCGCTCACCCCCCGTGGAAAGTCCGTCGCCGTCCCATTGATCGTCTCGAACATCCGCTCCGACGCGAGGTTCACCACGAACTCCCCGGTCTCCTCCACATTGCGCAGCGAGTCCTTCCGCCCGACGGAGGTGAACTGCACGACGGGCGGTGAGACGCAGGCGACGGTGAAGAAGGAATGCGGGGCGAGGTTCGGTGCCAGCGTGTCCGGGTTGATGGTGGACACCCAAGCGATCGGCCGGGGCACGACGACCGAGGTCAGCAGCTTGTAGAAGGGGTTCCGGCCGACGGTCTCAGGATCGAAGTCGATACGCATACGCCCCAGTATCCGCAACCCGGACCGTCCGCCCCAACGACGATCCGCGATCTCACCCGACCCCCGAGTTCCACGAAGGTCTCCGGTGCCGGAAGGCACGAGCCTGAGCACGTCGGGGCCGCGTCACCCTCCCGGTGATGGTGCGCGACACCCCGGGCCTTGGGCTCGTCGGGCAGCCCGTCGAGGCGGCCGTGCCGACATCGTCGCGGGCGCTGCGGACGTCATGTCCGGGGCTTGTGCGCGAACACCCAGCGGTTGCCCTCCAGCGCGTCGTTCGGCTCGGGGAGGGGGCCGCGTCCGTGCCGGTGGGTGAAGTCGAAGGGGGTGTGCACCGAGGTGGACCAGCCCTTGGCCGTCAGGTCGCCGGCGGAGTCGGGGCGTGGCCCCTTGTCGAAGAGGTGGAGCAGGTCGATGCCGATCTGTTCTCGCGTGGCCGTGTAGATCGCGCTGTCGCGGTACTCCAGCAGGTCCTTCTCCAGCTTCGCCTCGAAGGCCAGTGCGCTGCCTCCGGTGGTCAGCCGGTCCACCGTGTCGATGAGGTACGTCTCGGTGGGGCCCGGCAGGTAGAAGAGCAGTCCCTCGGCCAGCCAGACGCTCGGTGCGTCCGGGTCGAAGCCGGCGGTGGTCAGCGCGGTGACCCAGTCTGCGCGCAGGTCGACCGGCACGGGGACGCGCTTCACCTTCGGGGTGGCCGACAGGTCCGTGAGCACTCGGTGCTTGAACGCCAGCACGCCCGCCCTGTCGATCTCGTGGACCACGCAGCCGGACGGCCACTCCAGCCGGAAGGCGCGGGTGTCCAACCCCGCGCCCAGCAGCACCACTTGGCGGGCGCCCGTACCGACCGATCGGAGGAGGAAGTCGTCGAGGACCCTGGTCCGCAGGCCGAAGTAACGGGCGAACCGCCCCCACAGCGGGTTGCCGTCCCCGTCCGGGGCCTGCTCGATGCGCACCGGCCAGTCCGCGCACGCCGGGGCGGCGCGCACGAAGTGTTCCGCGTAGACGTCCCTGGCCAGGCTGTCGTAGCGGTGGGTCTCGATCGCCCGTGCCGCGGCGACCAGGAGGGCGGTCAGACCCACGCCCGCGTCCACGCCTTCCACGTCCGTCTGCCGGGGCGCCGTGCCGACCATGTTTCCTCCGTTGGCGGAATGGGGGATCGTGAGGTGCCTGCTTGTCGTATGCGGTGCGTCCGCGGTGCTGCATGCCTCGCTCATCGGCTTCTTCCCTCCGGAAGCAGGACGGGTTTGACCACGCGGCCCGCGTCGCAGTCGCGTTCGGCCTGGTTGATGTCGGCCAGCGGGTAGGTGCGGATCAGCTGGTCGAAGGGGAAGCGTCCGGCCTGCCACAGCCCGATCAGCCGGGGTATCAGCAGTGCGGGTACGGCATCCCCTTCGCAGATGTGGCGGATGGTGCGGCCTCGGTCCAGAGTGCCCGGTTCGAGCGGCAGTGCGGTGTGGAGCCGTGCCACCAGGCCGAGGCTGCCGGTGGGGCGCAGTGCCCGGAGGGCATCGTTGATGAGCGGGGACGAGGCCGTGGTGTCCAGCGCGTACTGCGCGCCACCGTCAGTCAGCCGCCGGATCTGGTCGGGCAGTCCAGTCGTTCCGGCGAGCAGCGGGATCGCGCCGAACCGTTCGGCCAGGGCCAGCCGCCCGGGATGCCGGTCGACAGCCACGGTCGGCGCCCCGGCGGCGGTGGCCGCCATCACCGCGGCCAGGCCCACCGCTCCCGCGCCGAAGACCACGAGGGTGTCACCGGGGCCGGCGCCGAAGGCGTGCAGCACGGCTCCGGCGCCGGTGAGGAAGCCGCAGCCGAGCGGCCCGAGCAGTTCGACGGGCAGGGCGGGGTCGACCCGGACGGCGTTGCGGGCCGGGACGAGCGCATACTCGGCGAACGAGGACTGGCCGAACCACCGGGGGGCCAGCGCTTCCCCGGTCGCGTCGGTGAGCCACGGCGCGTCCTCCTTGCGTCCGCCGAAGAGGTTCAGGGAGGTGAAGGAGTCGCAGTAGGCGGGGGCCGCGCCGCGGCAGTTGCGGCAGTGCCCGCAGGAGTCGAAGCTCAGCACGACGTGGTCGCCGACGCCGATCGCGGTGTCCGGGCCGCCGCCCGTCCGCACTACGACCCCGGCCCCCTCGTGGCCGAGCACCGCCGGCAGCGGGCTGCGGCCGGCCGATCGCCGGACCGCGAGATCGGTCCTGCACATCCCGCAGCCCGCGATCTCGACCAGGATCTCGCCGTCGGCGGGTTCCGTGCACAAGGTCACCTCCTCGACCGCGAACGGGTCGTCGTACGAGCGCAGTACGGCCGCCTGGAACCTCATGGTCATGCCTCCTGCGGACGGTGGACGACGAAGGGCCGGAGGTTGCCGTAGAGCCCCCACGGTCCGCCCGCGACGCCGACACCGCTGTTCTTGACGCCCGCGAAGGGCTGGGCAAGGGACAGTTCGGCATGGTGGTTGATCCAGGCCGTGCCGCATTCGAGCCGGTCGGCCACCGCCCCGGCCCGGTCGAGATCGGTGCCCCATACCGAGCCGCCCAGTCCGAAACCGGTGCCGTTGGCCGCGTCGACGGCTTCGTCGAGGCTCCGGTACGGCAGCACCGGCAGGACCGGTCCGAATTGCTCCTCGGTCACCACCGGGCTGCCGGGCGGGACGTCGGTGAGGATGGTGGGAGCGAAGAAGTAGCCCGGCCCGTCCAGCCGGTGGCCACCGGCCGCCGCCCGGGCTCCATCGGCCAGGGCCTGCTTCACGACCTGCTCGACCCGGGCCAGTTGGGGGGCATTGTTGACGGGGCCCAGCCGGGTGTTCGGGTCGAGGCCGGCTCCGACGGCGACGGACTTGGCGCGCTGGGCGAGGGCTTCGACGACCTCGGCGTGGAGCCGGACCGGGGCGTAGACGCGTTTGACCGCCATACAGACCTGCCCGCAGTTGCGGAACGCGGCCCAGAACAGCCGGTCCGCGATTCCGTCCACCTCGACGTCGTCCAGCAGGACGGCGGCGTCGTTGCCACCCAGTTCCAGGGTGACCCGGGCGAGCGAGGCCGCCGCCGCTTCGGCGACGGCGCGCCCGGTGGGCACCGAGCCGGTGAAGGTGACGTGGCGGATGCCCGGGTGGGAGGCGAGGCGGGCGCCGAGGGGTTCGCGGCCGGTGACGACGGTCAGCACGTCCTCGGGCAGGGCGGTGGCGAGGACGGCGCCGAGCAGCCGGGTGGCGAAGGGGGTGAACGGGGACGGTTTGAGGACCATGGTGTTGCCCGCCGCGAGCGCGGGCGCCAACTTCGCCGCCGCGAGCTGGAGGGGAAAGTTCCACGGCACGATCGCGGCGACGGGTCCGAGGGGCCTCCAGCGGATCTCGCTGTGCACGGGACGGCCATCGGTGATCTGCCGGGTTCTGGGGGCCAGGCCGGCGAAGTAGCGCAGGCGGGCCGCCGTACGGGCGATCTCCGCGTACGACTCGGCCAAGGGCTTGCCCTGTTCCCGGGTGAGCAACCTGGCGAGGTCGTCGCCGGCCGTCTCCACGGCATCGGCCGCCCCGCGCAATGCGGTGGCGCGCGCGGCGGGGTCGGCACGCCAGTCGTGCCAGGCCCGGTGGGCCCGGTCGACCACGGCGTCCAACTCGTCCGGCTGCTGGTCGGGGGCTTCGTCGAAGGTCTCCCCAGTGGCCGGGTCGACGACGGCGAAACACGCGGCCCGGCGTCCGGGGACGCGGTCGGGCTCAGATGTCGGCATGCCGCTGGTCAGTTCACGGCCGGGGCGCCGGCCGCGTGCTCCCGTGCTTGCCGGTCCATCTCCGCCCGGAAGGCGGCCACCAGATGCGGCTGAATCCTTCCGGCGTTGCGGTCGCCGCCCTCGCAGACCGCTCCGCGCACGCCCACGATGTCCGTGCCGATGCGGGTCAGCGGACCGAGGTCGGTCTGTTTGACACTGCCCGCGAGGGCGGCGAGCAGACCGGACGCGTGGGCCAGCCGGACGAACTCGGCACAGACGTCCGGCGGAACGTGGTCGAACAGCCGCGTCCCGTCCTTGATGGCGGTGTCGAGCATGGCCGCGTCGGCGCCGGAGCGGGCGGCGATGTCGGGCACGGCGAGCGGGTTGACGCAGCCGACGCGGTGGGCGTCGGCGTAACCGGAGGCGACGACGAGCGCGTCGGGGCGGTGGTCCTTCACCGCCCGGACGACCGCGCGCATGACCTCGATGCCCTGATCGGGCGTCGTACACCCGTAAAGGCCGACCTTGATGTACGTGGCGCCGGAGACGACCGCGCCGAGCGCGGCCTGGGCCACCGTGCCGGGCTTGTACGGGACGTCTCCCACGGTGGCCGACACCGGTTTGTCCGCCGGGACCGCGTCGCGGATCTCTCTGATGACCCAGGGGAAGTTGGCGCCGAGCGAGCCCTCGTCGGGCTTCTTGACGTCGACGATGTCGAGGTGCTCCGCGGCCTTCGCACAGACGAGGGCCTCCTCGACGCTGTCCGGGGAGATGAGAAGCAACACCATGGGCTCCTTCCGCCGCATGTCCACCTGACCGAGGACAGGGGTGCGGATCGCCTGGTTCATGTGCGGTGCGCTCATCATTTCCGCCGCCCGTGGCCACCGGCAGAGCGTGCGGGCGCCCCTTGGGGCGCTCGTGCCCACGCAAAGTGCGCCGGCGTGCACCGCCTTGCTCCCGCCGGTCGACCACGACCGTACGGGCAGCGGCACCACCTCGTCGCCGACCGCAGCGGACCCACGTGCCGCCACGCCGACCAGCGGAAACCGGCACGGCGTCATCCAAACCCAGGTCCCCTGCCGGACTCCCTTCCCACGCAGCCGGGGCCGGGCCTCGACACCGGCCCCGCCCGGTTGCACACCGCAGCACGCACAGAAACGACCCACCCGAGATCCGGCCGGGGCGCACGCTGCGCCTTTGCTGAAGCCGCGCAACTCAGGTTGCTGCTCGCGCTGACCGTGTCTTCGCCCGGCCGTTCACGCCAGGTCGTCGAGGAGGCGGTCGACGGTCTCATGGGTGACGTGGGGCATGGCGACGAGGTGTGCCAGGTGTCCCTCGACGGCCAGATGCCACCGGCGGCACACGTGGGGAGCCGGCCGGTCGAAGACCACGGTGAGCGAGGCGGGGTTGCGCAGGCTGCGCCTGCCGAGAGCGGCGATACGGCGTTCGGCGTAGGCGGCGACGGACAGGCAGCGGGCGACGCGGGCCGCGAGCCCATCGCGCCCCAGCCGTCGGAGGGCGTACCACAGGAACACGGCCGCGAGCGCGTTGCGCGAGCAGGCGAGGGTGGCGTCACTGGCGCCGAGGTACTCGCCCGCCGTACCGGGGGACGGCACCAGATGGTCGCGGGCCAGGACGACACCGCAGGGCATGGGCACGCCGATCAGTTTGTGCCCGCTGATGGTGAGGGTGTCGGCGCCCGCGTCGAAGCCCCATGCGGGCGGGTTGGGGGCGAAGGCGGCCACGAGGGCGCCCAGCGCCCCGTCGACGTGCAGATGGCACTCCCCCGCGGGCGCGGTCGCCGCGCGCACCGCGGGCAGGTCATCGATGGCTCCGAGCATCGTGGTGCCGATGGTGGCGACCACGACCGCTCCCCGCCCGGCACGCCGCGCGCAGGCGTCCCGCAGCGCCCGCACGTCCATGCTCCCGTCCCGCCGCGTGGGAACGGCAACCGCCTCCATACGCAGCAACGCGGCGGCCCTGGCGACCGTGTGGTGTGCCGCCGCACTGTGGTAGAGAGGCGCCTGCGGAAGGCGTTGCCGGCCGACGTGCGCGCCGAAGAGGTTGCCCTCGGTCCCGCCACTGGTGACATAGCCGTACGTACGGGCCGGATCACCTCCCGCCAGACGGCAGAGGAAGCGCACCACGTGGCGCTCGAACGGCTGGCGGTCGGGCCGTGACGGATCGCCGGGCCCGGGGTCTCCCACGGTGTTCCACAAGACGTCCAGCAGACCGCCGAACTCGCGGTAGTCGAGATCGAGATTGACCGGATACCCGACCGATGTCTCCCGCCGCCGGCGCAACGCCGCTCCGAACCGGTACACGAGTTCCCCGTCCTCCGCGGCCGAGGTCCAGGGGACATCGGCGATGCCGAGGCTGTCCGCGCGGTCACGGGCCGCCGCTCCGAGCCGTCCGCCCGGTGCGGGACCCGCAGAGCGTGCCGGAGGGATCGCCGCGAGCCCGTCGGAGGTTCCGCCATCGGCGTACGAGGGGGTGGTCACGAGCATGGTTCCTCCGGGCGGCTACGGGGCCGTTCCCACGTCGGCCTCGGCAGGACAGTAGGGGCGGGGTGGACAACGCGACGGCCGTGCTCACCACGTCACTCGTACGGGGGACGGTGTCCGAGTCGCCGGGGCGCGTCCGAGGCCCCGCGCCGACAACGCCGCAACAGCCTGCCGCGGATGGAGCCGTGAGTCGCCCAGTGGGACTGCCACGGGCAATCACAGCAGCGCTGCCACCAGCGGCGCTGGTTCATCTCACCAAAGGCCCCAGTGCTGGCCTCTCCGGGCCCGATCCGATCGGGCATGGGCTCGTCATCGCTCATGCCGTCCGGGCGCGGTGCGCCTCGACGAGGCCGGCGCTTCGGCGGGAAGAGCCGGTGCTTTTCAGCGGCGGCAGCGGGTCGTTCCCCTTCCTCGGCGGAACAACCCGGCAGCTCGCCCTGCCCGGCCCGATCGTCATACGCCCCAGTATCCGCAACCCCACCGGCTCGCCGCGGCGTTGCCCACCGAGCGCGTCGGGACAGAAGGCCGACCGCTCAGCCTCTGGTAGCCGGCCTTCGGCCACCTCACCTCTACGCCTCTGGAGAGCTGGACAAGGCTTCGCCGATCATGCGGGTGGCGAAGTCACGGTCGTCAGTGATCCTGTTGATGTGCTCCGCGAGCAGCAAGGCCGTGGCTTCCAGGGGATTCATCTCGTCCTCGGTCCAGTCGCCGAACTGCTTGCGCCACAGGTTGGGGCTCAGGCCGGTGCCGGCCGCGACGACCAGGCCGGTCATGGTGGGGATGACCTCGGGACAGATGCTCTTGCGCATCATGCGCATCGAGGCCACGAAGCTGGGCACGACGTACTCGATGACGTCCCTGTCGTGGTCCTCGTAGGCCATCCGCAGCCACTGCATGAACATGTAGATGAGCGTGCATGCACCGTCCAGCATGTCCTTGGCCTCGTCGGGGCCGAGTGACGCGGCGAATTGGTCGCTCAGCTGCTGCTGTTCGGGGTCGGTCTCGGCCTTGCCGTCGTAGATGGCTTTGAGCCGGGAGTCGATCACCATGAGCGCAGCACCCACGTCGCCGGCGGGAGCGTACTGGGGGTCACAGGGCGATGACACAGGATTGCTCCTCGGGCTGATCGCGGGCCACACGGCGTGTCCGACGGTAGCCCGAAAATGAGGCCATGGTCCGACAAATCGCGTGTGGACACTCTTTCGGCTCCCGCAACGGAAGGCACGCGGGTTCCAGGAATCCTGGGTGCCAAACGGCAGGAACCCGTACGCGCGCCCCCGGATTGCAGGGCCCCGCGTACGGGTTGGCAGCCGCTTCCGGGACAGCAGTAGGTCACGCGTCACTGAGCCAGTCCCCGACCTCCAGGTCGTGTGCTGCGAGCCAGGCGAGGATCTCGTGCCCCGCCTGGCTGTGGCGCGTCACCCAGACCCTTCCCGGTGACCGCGGCATCCGTGCCGAGGGCGGACATCATCGTCGATGGCACCGGCCTGCTCTGCATCAGCCTCCTGCTCCGTCTGCACAAACAGATCCACAACGCCGAGCCGGGCACCGTCGTCCACGTCATCGCCACCGAGCGGTGCCGCCCCGCTCGACCTGCCCGCCTGGTGCCACGTGACCGGCCACGCCTCCCTCTGCCCCGTCCCCGGAACCGAAACAGTCGGTGTACGCACTACAGCTAACCGCCGACGCCCTTCGCCCGCGGTCCGGCGCACCTTGGCACCCAGACGATCCACTACACGGCCACAGCAAATAGCCTCACGAGCCCAGGCAGAAGGGCTCCCAGGGCTTCAAGATCAACGCATTGCCCCCTATGACCCGCATCTCGGTCGTACTCCGACTACCGCCGGTCCGAACGGCCTGGGGCGGCGAGATCCGGTGCCGAGAAGTTCGTCACGCAGGAGGCCAACCGGAGAGGAAGGCGGGTTGGCGGCCGGGGATACCGGGCGGATGCGGGCCCGCCTGGAAAAGTTGTCGCCGGTCTGGGCTGCTGTCACGTCACGGCGTCGGCGAGCATGAAGGCGGCCACGGCCAGCAGGACCACGGCGAAGATGCGCTGCAAGTGGGGCGCGGAGACCTTCGCGGCTATGCGCTTGCCGTCCCAGGCGCCCAGGATCGCGGTTCCGATGAACGGGCCGATCAGCGCCCAGTCGAGCGAGGCGGCGGCGCCGGAGCGAGTGGCCAGGGAAGCCGGCGAGTTGGCCGTGATGACCAGCAGGCTGGTGCCGACTGCGGCCTCCATCTCGAAGGCCAGGACGGTGACCAGGGCGGGGACGGCGAGAAAGCCGCCGCCCACACCGAGCAGTCCGGTCAGCGTGCCGAGTGCGGCACCGGCCCCGGCTGCCTTCCCCGGCCGTACACCGCCGTCTTTGGGGCGGGCGGTGGCAGCGGGCCGGAGCATTTTGCTGGCGGAGAGGGCGGCTATGGCGGCGAAGGCGAGGGTGAGGACGGCTTGAGGCACGTGGGCGGAGGCGGCCCCAGCGACAGCCGCCGGAAGAATCCCGGCGGCTGCCAATGCCGCTCCGGCCTTCCACCGCACCCGCCCGGCCCGGGCGTGCGCGTACAGGGCGGTCGGAGACGTGGCGGTGACGATGATCAGGCTGGCGGTGGTGGCTGAGGCGGGGGTGAAGCCGAGCAGGTAGATCAGGGCGGGCACCGCCAGGACGCTGCTGCCGCCGCCGAGGGCGCCGAGCACCAGGCCGACGACGGCTCCTGCAATCAGGGCCAGGATCAGGGCGGTCACGCTATTCGCCCACTGTGTCCGCTGTCGTCGGCCGACGGCATTCCGGTCCCGGTGACCCGGGGGTGGGCCTGTACGGGGCCGAGGCAGCCAAGAGCCTGGCGGTAGAGGAACATCACGTGCCTTCTGTGCGGGTGGAGCAAGGGATTCATGACCGGGTGAGGCTCAGGCCCGCGTCGGCGGCCGCCTCGAAGCTGTCATCGATGGCGACGACCTGTCGTCCGGCCGCGTCCAGGAGGGATGCGGCGATCGCCGCGCGCATGCCGCCGGCGCAGTGCACCCACACCGTGCCGTCCGGCACGTCGCCGACCCGGCCGCGCAGTTCGTGGAGCGGAATGTGCACGGAGTCCTCGATGAAGCCGTTCACGCGTTCGGAGTCCCGTCGCACATCCAGCACCACCATGTCCTCGCCGCGCATGTGTGCATCGGCGAGGCCGGCGAAGCCGGCGCGGGGGAAGAAGGCGAGCCGTTCTCCCTGACGGACCCAGGTGGCTGGATCCCCGGTGGCGGCGGCGGCCGGACGGTCGATGCCGACCCGGGTCAGCTCCCGCTGCGCGTCGGCGATCTGCGCCGGGGTGTCGCCGAGCAGGGTGACCGGCTTGCCCCACGGGATCAGCCAGGCCAGGTGGGTAGCCAGCTTTCCGCTGCCCTCGAAGTTGAGCGATCCGGCCACATGGCCGTCGGCGAAGGCGACCCGGTTGCGCAGGTCCGCCACCCACTCGCCCGCCTCCAGCCGCTCGGCGATCTGTGCGGCGTCGGCGGTCTCGGGCGGGGTCAGGTCGACGGGCGCGGGGCCGGCGGCGTTGGCCGGCCCCATGTGCGTGTAGTAGGCGGGCACGTCCTCCAGCCCGGCCAGGACCCGCTTCACGAAGTCGTCGACATCCAGGGTGAAAGCGTCGTTGCCGGCGCGTTCCTGGCCGATCGTGCTCGCATCGCCCTCGGCCTGAGAGGAGGAGCAGAAGCTGCCGAAACCGTGCGTGGGCAGCACCGGCACCTCGTCGTCGAGCGTCGCCGCCAACCGGTGGACGGAGGCGTGCTGGGCACGGGCCAGTTGCTCGGTCAGCCGCGGGTCCACCAGGTCCGGTCGTCCCACGGAGCCGATCAGCAGCGAGCCGCCCGTGAAAGCAGCCACCGGGCTTCCCTCCTCCTCCAGGACGTACGAGGTGTGGTGCGGGGTGTGGCCCGGGGTGGCTATCGCGCGCAGCACCAGGTACTCGTCCACCTCGGACACGTCCCCGTCCGCGATAGGAACGCGAGGGAAGGAGACGCGGGCCCCGACCGGGACGAGGTAGCGGGCGCCGGTGAGGCGGGCCAGTTCCAGCCCGCCGGTGACGTAGTCGTTGTGCACGTGCGTCTCCGCCACGTAGGCGATGCGCACCCCTCGCCGCGCGGCGAGGGGGATCACCTGATCGACGTCCCGCGGCGGATCGACCACGACCGCAGCTCTCCGACCCCCTGCCAGATAGCTACGGTTGCCCAGCCCCTCGAACTCCAGGGTGTCGACAAAAAACATGGCGTGACTCCTCCCCGGGCTGGCGTACCCGGGTAATTCCGTTTCGGGAAGCCGCCGCCGCAGCTCCGGAACCGTTGCGCCACTCCGAACCGCTCGCGATATCCGCGGTTCTCATTACCTGGGCCATTGCGCAAACGGTCACCGTCCGGAATGGCGGTAGCGAATTTTCCGAAGACTGCGGGCGGACGGCGCATCCGGCCGGCCTCATGCCGGCGGACGTATGCGACGGTTATCTGCCGGTTTTGCTTTCGTCAGCCCTCGCGCACCGCATCTGCGACGCGATCGCCGTTGTTCTCGGCGCTTTCGCTCCCGGGAAGGACGACCGGCAGCCCCGCTGCTGCCCACGCCTCAAGGCCGCCGGCCACGCTGTAGACGGAAGACCGGCCCGCGCGGATCGCCTGCACGCCGCCCTGCGCGCTGCGGTTGCCTGTGCGGCAGACGAAGGCCAGTGGGCCGTCAGGCAGATCCGACAGCGACGCCGGCAATGTGCTGAGCGCGGCGTGGACGGCGCCGGCCGGGTGACGCGCTGCCCATTCATCGTCTTCACGGACATCGACCAGTGTGAGTTGCCCGTCCTCGGCGCGGCGACGCGCCTCAACAGGAGACAGGTCAGCGGGCATGCGACCGTCGCCGGAACTCAGGCTCTGCGTGGGCAGGACCGTCCGGATCGCCTCGTAGTTCGAGGCATGGACGACGGCTATCTGCTGTCCCATCATCGGGCAGACATTCATCGCCTCTTCCCAGTGACCGGTGGACTCCCATTCCGCCACGTTGACGAGAGGGAATTTACTCCCCGGAGCGATCGTGCGGAACATGTACGTCCGAATGAAACCGGGCTGCGCCGCCATCACCTCCGCAGCATCTTGCCATGCGGCGAGATAAGAGGCTTCCTTCTCCTCATCGATCTCGATCGGAATGATCACGACGTGGCGATTGTCCATCTGCTGCTTCCTCAAGTATTTCAACTACCGACATGCCGCTCGATCCGGAGGAATTCCCAACGAATGCGGGAACACGACCGAGTCCTGGAGATACCGGCTTTCAGTTGGGGGCCGGGACCATCTGGACGCAGCTTGCACACACGTATCCGCAGGCGACGAATCCTCTTGCTGGACTGGCAAGATGCTCGGCGTGGTCCGGGGCCGTCGGCCGATCGGCGAGCCATCCCCGGCGGCGAGAGCCAGCGCGTCTTGCCAGAACAGCATGAACCTTTGCGGCATCCGTGGCGCCATCGCACGCTGATGGCATGAGCGAGTTCGAGTTGATACGAGATGGTGAACAGACCTGGGACGTCGTGGTGGTCGGGGGTGGGACCGCCGGCCTTTCCGGGGCGTTGAACCTGGCCCGGGTACGCCGGTCGGTTCTGGTGATCGACAAGGGTGAGCCCCGCAACGCTCCGGCTGCCGGCGCCCATGGTGTGCTCGGCCGCGAGGGCATCTCTCCTCTGGAGCTGCTGCGGCTCGGGCGCGAGGAGGTCGCTTCGTACGGCGGTCGTGTCGTTTCGGGACAGGTCGCGCGGATCTCCCGGGACGGCGCGGCTTTCCGGGTCGTTACCGAGGGCGGGCAGCGCGTACGGACGCGCAGAGTGCTGGTGACCACTGGTTTGGTCGATGTGCTGCCGGACGTGCCGGGGCTGGCCGAACGGTGGGGGCGGGACGTGCTGCACTGCGTGTACTGCCACGGCTGGGAAGTCCGGGACAAGGTCATCGGGGTGCTCGGCAACTTCCACCAGGCACTGTTGTTCCGTCAGATGTCCAAGGACGTCACGCTGTTCCTGCACACCGCGACGGAACTGACCGACGAACAGTGGGAGCAGTTGGCCGCTCTCGGTGTCGGCGTGGTCGACGGTGAGGCCACCGGGCTCGAGGTCGACAGCCAGGACCAGCTGGCGGGCGTGCGGCTGGCATCGGGAAAGGTGGTGCCGGTCCAGCAACTGGTGGTCGCCCCCCGGTTCCTCGCGCGCGCGGGTTTCCTGCGCGAGCTGGGCGCGACGATGCAGGAACACCCCATGGGCCTGGGGGAGCAGCTCCAGGTGGACGCCTCCGGGTTCACCGGAGTGCAGGGCGTGTGGGCCGCGGGGAACGTCAGCGATGTACTGGCCGGGGTTCCCGCCGCGGCAGCAGCCGGCACCACCGCGGCCGCCGCGATCCACATGGACCTGCTGAAGGCCGACGCGGAAGCCGCCGCCCGTGCGGCGAAGGACGGTGAAGTGTTCAGCGGGGCGATGGAGGCCGAGGCGTCGCGGCGGGTGCAGGGCAGCCGTGCGCACGGACTGGGCTCCCTCCCCGGCGGGAACTGAGCCCTTACCGCGACCGGGTCAGGTGGCGCGGACCCGGAGGTGGGCCCGTTCTCCCTGGCGTCCAAGCAGGATGAGAAGTTCAACGGCCTGGTCGCCGTCGGCGCCAATCCAGTGCGGCACGTGCGTGTCGAACTCCGCGGCCTCGCCCGGCTTGAGGCTCAGGCTCTGCTCGCCCAGCAGTAGCCTGAGCCGTCCGGCGAGCACATAGAGCCACTCAAAACCGTCGTGAGTCTGCAGCTCCGGCTCGCTCTGGGACGTGGGTGAAATGAGAAGCTTATAAGCTTGGGCGCCGCCAGGATCGCTCAGCGGCACCAACGTCATCCCTCCCCGGGTCACCGGGCGCAGGTGAATGCGCGGGTCTCCCGTACGGGGCGCGCCCACGAGATGGTCGAGGGGCACCGCGTACACCTCGGCGAGTGGCAGCAGCAGCTCCAAAGTCGGCTTGCGACTGCCGCCCTCCAGACGGGACAGCGTGCTCTCGCTGATTCCGGTCCGCTGGCCAAGCTCAGCCAGCGTGATCCCCCGCCGGTGACGCAGCTCCCGCAGACGGGGCCCGACCGCATCCAGAACGTCCTTCTTCGCGCTGTTCACACCCTGATACTGCCCGAAAGGGAAGTCCTTCGCTGTTGCCTCGACCGGCTTTCGCACAGAGTGCCTTGGCCGGATCGTTGACGCACCCCGAACACTGCCGAGTTCCAGCTGATCGCCTCCCCCACCGACGACGCCGCGGACGACATCGTCTGGCACTGCACCACCAGCGACCCCGTCCATGAGGTGCCGCACGGCATGCTCCTCGACCGCTACGGCCCCTACCGGTGCGTGTTCGACGGGCCTGGGTCGGCGAGGCGGAAATCCCGGACGCCATCGCCGAGGTCACCAGCCCGCTCGCGCACGGGGGCAGCAGGTGCTCACCCGCTGCCCCTCGGCGGCTGACCGCCCTGAACCGAGCCGCAACCGGCATGAGGCCGGGGCCGCTTACGGCTCCGGATCGAGCGGGATCTGGAGGGTTAGGAGCGAACCAGCACGCTTGACGGTCACAGGGTAGGTGGCGCCCGACCGCTTGCCACGCAGGACGTTGTCCAGGTCGTTCACCGTGGGAGTGAGTGTGCCTGCAACGTCGATGATGAGATCACCGGGCTGGAGACCGGCGGCCTGGGTGTTGCTGCCTGGGTCGACCGCGAGGACTCGTACGCCTCCGCCCGGGGGGCTGGTGTTCTTGAGGTTGCCCGCGATGATGCCCTGGATGCCGGGCTTGATGTTCACGGTGAGCGGCTGGGTCACTCCGTTCAGGGTGAAGCTGCCAGTGAAGGTTCCCCCGGCCAGTGGCGCATCGCTGTCGGCGACGAGGTGGACGGTGAAGGGGTAGCGGAAGTCCCACGTGCTGGCCGAGCTCTGCCCCGTGGCGGACCTGCCGTCGGGAGCGATCTGGACCGGGCACGACATGCCCTCGCAGCGCAGGTCAAGTCCCGTGATGCGGGTGTACGGCGGGGCCTGGACGCTGATGGCACTCGGCTGGCTGTACCGCTGCCCGTCCGGCGGATAGTCGACCGTCTTCTCCGGCCCCCCGGCATCCAGATCGGGGACGCTCTGCTGAGGAGGCAAGGAGCGGGTCCGGGAAGGCGCAGAGGCTGCTGCGGATGCGGAGAACGCGGTGGCGGGCACAGCCGCTCCGGCTGCGAGCAAAGCGGTGCCCAGGGCGAGAACACCGCATGCACGGCGGAACTTACGGAACATCAGGAGCCTTCCTGATCGTTGGGGCCCCAACGTCCCAGCCGGGGCCACAGCACAGCTTGAGTACCGGTCTCAGTCCACTCGACCGAGGAACGAGTACCCCCGAGGCCTCAGCGTCGAGACGGGCGCATGTGGATGCCGCCCCAGCCCTGAAAGGGGGGCGGGCTCTCGTCCACCGGAGTCATCACGCGCCGGCCCTCGACTGTGACCTCCATCACGTATCGCAGTTTCCAGAACCCGATACCTCGGCCTCGACCGACTGCACACAGACCGAACCGTCCGCCCCACCGCTGAAACGACATGGGGGAAAGGGACATGAGGTTCGCCACGACAATGCCCGACAACAGCCCCTGCGATCACGCCGTGAAGCCGTCGGGGAAGCCCCGCGACCCGGCGTCCGACTGCCCCGGCCGGACCGCGTTCGCCGTCGTGTGCAGCGAGCACGAACAGGATGTATTGCATTGAATGCAACATCCGACCGGTCCTGCGGCGGCTCGTTTTGCCCGGTCGGCGCCCCCTCAACAGCCGCTTGCGCGCGATGACGTCAAGGCTCTCGCCGGCCTGCTGGCGCCGGTGCGCGACCACATGCGCTCCACACCACCCCGTTCAGCCGCGCCGCGCCGCAAAGCCGGATCTCAAGGACCCGGCCCGGTCTAGGGACAATAGCCATCGCGGCGCGGGCTTCTCCGGGCCGGTCGCGCCATAGTGGGAGGCCTGGCGGCCGCCTTCCCGACGTCTGCCTCGCCATCACTCGCGTCACATGGGGCTGTGGTGAGACGGCGTCCGTTCGCTGCCGCCGGTGCCACCCGTCGCCGGGTCGAGGACGCCATCGACGCGCTCGGCTTCCGGCCCGGCCGCGCGGCCCGCGAACTCGCGGGCAAGGAAGCCCGCTCGCTGACCGTCCTCACCAGCGACACCAGTCCGTACGGGGCCGCCTCGCTCGCCGCGCGGGAGCTGGTCGCGAATCGGTCGGTGAGCGCCGTACCGTGCGGCAACGACGACGTGGCCGCCGGGTGATGCGTGCGGCCCGCGAAGCCGGAGGCATCACCCCGCCCTGACCACGGTCCGCCTCGACTTCGAGGGGCTCGGCCGCACCTGCTTCGGGCTGCTGCACCGGTTGCAGCCGGTTCGCCGGCGCGAGAGGTGTTGACGTCTCTCGCTATCCGCCTATCATCCATGCTTGTCCGGGCAGCCGATTAGTGTTCGCCATTCCGAACAGCAATCAGACGGACAGGTTTGTGTCGGCCGCACAGACCAGCGCTGAAAGACGTTATCCGGTGCGATGTGTCCCCTGCGTCAACGCGCCGCGTCCCAAGGGGGATCCCAAGGGAACAGGGGCACTGCGAGCACCTGCGACCAGCCGAGGACCCGTGCACCGGAGCGGCCCGCCGCCCCGCCGCTCCAGGACCACTTCCGCAACGCGTGCACACCACCGGGCCTTCTCGTACGAGGCCGTAACCACACCACGTCCACCGTGCCGGCACGTCATCGCTCCTCTGGCACTCCGGCCACCACAAAGGAGAACGACCCTCGATGTCCTGGCTCCACCGCGAGCACAGTCGCCGCACCGCACTGGCAACAGCCACCGGGCTGGTGGCGGGAGCCGCCCTGCCCGTCTCCGCCGCCCGCGCCACCGCCCCATCCCACGGCCCCGCCGGGGCCACCCTCACAGCCGTCGGCCCGTACGCGAATCCGGTGATCTGGCAGGACTTCGCGGACATCGACATCATCCGCGTCGACAACACGTACTACTACTCGGCCTCCACCATGCACTACTCGCCGGGTGCACCCATCCTCCGCTCGTACGACCTGGTCAACTGGGAGTTCGCCGGGCATTCGGTGCCCGTCCTGGACTTCGGCCCCAAGTACGACCTGAGCGGCGCCCGCGCCTACGTCAAGGGCATCTGGGCGTCGTCCCTCGCCTACCGCCCGCGCAACCGCACGTTCTACTGGCTCGGTTGCATCGAATTCGGTACGTCGTACATCTACACCGCTCCGTCCGTCGAAGGGCCGTGGCGCAGGCTCACCGCGATCAACAACGCCTACTACGACGCGGGCCTGCTCGTCGACAGCGACGACACCCTGTACGTGGCCTACGGGAACACCACCATCAGCGTGGCCCAGCTCTCCGCCGACGGGCGCAGCCAGGTCCGTGCGCAGCAGGTGTTCACCACGCCGTCGAGCGTCGGGACGCTGGAGGGCTCCCGCTTCTACAAGATCAACGGGAACTACTACATCTTCCTCACCCGCCCGGCGAACGGCCAGTACATCCTGAAGTCGACCAGCGGCCCCTTCGGGCCGTACACCATGCGGCAGGTCCTGCTCAACCTGGGCGGACCGGTCTCCGGCGGCGGGGTGCCGCACCAGGGCGGACTCGTACAGACCCCTGGCGGTGCCTGGTACTACATGGCCTTCGTGGACGCCTACCCCGGCGGCCGGATCCCCGTGCTGGCCCCGATCAGCTGGACCTCCGACGGCTGGCCCGTCGTACAGCTGGTGAACGGCGCCTGGGGCGCCTCGTATCCGAGCCCGGTCGTCCCCGCGCCGCCCCGCCAGGTCACTCCGCTGACCGGCGTCGACACCTTCGACGGCACGGTCCTGAAGCCGAAATGGGAGTGGAACCACAACCCGGACACCACCAAGTGGTCGGTCGACAACGGTCTGACGCTGCGCACCGCCACCGTCACGAACGACCTGTACTGGGCCCGCAACACCCTCACCCACCGCATCCAGGGACCCACCTCCACCGCCACCGTCCAGCTCGACCACTCCGCGATGCGCGACGGCGACCGGGCCGGGCTCGCGCTGCTGCGCGACTCCTCCGCGTGGATCGGGGTGAAGCGCGACGGCGGCGCGACGCGGGTGACGATGGTGAACGGGCTGACGATGGACGGAAATTGGAACACCACCGGCACCGGCACGGAAGTGGCGAGCGCCACCGTCCCGAGCGGCCGCATATGGCTGCGCGCCACCGCCGACATCCGCCCGGGCGCGGGACGTCCGGGTACCTTCTCGTACAGCACCGACGGGGTGAACTTCATCCGTCTCGGGCCCTCGTTCACCATGGGCAACGACTGGCGGTTCTTCATGGGGTACCGGTACGCCATCTTCAACTACGCCACCCAGGCACTCGGCGGGTCGGTCAAGGTCGCCCGGTTCGAACTGTCCACACCCTGAGTCCGGCCCGCCCCACATCGAATGTCCTACGCGCCCTCGCGTGTGCCCGGCCGGCTGTCTTCCGCGCGGTGGCGGTCCCATCCGGCGGACGGCTCAACGGCTGCGGCGGTGGTACCCGGCCCATCGCGTACCTCGGGGTGCACGGCATGTCTCATCCCTCCCTCATCCAGTAGAGGAGTTCATCCGTGACCACTCGACTGACGTTACGCCCCTTGAGGCGCACGTTCCTGGCGACAGCGGCGGCAGTCGCGCTCGGCGTCGGCGTCCTCACCGGCACGGCCCCGGCCTCCCAGGCCGCGGCCTCGCTGCCCTGTGACATCTACGCCTCCGGCGGCACGCCCTGCGTGGCGGCGCACAGCACGACCCGCGCGCTGTACGGCGCCTACAACGGACCGCTGTACCAGGTGCGCCGCGCCTCCGACAACGCCACGCGGGACATCGGCGTGCTGAGCCCGGGCGGATACGCCAACGCCGCCGCACAGGATTCGTTCTGCGCCGGTACGAGCTGCCTCATCACCATCGTCTACGACCAGTCCGGCCGGAACAACCGCCTCACCCAAGCGCCTCCCGGCGGCTTCCCCGGCCCGGCTCCGGGCGGATATGACAACCTCGCGAACGCGACAGCGGCGCCGACCACCCTCGGCGGCCACAAGGCCTACGGCGTCTTCGTGGCTCCTGGCACCGGGTACCGCAACAACACCACCAACGGCGTCGCGAAAGGGGACCAGCCGGAGGGGATGTACGCCATCCTCGACGGCACCCACTACAACGGCGGCTGCTGCTTCGACTACGGCAACGCCGAGACCAACAGCCGTGACAACGGCAACGGCACCATGGAGGCCATCTACTTCGGGAACAACAAGGTCTGGGGCTACGGTGCCGGCAACGGCCCCTGGATCATGGCCGACCTCGAGAACGGCCTGTTCTCCGGGGTGAACCAGCGCTACAACGCGGGCGACCCCACCATCGGTCACCGATACCTGACCGCCATCGTCAAGGGCGAGCCGAACCACTGGTCCATCCGTGGCGGCAACGCACAGTCGGGCGGTCTGTCGACCTTCTACAACGGACCGCGCCCCAACGTCCCGGGCTACAACCCGATGAAGAAGGAAGGTGCCATCATCCTCGGCATCGGCGGCGACAACAGCCACGGCGCCGCCGGCACCTTCTACGAAGGCGTGATGACGTCCGGCTATCCGTCGGACGCCACCGAGAACGCGGTGCAGGCCAACCTCACCTCGGCCGGTTACGGGAAATCCTAGTGACCTGAGTCGGAGATTCGGTGGCAGTAGGCGGCCACTTTGTCGAGGATCTCGTCGGCTGTCTTCGTCCAGACGAACGGTCGCGGCTGCTCGTTCCAGTCGGCCAGCCATGCCCGGATGTCGCGTTCGAGAGCCTGGACGGAGCGGTGGACGCCGCGCTTGAGCTTCTTCTGCGTAAGTTCGGCGAACCACCGCTCGACCAGGTTCAGCCAGGACGAACTCGTGGGCGTGAAGTGCAGGTGGAAGCGCGGGTGCGCCAGCAGCCACTTCTTGACCTCGGGCGTCTTGTGGGTCGCGTAGTTGTCCAGGATCAGGTGCACGCCGAGACCCGCCGGAACCTCCTTGTCGAGCCTGGCCAGGAACTTCTTGAACTCCACCGCGCGGTGCCGGCGGTGCAGAGAGCCGATGACCTTCCCGGTCGCCACTTCCAAAGCGGCGAACAAGGTGGTGGTGCCGGCCCGGACATAGTCGTGGCTGCGGCGTTCGGGAACGCCGGGCATCATCGGCAGCACCGGCTGGGAGCGGTCCAGTGCCTGGATCTGCGACTTCTCGTCCACACACAGGACCAGGGCCTTCTCCGGCGGGTCGAGGTAGAGCCCGACCACATCGCGGACCTTGTCGATGAACAGCGGGTCCGTGGACAGCTTGAACGTCTGCGTGCGGTGCGGGGCCAGGGCGAACGCCCGCCAGATCCGCGAGAT
>NZ_JBEYAL010000039.1:0-52402 GCF_040631655.1 Streptomyces sp. NPDC019937
CGGGGACCGGCGCCTCCTCGTAACGCAGCACCTCGGGGCCGCCGAACTCGTGCAGCCGGATCGCCCTCATCGTGTGTGTCGGCATCATTTTCTCCTGCCCGCGCTGCGGGATACGCTTATTCGGATCAGTGATCCGGGTATCCGGACCACTGATCCGAATATATGGACCAGTGGTCCGAATAGTCAAGGGGGACAGATGCGGGCCGACGCCAGGAAGAACCGGGATCACCTACTCGCCGTCGCGGGCGCCGCCATCACCGAGCACGGCGTCGATGTGGCCCTGCGTGACATCGCACGCAGGGCCGGCGTAGGGCTCGCGACGCTGCTCCGTCACTTCCCGACGCGCGAGGCACTGCTCGAGGCCTTGCTCCACACGAGCTTCGAGGAGCTGACGGCGAAGGCGGACGCGCTCGAAACGTCGAGCTCACCCGAAGATGCTCTCGTTTCGTGGCTGCGCGACTGCGTCGGGTGGACAACCGAGTACCGGGGCGTGACCGTGCTGATGGCGGCCGCCATCGAGGACACCGAGTCCGCACTCCACGCTTCGTGCGTCACCCTGCGCGCGGCCGGCACGCGGCTTCTCACTCGCGCTCAGGCCGCGGGTTCGGCGCGGACGGACATCGACGGCACCGATCTGTTCGCCTTGATCGCGGCGCTCGCGTGGCTCGGCGATCAACCCTCGCTCGCGCCGCGCGCCGATCACCTCTTCGATGTTGTCGCGAGCGCGATCCTGACGAGCGCAGGGAGCCATGTCGAGGGGGAACGCCGCCCTCAGACCCGTAGCTGAAATGGTCACATGCTGACCAGTGGACTCGGCCGCGCGCTCGGCGGGGTGGGGTTCTACGCCGGGTTGCGGCATCGTTCTGGGCGCTGGCTCGGGGCCGCCGGAGGTCACCGTCGACTCCCGGACGGCCAAGGTTTGGAAGCGCTCGGTGATGATGCGCCGCGACCTCGCCCCCTACCGCGCCCGCGGGCTGCGCTGCGCCGCCGTGGTGAGGTGGTCGAGGGCGCCTGCCTTGGCGGCGCGTATGAAGGCGCCGAAGGTGGCGGGGGCGGTGGCGAGGATGGTGTCGGGTGCGTCGCTCTCGCGGAGGCGGAGCGTGCCGTCGCGGTCGGTGCGTACGTAGACGCAGTTGGCCGCGTTCGGGCTGTAGGAGGACTTGCACCAGTCGTGGGTGTTGGACATGCCGACTCCTTGCTCAAAGGTTCTGTGCGATCCGCCGGATCGCGTCGCGGGACTCTGCCGGGGCGAGGGCGCATGCTTCCATCCGGTCCACGATCGCCCGATAGTGGGCCAGTTGAGGCCGAGTGTCCAGGAATTCGGACCCATGGTCCGCATCGAGTTGGACGGTGTCCAGACCTGAGACATCTCCACCGAAATAGATGATGCCCTGCCCCGAGATGGGGAAGATCCCGGTGCCGAAGGGAATCACCTTCAGGGTGATGTTGTCCCGCTCGCTCATCTTGATCAGGTAATCGAGCTGGGCCTGAGCCACTGCCGGGCCGCCGAAACCCATGCGCAGCGCGGCCTCGTGGACGACTGCCGTGAGCGGCGTCGGCTGGTCCCCGTAGAGCACGGCTTGGCGTTTGATCCGGAAGGAGACGCGGTGCTCCACCTCGTGCAGGGCCAGCGCGGGCAGGGCGTCGCTGATCAACGCGCGGGCGTGTTCCGTGGTCTGGAGCACTCCGGGCATGTGGAAGACGGAGACGTTGCGCATGTATGTCGCGTGGTGCTCCAGCTCGGCAAGATCGAGCATTCCTGCGGGCAGGATCTCGCGGTACTCCTCCCACCAGCCACGGGTACGGCCGCCGGTCATACCGGTGAGCGCTTCGATCAGCTCGTCATCGGTGCACCCGTAGAGGTGGGTGAGGGCCCGTACACGGTCGGCGCTCACCGCATAGCCGCCTGCCTCGATGTTGCTGATGCGCGACTGGGTGGCGCCGAACAGCTCACCGGCCTGTGTGGCTGACAGCTCCGCGCTCTCGCGGAGGCGGCGCAACTCCGCGCCGAGGCGGCGTTGCCGCACGGTGGGCGGGAGTTTGGTCCGGGCCATCGTGCCGTCTCTCCTTGTACGTGTGCCTCACCCGATTGGGTGGTGTTGGAATGAGAAGAAGTCGAGTGATGGACTGTAGTCCAACACAATGGCTACCGTGTAAATCACCTGCTGGAACGGGGTGTTGCCCCGATGCCTCATGAGTTCCCGGCCCAACCCCACTTCCTGACGGGAGACTTCCATGGGCACCGTATCGCCGGACCACACTGCCCCTGAGCCGTTCGATTTCGACCAAGAGGTGCGCTCGCTCGTGCTCGACACCGCACCCCGCCTCTTCGCCGTCGTCCAAGAATTCGCACTGGACGACGGCTGGCGGGACGCCGAGGTCGCGGCGTGGGGCGTGGCGTACCAGGACGGGCACGCGGACGTCACCAGCGTCGACGCGCGGCGAAGGTTCAGCCTGCCCTCGCCCGACCGCGCCATCCGGCACTTCGCGCTGCTGGACGGCGTCATCGCGCGGCTGGTGTGGCTCGCGCCGCCGCGTGCGGTCGCCTTCGACCCGGCCGAGGTGACCTGATCGCCGGAGAAAGGTGTGGCCGGGGTGATCGTCATGGCCTGCGATTGATGTAGACGCCTATGAGCTCGTAACACATGTCGAGCCGCCCTGGCCGAGCGTGGTCTGGCGATTCGGCCGTTCGTGATGGTGTGGGTACTCGACCGTGGATCGTGGATGACGGCTTGTGGGCGGTGATTGAAACGCTGCTGCCGTCATGACCCGAACGGTTGCCGGGGCCACGGCCGGTGGAAGACAGGAGCTGCCTCCAGGGCATCCTTTACGTTCTCTGCAACGACACAGCCTGGCAGCTCCTGCCGCTGAGCTCGGGTTCGGCTCCGGACGGACATGCTGGCGCTGCCTGGAGCGGTGGTAGCGCCGACTGGAACTGCGCGGCGTCAGAAACCACAAAAGCGCCACCGTCCACTGGGTGCTTTAGCGCGAGGACCTGGCCGCGCGTCGCTTCGACCGCGTGTTCACCTACGCCTCCTGAACCTCTGACCCCGCTTTCCTCCTACGTCAACACCCTCGCTTCGTCGTGGAGAACGGTTAGAGGTGCCGCTGGTCCTCTGCCTCGTGCGCACGCGAACGACGGCTGCGGAAGCGTTCCAGGACGGCTGCGCCGAGGAGCACGAGCCCGATGGCGACGACTTTGCTGGCCTGGTAGCCGGCCACCGGGTCGTCCGTGGCGCCGGAGCCCAGGAACTCCCACAGCGCCCAGGCGATCCCGGTGACGATGAGGAGGACGGCCCCGATCGGGCCGACGCCCCACCACCACGGCGCCTGGGGGTGCTCGTCGGAGTGGTCGCGTTCGTCGTGCGCCAAGGTTGTCCTCCATGTCAGGGGGCGGGCAGCGGTGTCCGGCGAGGTCACGGGCCGGCAAAGGAAGAGATGCGTGGTCCGGGCCACTTGGTTGCCTGTGGCGCGGTTCTGCCCCCACTCACTGCCGCAGCGTTCCAGGGCCTTCGAGTAGAACTGCGCACACAACGCCCCCTGGCACACCGCACGGCAGGAGCAGCCCGTATGAGAACCCGCGACGACCACCTCGAGGAGCTGTACGGCCTCCCGGCCTTCACGTTTCCCGCGCCCGGCGAGACAACAGTGCTGCCCGAACCCGACGCCGTGGCCTGGCGGATCGGCTATAAGAGGTGGGAATGCGAGGAGCTGTGGGTGGAGACCTTCGGCCGCTTCTGTGCCGAAGTCGACATCAGGCGGGTCCGCGCTCTGATCGTCGGCAACTGGGACGACATGGAAGACACCGATCCCTCCGAGGTCATCGAGGCGCTGTTGGCCGTGCGCGACCGGCTGCCCGCCCTGCGGTCGGTGTTCCTCGGGGACATCACGGACGAGGAGTGCAAGCTCTCCCGGATCAGCCAGACCGACGTCACACCGCTGCTGGCCGGCTTCCCCGCACTGGAGGATTTCGGCGTGCGCGCGGGGTGGGGTACCAGCCTGGGGGAGACCTTGAAGCTGGAGTTCCCCGCCCTGCGCCATGACGCGCTGCGCAGGCTGACCGTGCAGAGCAGTGGTCTGCCGGGTGACGTCGTGCGCGGTGTGGGGGCGAGCGAACTGCCCGCGCTGGTCCACCTCGACCTGTGGCTGGGCCGCTCGGACGACGGTGGGGACTGTGAGGTGGCCGACCTGGAGCCGATCCTGTCCGGTGCCCGGATGCCCCGGCTGCGGCAGCTGGCCCTGCGCAACAGCGAGATCCAGGACGAGGTCGCCGCCGCCGTGGCCGCCGCCCCGGTGGTCGCCCGGCTCGAGGTGCTCGACCTGTCCATGGGCACCCTGAGCGACGATGGTGCCGCCGCGCTCCTCGGCGGCCAGCCGCTGACCCACCTCAAAAAGCTGGACCTGCACTACAACTTCCTCAGCGAGCCCTTCCAACAGCGCATACGCCAAGCACTCGAACCCGCGGGTGTCGAGGTGGACCTCGACCAGAGTGACGTCGATTACGAACCTGATGGCACCGCCTGGCGCTCCATCTGTGTGGGGCCCGTGAGCTACTGAGGGGATCTAGTCACGGGGGAGCAGGGTGCCGAGGGGGCCCAGGTCGAGGTTGAGGTCTTCCAGGGTGAGGCCGTGCTGGTCGCACAGCTCGGTCATCCGGCGGTCCAGGTGCATCAGGGTGGTGCCGATGCTGTCGATCTGGTCGTCGGTGAGGCCGCCCGCGTCGATGCGGCGCAGGGCCTGGCGTTCCATCAGCTGGCGGAGGAGTTCGACCACGGTCAGGACGAGGGCGACCAGGTCGCGGCCCATCGCGTCGGGGTCGAGGTCGACGCGGGTGTCGGTCACAGCGGGCCGCCGTCGGTCCAGGGGGCGGGGACGCGTTCGTTGACGGAGGACAGCAGGGCGTGCAGGGAGAGCCGGATGAGGGGGACCTCGGCGATGGCGATGACGAGGTCGCCGCTGACGACGACCCCGGTGGCGAGCACCCGGTCCAGGAGATCGACGAGCGGCACGCCGATCGGGCCGTGGGCCTCGGCGGGGACGGTGCCCCAGGCGGCGGTGGTCATGGGGCGGCCCCGGTGCCGGCGAAGGCGTCGGTGAAGGAGTACGGGGGCCAGGGGCCCGACAGGTCGATCTGGATCGCGGGCTCGTCCCGGCGCAGCGAGGTCAGGGCGGCGCGGAGTTCGCGGGTGCGGGCGGTGTCGAGGAGGTAGGCCGCGTTGAGGATGTGGGTGCGGTCCTTGCCGGTGACCTCGACGCCGTGCGGGCGCAGCCGCCGGGTGGCCACGGCGAAGCCGCGTACGACGGCGTCCACGCGCTCGGCGGCCCGGAGGGCGGCGTTCTGGCGCTGTTCGCGGCCCTGGTGGCGGTTGCGGACGCGGTCGAGGTAGGCGCGGCCGGTGTCCGCCGCGACGGTTTCCCGGGCGGGCGGGGGAGTGGCCGGGGCGTAGACCTTGACGCCCCATTCTTCGCGCCCCGCGAGTCGGTCCAGGGCGGTCAGGAAGGCCGTCTCCCTCTCGCGCAGGGCCTCGCGGACCCGCTCGTCGCTCCGGTAGAGGGTGGCCAGCGGGAGGGGGACGGTCGCGGTGACCGACGAGACGGCGGTGATCACCTCGTGGTGGGCGCGGGCGCAGCGTTCCAGTTCGGCGCGGTCGGAGAGGCGTCGGCGCAGGGCCTCTTCGGTGTGGTCGGCGGCCGGTACGTCCTGGACGACGGCGGTGAGGGGGCCTGCCGTCAGGGTGCGGACGGGGGAGCCGGTGCCGGGCAGGGCCTCGTGCGGGCGGCATACGGCGTAGGCGTAGGTGAGGGTGGTCATCGGCCGTCGCCTCCGGGGGCCGCTCCGGTCAGCTCGCCGGATTCGTACGCGTCCAACTGCTCGCGCAGCCGCGCGTTCTCCTCGGCGAGGGCGTCCCGCCGGGCGCGGGAGGACAGGGCGGGGTCGGTCTCCCACCAGTCGATCCCGGCCTTGCGGGCGGTGTCGACGGACGCGACGAACAGCCGCAGCCGGATGGTGAGGAGTTCGATGTCCAGCAGGTCGATCTTGATGTCCCCGGCGATGACGATGCCCTTGTCCAGGACGCGTTCCAGGATCTCGGCGAGGTCGGACGTGGGCGGGCCGGTGGTCGGGGGCGGGGTGCACAGCAGATCGGGGTCGGTGCGGTGGTCAGCCACGGGGCGTCGTCCCTCGTTCCAGCAGGTCGAGCAGTCGGTCCTCTTCGCGGTCGAATTCGTCGGGGCCGATGGCGCCGGACTCCAGGGCCTCGTTGAGGGCGGCGAGCCTGGCCCGGACGACGGACGGGTGGCACGTCTCGCGTTCCGCGGCGTCCCGCAGGCACTCCGCGACCCACACCACGCCCCGTACGGGAGCCAGCGGCAGGAGCGCGATCTCGCTCAGCACGCCCATGCGGGCTCCACGAAGCTGTAGCAGGGCAGCGGCCCGGTCAGCCGCAGTTCGACATGGCCGCCGTGCTCGGCCGCCAGCCGCTCCACCACGGTGCGGAAGCGCCGCATCTCGGCCCGGGCGAGGAGGAAGGACGCGTTGAGCACGCACCCCGGCACCTCCGGCCCGGCGACCCGCTCGTCCGCCACCTCCGACAGCGCGGCCAGCACCGCGGCCGCGGTGGCCGTGGCCCGGCGCGTCAGCCCCCGGGCCACGGCCTCGCCGAGCCGGAGGCTGGTCTCGTAGCCCGGGGTGCGGCGGGCGGCCGCGCGCAGCCGGGCGACCTCGGGGTCCTCGCGCACCAGCGACCGCAGATCGCCCTGGGCGGGGACCGCCTTGAGGTTCATCTCGACCCGGCCGTCGACCCGGTGGAGGGCGGCGAGGCAGTCGCCGTGCGAGGACTCCAGCTGGCGCCGCACCACCTCCTCGTGGGGCGCGACCATCCCGAAGCGCATGGGCAGCACGGGCCCGTCCGCCGCGAGGGCGAGCGCGAGTTCCTGGTGGGCGAGGAGGTCGCGCCGCTTGGCGCGCAACCCGTCCGGGGCGTCGCTGACGACGGCGGCCAGCTCACCGGCGCGCAGCGTACGCAGCGGGGCGGGGTGGGCGCCGACGCCGGTGCGGCCGGACGGCAGGACGCGGCGGGCGTGGACGACGCCGTAGACGTACACGCTGCGGGGCGCGGCGGTCTCGGCCATGGGTCAGTCCTCCTCGGAGCGGCGGCGGGTGCGGGGCGCGGCGCCGGGGCGGCGCCGGGGCCGGGACTCCTCGTCCGGTTCGTCCTCGTCCTCGCCGCCGCCGACGGCCTGCTTGACCTTCTCCTCCACGGCGCCGACGGCCTTCTTGGCCTTCCGCTTGCCGAGGCCCTGGGCCACGGATCCGGCTCCGGTGCCGCCGCCCCCGCCGAACAGCTCGGGCACGGTGCGGCTGGTGCGGTCGCGTTCGAGGTCCACACGGTTGCAGGCCTCCGCGAAGCGCAGATACGTGTCCACGCTCGCGACCACGACCCGGGCGTCGATCTTCAGGATCTCGATGCCGACCAGGGAGACCCTGACGAACACGTCGATCACCATGCCGCGGTCGAGGATCAGCTCCATGACGTCGTACAGGGTGCCCGCCCGCGGAACGCAGACGACTTCCTCGGTGTAGGTGGTGGGGGACATGCGGGCGGGTCCTCTCAGCAGTCGTCGGCCGCACCGCGCCGGTAGCGGCGGACCCTCCGGTACTCGCGCAGCTCGCCCCGCTGGTCGAGGTCCACCTCATAGGTGGCCAGCAGGCTCGTGGTGTCGGGGATGCGGGAGACCTCCAGCACGTCCACGCTCACCCGCCAGCCGTCCTCGGTCCGCCGCACCGCGGACACCCCCTCGGTGGGGTGGGTGATCAGCGCGGCGAGCCGTTCGCAGGCATGCCCGGCCGCCTGCTCGGGTCCGGGCCCGGGCTCGCGCTCCCGTTCCCGCGTCCTGCGGCTGGTCTCGGCGCCGGTGGCGCGCCGCTCTCGCTCTGCCATGTGCATCAGTCTGTTCACAGCGCGTGCCGCGCCGCGCGCTGAGTTGGGCCAGATGCGGGGCGTCGTTCCCACGCATCCGGGTCATGTGGCACTCCCGCTTGTCGTACGGTGAGCACGGCACCTTGGAGGCAGAGGACACATGACCACGCAGCCGGTACACGAGGGCGGGGCGCTGATCCCCAGACCCGATAAGACCTTCCCGGCACTGCGGGCCGCGCTGGCGCAGGTCGCGCCCTCCCGCCTGGCGGAGATGACCTCCGAGCGGGACACGGTGTTCACCATGGCTACGCAGTCCAACAGCTTCGGGCCGATCGCGATGTTCCAGCTCAAGTGGGCCACCGTGATCGAGGTTGAGCGGTTTCCCGACGTGGCCCGGCGTCTGCATGCCGCCGAGCACACTGCTCAGACGCTCGACAAGGAGGATCCGAAGTGGCAGGCCGCCATGGATGAGATCCGGGAGATCATGCAGGCTGCGCGTGCGCAGATCGGCCATGAGTGACTGGGGCTGGGAGTACAACCCAGACGCCCATCACGTCATCGGCGACTCGCCGAATCTCGCCTTCGTCGCTCAGGTCGAAGCGCGCGCGGACGAACTGGTCCGCGCCGCGGCGGCTCTCTACCTGGACGGCACCACCTACCGAGGGCAGTCGCCCGGTGTGCAGGAGGAGGTTCTGCCCGGCGGGATGTTCCAGTATCTGACCGTCGTAAGGCAGGAACGCTTGTACATCGTCCAGGTAACCGCCTGGCCTCTGTGACCGGATGGGTCGGCACCCGTCCCCGTATGACCGGACAAACCGCGCCCGGCGGAGGATGTCGGCGCGGGGCCGTACTCTGGAAGACCCCCGGCCCGTGTGACGTGTCGGGTGATTCGCGTTGTCCGTCTCCGGGATGGAATACCCCTTTATGAGCCTCACCGGTCTGCTCGACGCCGTCGTACGGGACCCCGCGCTCGCCGAGGCGGTGCGCGGTGCCGCCGACGGGAACCGCCCCCATGTGGATCTGGTCGGGCCGCCCGCCGCCCGGCCCTTCGCCGTCGCCGCGCTGGCACGCTCCGCCGGGCGGCCCGTGCTCGCGGTGACCGCCACCGGCCGGGAGGCCGAGGATCTGGCGGCCGCGCTGCGCTCGCTGCTGCCGCCGGACGGGGTGGTGGAGTATCCGTCGTGGGAGACGCTGCCGCATGAGCGGCTGTCGCCGCGTTCGGACACCGTGGGCCGCAGGCTCGCGGTGCTGCGCCGGCTCGCGCATCCGAGCCCCGACGATCCGGCCGCGGGGCCGGTGTCGGTGGTGGTGGCGCCGGTGCGGTCCGTGCTGCAGCCGCAGGTCAAGGGGCTGGGCGAGCTGGAGCCGGTGAGTCTGCGGGCCGGGCGGAGCGCCGATCTGGAGGAGGTCGTGGACGGGCTCGCGGCCGCCGCGTACTCCCGGGTGGAGCTGGTGGAGAAGCGCGGCGAGTTCGCCGTGCGCGGCGGCATCCTGGATGTCTTCCCGCCGACGGAGGAGCATCCGCTGCGGATCGAGTTCTGGGGCGACGACATCGAGGAGATCCGCTACTTCAAGGTCGCGGACCAGCGGTCCCTGGAGGTCGCCGAGCACGGGCTGTGGGCGCCGCCCTGCCGTGAGCTGCTGCTGACCGACGACGTGCGGGAGCGGGCGGCGGCCCTCGCCGAGGCCCACCCGGAGCTGGGCGAGCTGCTGGGCAAGATCGCCGAGGGGATCGCGGTCGAGGGCATGGAGTCCCTGGCGCCGGTGCTGGTCGACGACATGGAGCTGCTGCTGGACGTGATGCCCGCGGGCAGCATGACGGTGGTCTGTGACCCGGAGCGGGTGCGGACCCGGTCGGCGGACCTGGTGGCCACGTCGCAGGAGTTCCTGCAGGCGTCGTGGGCGGCCACCGCCGGCGGCGGGGAGGCGCCGATCGACGTGGGCGCGGCCTCGCTGTGGGGGCTGGCGGACGTCCGGGACCGGGCCCGCGAGCTGGGCATGATGTGGTGGTCGGTGAGCCCCTTCGCGGCCGACGCCGAGCTGGACGAAGACACCCTCACCCTCGGCATGCACGCCCCCGAGACCTACCGCGGCGACACCGCCCGCGCGCTGGCCGACACCAAGGGCTGGCTCGCCGAGGGCTGGCGCGCGGTGTACGTGACCGAGGGCCACGGCCCGGCCTCCCGCACCGTCGAGGTGCTGAGCGGTGAGGGGATCGCGGCGCGGCTCGACGCGGACCTCGGCGAGATCAAGCCGTCCGTGGTGCACGTGGCGTGCGGCTCCATCGACTACGGCTTCGTCGACCCGGGCCTGAAGCTGGCCGTGCTCACCGAGACGGATCTGTCCGGGCAGAAGGCGGCGGGCAAGGAGGGCGCGCGGATGCCCGCGCGCCGCCGCAAGACGATCGACCCGCTCACCCTGGAGGCGGGCGACTTCATCGTCCACGAGCAGCACGGCGTGGGCCGCTACATCGAGATGGTGCAGCGCACCGTGCAGGGCGCGACCCGCGAGTACCTGGTCGTCGAGTACGCCCCGGCCAAGCGCGGCCAGCCCGGCGACCGGCTCTACATCCCGACCGACCAGCTGGAGCAGATCACCAAGTACGTGGGCGGCGAGGCCCCCACGCTGCACCGGCTCGGCGGCGCCGACTGGACGAAGACCAAGGCGCGCGCCAAGAAGGCCGTCAAGGAGATCGCGGCCGACCTGATCAAGCTGTACTCGGCCCGTATGGCCGCCCCCGGCCATGCCTTCGGCCCCGATACGCCCTGGCAGCGCGAGCTGGAGGACGCCTTCCCGTACGCGGAGACCCCCGACCAGCTCACCACGATCGGCGAGGTCAAGGAGGACATGGAGAAGTCGGTCCCGATGGACCGGCTGATCTGCGGCGACGTCGGCTACGGCAAGACGGAGATCGCGGTGCGCGCCGCCTTCAAGGCGGTCCAGGACGGCAAGCAGGTCGCGGTCCTCGTGCCGACGACGCTGCTCGTCCAGCAGCACATGGGCACCTTCACCGAGCGGTACGGGCAGTTCCCGGTCGTGGTCAAGGCGCTGTCCCGGTTCCAGACCGACACCGAGGCGAAGGGCGTCCTGGAGGGGCTGCGGGAGGGCTCGGTCGACGTCGTGATCGGCACCCACCGGCTGTTCTCCTCCGAGACCAAGTTCAAGAACCTGGGCCTGGTCATCGTCGACGAGGAGCAGCGCTTCGGCGTGGAGCACAAGGAGCAGCTGAAGAAGCTCCGGGCCAATGTGGACGTGCTGACCATGTCCGCCACCCCCATCCCGCGCACCCTGGAGATGGCGGTCACCGGCATCCGCGAGATGTCCACGATCACCACCCCGCCGGAGGAGCGCCACCCGGTGCTGACCTTCGTCGGGCCGTACGAGCAGAAGCAGATCGGCGCGGCCATCCGCCGTGAACTGCTGCGCGAGGGCCAGGTCTTCTACATCCACAACCGGGTCGAGTCCATCGACCGGGCCGCGGCCCGGCTCCGCGAGATCGTGCCCGAGGCGCGCATCGCCACCGCCCACGGCCAGATGTCGGAAGGCGCCCTGGAACAGGTCGTGGTCGACTTCTGGGAGAAGAAGTTCGACGTCCTGGTCTCCACGACGATCGTCGAATCCGGCATCGACATCTCCAACGCCAACACGCTCATCGTCGAGCGCGGCGACAACTTCGGCCTCTCCCAGCTGCACCAGCTGCGCGGCCGCGTCGGGCGGGGCCGCGAGCGCGGATACGCGTACTTCCTCTACCCGCCGGAGAAGCCGCTCACCGAGACCGCCCACGAGCGGCTCGCCACCATCGCCCAGCACACCGAGATGGGCGCCGGTATGTATGTGGCGATGAAGGACCTGGAGATCCGCGGCGCGGGCAATCTGCTCGGCGGCGAGCAGTCGGGGCACATCGCGGGCGTCGGCTTCGACCTGTACGTACGGATGGTCGGCGAGGCCGTCGCCGACTACCGGGCCACGCTGGAGGCGGACGGCGGCGAGGTGGAGGAGGCGCCGCTGGAGGTCAAGATCGAGCTTCCGGTGGACGCGCACGTCCCGCACGACTACGCCCCGGGCGAGCGGCTGCGCCTCCAGGCGTACCGCGCCATCGCCTCGGCCAACGGTGAGGACGACATCCGCGCCGTCCGCGAGGAGCTGACCGACCGCTACGGGCCGCTGCCCGAGCCGGTGGAGAACCTGCTGCTGGTCGCGGGTCTGCGGCTGCTGGCCCGTTCCTGCGGCGTCTCCGACATCACCCTCCAGGGCTCCAACGTCCGCTTCGGGCCGGTGGAGCTGCGCGAGTCCCAGGAGCTGCGCCTCAAGCGGCTCTACCAGCGCGCGATCGTCAAGCCCGCCACCCAGCAGGTCCTGGTGCCCCGCCCGGCGACGGCCCGTATCGGCGGAAAGCCGCTGGTCGGGCGGGAACTGCTGGCGTGGACGGGCGAGTTCCTGACCACGATCCTGGGATCGTGACGGGCCGGGGAAGGTGACAGGGCCGGACGCCACGCGACACCCCCGTGGTCGCGCGGCGTCCGTCCCCGGATCGGTGGAGGCCCTGGAGACCGCGGCGCGGGCGGCCCGGCGGGCCGGGCCGGATCGCGGACCTGCGGTCACCCAGGACAGTAGGCGCAGGCGGCGGGGGCGGCGAGGAACGAACTGCACAGTGACGGCGCCGCGCGGTTGCCGTTCGAACGGTGAGGCGATGGGCGGTGATTCAGAGATCGCCCAACGCCCGCATCGCCAGCCACAGTTCGTACTTCGCGCTCGGCGCGCTCAGCAGCGAACGCCCCAGCGCGTCCTCGGCCCGCGTCAGCCGCTTACGGGCCCCGGGCAGCGAGATCCCGAGGGCGGAGGCGGTCGCGGGCAGCCGGGCGTCGGCGCGCAGCCACGCCCGTACGCTCTCGGGGCCCGCCGTCAGGTTCGCCTGATCCAGCGGCCGCAGCTGGGCCCGCGCCCAGATCGCGGCGGTGGGCGTGGAGAGCACACCGTCGAGGGTGGCGGGGTGCCCGGCCGGGGCCGTGCCGCGGGGCGCCTGGTGCAGCCGCAGCGCCAGCCAGGCGGCCGACTGGGCGGCCAGGTCGCGGCTGACGTCCATGCCGAGCAGACCGTCGATGTGGCGCAGCCGCGCGGCCAGCGTATTGCGGTGGATCTTGAGGTGGCGGGTGGCCGCGCTGCCGAAGCTGAGCCAGGAGCCGAGGGTGCCGATCAGTTCCGCCGGGCCGGGGTCGGCGCGGCGGGTCGGCGCGTACTCCAGGCACGGCGCCAGCAGTGCGCTCGCCCAGGCGTGCCCCTCCGGGCTCGCCAGCACCGTCACATCGCTGTGCCCGCCGAAACCGGCGTACCGCTCGGGTGCGTTACGAGCCACCGCCAGGGCGTGGAACGCCTGCTCGTAGCCGACCGGGGCGTCCCGCAGCGCGACCTCCGCGCTCACCCCGACCCGGACTTCCGTCTCCTGCCGCGTGATCAGCCGGTCCAGCGGCTCGCCGTCCGGCGCGACCGGCTCGCCCTGGGTCGGTACCAGCGAGATGAGGTGCTTGGGGCGCACCGGACACGGCACCAGCCACGCCCGGCCGCGCACCGAATCGTGGATCCGCCCCGCGATCTCGCGCCGCCGCTGGACCGGGCACTCGATCACGTACACCTGGAGCACGGTGGGCAACGCCGGGCGCAGCGCGGCGGCGATCCGCTGCGCCGCGGGCACGCTGCCGGACATCAGCAGGTGCAGCACCGCCTCCCGGCTGTACGCCTCGGCCGTCTCGACGCGGCGGCGCGCCCGTTCGGCCTCCTCGACCCGCCAGCTCAGGCCGAGGGTGCGGGACGCGTCGGCGAGCAGCAGCCCGCAGCGCGGCGCGGAGGGCGCGACGACCGCCAGATACGGCGCCGGGGCCCGGGTCTCGGTGGGCCCGAGCGAGACCAGGTGCACCGGGCGCGCCTCGCCCCCGCCGAGCACCCCGGACGGCACGCCGCGGCGGTGCAGCTCGACGGCCGCCGCGGCGGCGAGCCGCCGCAGCGACGCGGGCGGCGGCGGGTCGTCCGCCGTGGCCAGCACGGAACCGTCGGCTCCGATGAGCATGGCAGGGCCGCCGGTGCGCCGGGTGAGCCAGTCGAGCATGACGCGTACCGCCCCGCGCCGGGCGGCGAGCCGGGTGAGGGCGAGTACGTCGTCCGCGCGTTCGGCTCGCGCGTCGGAGGGCGAGGCTGCCATGAACCGCACCTTAGTGCCCGTAGTCCGGCGCTGGTGAGGCCCCTTTCGGCGGCCCATTAGGGTCTACGCCGTGTCCGCTGTCATCGCCGCCATGATCACCGCCGTCGTGGGTGTCCTCGGCACGCTCTTCTCGCCGCTGCTGCACCAGCGGTTGACCGCGCGTCAGCGCGCGGAGGAGGCCGTCGCCGAGGAGCGGCGCCGCGGTTTCGAGGAGCGCCGGGCCGCCTACACCGCCATGAACCGCGCCTCCCGGCAGTTCCACACCCTCCTCAAGGACGCGCTGCACCGCATCCGGGACGGCGTCTACACGGACGACGACCGCGACCGGCTGGAGGAGGCCCGGCGCGACTACCGGGACCAGTACGCCGAGGCGCAGATGATCGTCCCCGAGCGGGTGCTCGCCGCGTCCCGCGACCTGAACACGGTCCTCGCCGGGATCGACGCGATGGCCAAGCGCATCGACCGGGGCGTGGCGCGGGAGGGGGAGACCGCGGCGGTCGCCCTGCTCGAACTGAAGGACGCCGAGCCCCGGCTGGCGGCGATGCGGCGGCTCATGCGGGAGGACCTGGGGCTCACGGACTGACACGCCCTCGCCCCCGGGTGATGGACTGGCCTCGCGGCCCGCGCGAGGGTGATTCCCGTACATCCGTCGCGAACCGGTCGGTCGCGGACCGGCCGTCGTGGAACCACGGGAGGAACCCTTGCCCGCTGCCTACGCCATCGCCCATCTGCGGGAGAGCAGACCGCACCCCGACGTCATCGAGTACCTGGAGCGCATCCAGGCCACGCTCGACCCCTTCCAAGGCCGCTTCATCGTCCACTGCGGCCGGTTGGAGGTGATCGAGGGGACGTGGCCGGGTGACGCGGTCCTGATCGGGTTCCCGGACGCGGAGCGCGCCCGTGGCTGGTACACGTCGCCCGCGTACCAGGAGATCCTGCCGCTGCGGACGAACCACATCGAGGCGGACGTGATCCTCGTGGAGGGCGTGGGCCCGGATTACGACCCGGTCCAACGCGCCGACGCACTCCGCGCGGCCGACCCCGGGTACACCCCCTGAGGTCCGCACCCCGCGCCGGGGCCCCGCGACACGTGGGGCGCCAACGGCCCACGGCTCAGCGGCCCACCGCGTATCCCTGGGCGCCCCGGGGGTTGGCCCCGGCCAGCAGCACTCCCGTCTCCGGGTCGCGCGCCACCGCGCACAGCCGCCCCTCCGACCAGGCCCCGCCCACCACCACGTCGTGGCCGCGCCGCCGCAGCGCGCGGACCGTGTCCTCACCGGCCCGCGACTCGATCACGACCCGCCCCGCCGTCATCGCGCGGGGGTGGAAGGAGCCGGGGAAGCTCTCCTGGTGCCAGTTGGGCGCGTCGATGGCGCCCTGGAGGTCGAGCCCGGAGCGCACGGCGGCGCCGCGCAGCGCGACATGGAGGAAGAAGTGCAGGCTCCACTGGTCCTGCTGGTCGCCGCCCGGGGTGCCGAAGGCGAGGACGGGGGTGTCGCCGCGCAGCGCGAGAGAAGGGGAGAGGGTGGTGCGCGGGCGGCGCCCGGGGGTCAGGGAGTTGGGCAGGCCGGGGTCCAGCCAGGCCATCTGGAGCCGGGTGCCGAGCGGGAAGCCGAGCGCGGGGATGACGGGGTTGGACTGCAGCCAGCCGCCGCTGGGGGTGGCGGCGACCATGTTGCCCCAGCGGTCGACGATGTCGAGGTGGCAGGTGTCGCCCCGGGTGACGCCGTCCGGGCTGATGGCGGGTTCCCCGCCGACGGCCGGTTCCCCGCCGGTGGTCGGCGCGCCGCCGACGGTCGGCTCCCCGCCGCCGGGCCCGGCGGCCGGGCCGGTTCCGCCGGACGCCGACCGGGCGACGGCGGCCAGCGCCTGCCGGCTCAGCCGGGGTTCGCGGCCGCCGGGGTGTCCCGGGCGCAGCTCGTACGAGGCGTGCTCGCCCACCAGCGCCCGCCGTTCCTCGGTGTACGGGCGGGAGAGGAGGTCCGCGAGCGGTACGTCGGCGGCGTCCCCGTACCAGGCCTCCCGGTCGGCCATGGCCAGCTTGCCGCCCTCGATCAGGGTGTGCAGCAGACCGGGCGTGCCCAGGTCGGCGGCGTCCAACCCGTCCGGCAGCAGGGCGAGTTGCTGGAGGAGGACCGGCCCCTGGCTCCAGGGCCCGGCCTTGCACACGGTCCAGCCGTTCCAGTCGTACCGGGCGGGTTCCTCGTACGTGGCCTCGAATCCGGCGAGGTCGTCGCCGGTGAGGGTGCCCGCGTGGCGTTCCCCGGAGGAGTCCATGGCGGGCCGGGCCGCGGCGGCGGCCAGCTCCTCGGCGACGAAGCCCTCGCGCCACACCCGGCGGGCCGCGTCGATCCGCGCCTCCCGGCCCGGACCGGCCGCCTCCGCCTCGGTGAGGATCCGTCGCCAGGTGGCGGCCAGCGCGGGGTTGGTGAGCAGCCGCCCGGGGGCGGGCGGCCGTCCGGCCGGCAGATACAGCTCGGCGGAGGTCGTCCACTCCGTCTCGAACAGCTCCCGTACGGTCTCGACCGTCTCGCCGATCCGCTCGACCGCGGGGTGGCCGTGCTCGGCGTACCCGATCGCGTAGCGCAGCACCTCGGCGAGGTGCCGCGTGCCGTGGTCGCGCAGCAGCAGCATCCAGGCGTCGAACGCGCCGGGGACGGCAGCGGCCAGCGGGCCGGTGCCGGGCACCAGGTCGAGGCCGAGCCCGGTGTAGTGGTCGATGGTGGCCCCGGCGGGCGCCGGGCCCTGCCCGCACAGCACGGTCGGCGGGGAGCCCGCGGGGGCGAGGATCATCGGCACCTCACCGGCGGGCCCGTTCAGGTGCGGCTCGACGACTTGCAGGACGAATCCGGCGGCGACGGCCGCGTCGAAGGCGTTGCCGCCGTCCTCCAGGACGGCCATGGCGGACTGCGAGGCCAGCCAGTGCGTGGACGACACCATGCCGTAGGTGCCCTGGAGGGTGGGCCGGGTGGTGAACATGCAGCTCCCTGGGGTGCGGGGAAGAGGGCGGCCGAAGTGCGGCCCAGCATCGCGCACCACCCGCGGAGCGGTCCACGGTGCGTCGATCACACGCCGAGGGTGTGCCCCAGGATCGCGTCGGTGAGCGGGCCCAGCACCTGGCGGGGCAGGGCGTGGCCCATGCCGGGGATCTCCACGAGCCGGGCGCCGGCGATGACCTGGGCCACATGCCGCGCGTGCGGCGGCGGGACAACCGGTTCGGCGGTGGCCGCGACGACGAGCGTGGGCACCTCGGTCGCGGCGAGGGCTTCGGTGCGCACCAGCCCGGACTGGTCGGCGCGGGCGTGGGCGCCGGAGGTGTCGTAGCGCCCGGTGTGCTCGATGATCCGGCGCTCCAGCTCCCGGAACCACTCGGCGTCGAAGGGGATCTGCTCCCCGTTCAGCAGCTTCCAGTGCCTCACCCGCCGGTCGAGTTCGGCGTCCAGCCCGTGGTCCTCCACCGGACGCGCCCACTCCTCCAGGATCCGTGGATCCACCCCCGGCAGCTCCTCGACGGGGACGCGGGTCCCGTCGGGCGCGACGTACGGGGTGGTGCCGCACGCGCTGGTGCCCAGGAGCGTGGCGCTCAGCACCCGGTCCGGGTGGTCGGCGAGGACGAGTTGGGTGAGCAGGCCGCCCATCGACATCCCGACGAGATGCGCCCGCTCGACGCCCAGCCCGTCCAGCACCGCGACCACGTCCTCGGCCAGGTCGGCGAGGCGGTAGGGGTCCTGCTCGTAGGACCAGGTGGAGCGGCCGGTGTCGCGGTGGTCGTAGCGGATGACGCGGTGGTGCTCGGCCAGGGCGTCCACCAGCGGCTCGGGCCACCCCAGACCGGATGCCTGCGCCCCCATGACCAGTAGCAGCGCCGGGGCGCCCGCGTCCCCGCGCGCTTGGGTCCACAACCGCACCCCGGGGGCGGCTTCGACGTACGCGGTGTGCATGGGCGTGGTCCTCTCGACGGACGGGCCGGCGCTGGACGAGACGTATCGTCTCGCCATTTCCCTCGCGTCGTCAAGGGCTGTTTCGCCGCAGGCAGAGCGGAGTCGGCTGACGGGCGGGCGGGGCGCTTCTACGCTGAGGGGATGAGCAGCCACGAGCCGACACGAGCCCGCGTCATCCCTCTGCGCCCCGTCCCCACGGCCAAGGAGCCACTGTGGCGGGACGTCGTCGGGGACGTGCTGCGGCGGGAGCGGCTGGCGCAGCGGCGCACGCTCAAGGACGTCTCCGACGCGGCGCGGATCTCGATGCCGTACCTCTCCGAGCTGGAGCGGGGCCGCAAGGAGGCTTCGTCGGAAGTCCTCGCGGCCGCCGCTCGCGCCCTCGGCCTGGGGCTGGCCGATCTGCTCGCGCTGGCCCACGGCGAGATCGTCCGGCTGACGGCGGCGGGAGCGCGGACGGCCACGGCCGGGGCCGCCGCCCCGCGGGCGCGGCTGACGTCGCATCAGGGCGAGGCCCGGCTGCGGCTCGCCGCCTGAGACGCCCGAGCGGCCTGAACCGCCCGAGCAGCCCCAGCCGCCTCGGTCACGCGGTCACGCGGCGCGGACCAGCCGCCGGGACAGCACCTCGTCGGCCAGCCCGTACGCCACCGCCTCCCGCGCCGTGAACACCTTGTCGCGGTCCATGTCCGCGCGCAGCGTCGCCACGTCGTGCGGGGTGTGACGGGACAGCACCTCCTCGACCTGGGCCCGGATGCGCAGCATCTCCTTGGCCTGGAGGCTGAGGTCGGACACCGTGCCGCGCGCCCCGCCGGTCGCGGGCTGGCCCAGCAGGACCCGGGAGTGTTCGAGGACGAAGCGCCGCCCGGGGTCGCCCCCGGCCAGCAGCACCGCCGCGGTCGAGGCCGCCTGGCCGACGCAGAACGTCGAGATCGGGGCGGTCACGAAGGTCATCGTGTCGTAGATCGCCATGAGCGAGGTGTACGAGCCGCCCGGCGAGTTGATGTAGATCGCGATCTCCTGCTCCGGACCGGCCGACTCCAGGTGGAGGAGTTGCGCGATGACGACGTTGGCGACGCCGTCGTCGATCTCCGTGCCCAGGAAGATGATCCGCTCCGACAGCAGCCGGCTGTAGATGTCGTACGCGCGCTCGCCCTGCGTGGTGCGCTCGACGACGGTCGGAATCGTGTACTGGCTCATGTCCTCAGATCCCCATCCGTCGACGCGGGGCGCCCGGGCGCACATCGCTCAGCGATTCCACGATGTGGTCGACCATCCCGTACTCCTTCGCCTGCTCGGGTGTGAAGAACCGGTCCCGGTCGCCGTCGCGGGAGATCGTCTCCCGGGTCTGGCCGGTGTGCTCGGCGATGATGCGCTCGATGGCCGTCTTGGTGAACTCCAGGTTCTCGGCCTGGATCGCGATGTCGGCGGTCGTCCCGCCGATCCCGGCCGACGGCTGGTGCATCATGATCCGCGCGTTGGGCAGGGCGTACCGCTTGCCCGCCGTCCCGACCGTGAGCAGGAACTGCCCCATGCTCGCCGCGAAGCCCATGGCGAGGGTCGCGACGTCGTTGGGGATCAGCCGCATCGTGTCGTAGATCGCCAGCCCGGCCGTCACCGAGCCGCCGGGGCTGTTGATGTAGAGGCTGATGTCGGTGCGCGGATCCTCCGCCGACAGCAGGAGCAGCTGTGCGCAGACCCGGTTCGCGGAGACCTCGTCGACCTGGGTGCCGAGGAAGACGATCCGCTGGGTGAGGAGTTGCGCGGCCAGGTGGTCGTCGAAGCGTGAGGGCGGCGTATCGCCCTCCTCGGCGCGGGGGCTCAGGGCTGGGTCCCAGCCGGTGAGGGATGTGGGCATCGGGCCTCCCAGGGGTGACCGTGGTGACCCGCGGCGGCCTTCGCCGCGGTCACTTCACTGTCGGCCCGAACGGGCGGCCGGGGGAGGTTTCTCTGCCCGCGGCAAATCCGCCGTCAGCAGAGGTGCGGCGGCGGATCAGCACACGTCGCGGACGTAACCCTCGTCGTCCGGGGTGGAGACGTCCCGGTCGCGGCGTACGACGGACAGCCGGTCGCCGAAGCCGTCGCACGCCTTCGCCATCCCCTTGTCCTCGTACTCGACGACGACCACCCGGTTCCGGTACGGCTTCGCGAACGCCCCGCACTCGTCGTATCTGCCGCACTCCTCGACGACCGCGAAGTCCAGCCCGGTCTGCGCGCGGCGCGCGGCGAGCGGCCCGGTGTTCTTCTGCGCGATCGCGAGCCCCAGGTCGTGGGCGCGCCGCGCCAGCAGGGACACGTACGCCGTGGCCTGGTCGGCGGTCAGCAGGCCGGGCCAGCGGGTGAACGTGTCGAGGTTGTCGGGCTCGACGGCGTCGAATCCCTTGTCGGCGCAGCTCTTGAACCACGCCCCGACCTTCCCGGCCGCCTCCTCGCGCTTCGCGGCGGTGGTGATGTCGAGCACCGACTCCCCGTCCCACTCGGGGTCGTCCACGACCTCGCCGCTCTTGTCGTGCAGCAGCAGCCGGGACGGCCACTTCTCGCCCGGCTGGGTCTGGAAGGCGTTGACGTAACAGACGTTGTACAGCCCGGGCGCCGGATCGTCGGCGCGGTCCCGGCTCACGATCCGGACGCCCTCGGGCGGCGGGTAGGCGCCGCCGATCTGGTAGTCCCAGGCGGCGCCCTTCGGGGGCAGCTTCACCTCGGCCGCTCCGGTGTCCTTCGCGGCAGAGCCGCACCCGGGCAGCACGGACATGACCAGGGCGGCGAGGGCCGACGCGACCGCGGTCCGGGTGCGCGCGGCGGGGGAGTGGTTCATGCTCCTGCCCCCTGCGCCACTCGGGCCTTGCCGCGGAAGACCTGTTCCGTATGCCAGGCGACGTTCTCCGGCGCGACCGTCGCGCTGCCGCGCTGCGGCCCGATGAGCGTACGGTCCACCAGGTCGAGCACCTGCGTCCGGGCCGCCTCGCCGCGGCCGGTGAACTCCCGGGAGACGATGATGCGCCGCCCGCCGTCCAGGCCCAGCACCCCCCGGTCGAACAGCTTGTGGTGCAGGGAGCACAGGCACAGCGCGTTGGAGAGGTCGTCCGCGCCCCGGAAGGCCCACCACCGCACATGCGCGGCCTCCAGCCCCACCGGCACCCGGCCGATCGCCCCGTCGAACCCGCAGAACGCGCACCGGTATTCGTAGGCGACGAGCACCTGCCGCCGCAGCTCGGCCGCGCGCCGCCGGTCGCGTGCCGTCACGGTCGCGACGACCGCGCCGTCCGCCGACTCCAGGTCGAGCCCGACCGCGGCGGCGATGTCGGTGTGGAGCGAGGGCGGGAAGTGCGTGTCCAGCAGAACGTGCGCCAGCCGCCCCAGCAGTTCCGGCTCGGTGGACAGCGCGGACCGCAACTCCGGCACCAGCCGCCCCTCCGCGCCGCTCTCCCGCAACCGCCCCACGCCCGATCCGGGGCTGGCGCCGCCGTCGGCGGTGCGCACCTCCCACACCCCGTCGTTGGTGAGGTGGTGGAAGGGGTACGAGGGCGAGGTGTCGTGCGGCGGCCCGTAGTCCCGCAGCAGGTCCTTCAGGTCCCGCTCGACGTCCGAGTAGCGGAGCCCCTGATCGGGCCCCTGCTGGAAGCGCCCCAGGGCGTACAGCATGAGCAGCGGCTTGTGCGGCGCGCGTAACCCCTTGTGGGTCCACTGCCGCAGGTTGCCGACGCGTTCGATCCAGTCCATGTGACGGACTGTATGGCGGCCGGGTGCCGCGTGGACGCGGCGGGTCACCTGCCCCAGATCTTGCGGTACGCCTGCCGGTAGCCCTCGGAGTCCCAGGACAGGGCGCCGCCGCTGTTGGCGGCGGTGGTGATGTGGACGGGGGCGACGTACCCGCTGGCGGGGCTGCCCGCGAAGGCGCGGTTGAACTCGTCGACGATCTGCCAGCCCTGTTCGGACAGCGGCTCGGGCACGGTGGCGGCCTGGTACCGCTTGCTGTTGATGCGCTCGAAGGCCGACGGGTCGCCATCACCGGCGCCGATGGTGTACGGGGCGCCCGCGCCGTCCTTGCCCGCGGCGCGCAGCGCGGGGGCGGTGTGCTGGAAGTACAGGTCGTTGATGGCGGCGGAGTAGGTCCACTTGTCGCCGTAGCGGGAGAGCAGCGAGCGGACCGACCCGATGGCGCGGCGGTTGACGTCGGGTATCGGGATGTTCTGATAGCTCAGCAGTTTGACGTCGGAGCAGGTGGCGAGTTCCTTCTTGATCAGATCCGACTTGCGCTTGGCGAACGGCACCGTGGCGTCGGTGAACAGGACGACTCCCGCGTGTCCTTCCGACCGGGCGATGATCCAGTCAGCGCTGATCTTCGCGACGTCCTCGACCTTGGAGGTGATGTTGGTGAAGAGTTCCGGCTTCTTACTGGGGCCGGGGGCGGGGGCGGCGTGCCAGCCGATCAGCTGAATGCCCGCGGCCCTGGCCTTCTCGGCCTCATCCGCGACGGTCGCGGGGTCGAAGCCGCCGATGACGATGCCGTCCGGCTTGAGGTCGATGGCCTCCTTGAACGCGGACCGGATGCCGCTCGGCGTGCCCTGGCCGTTGATGGTGCGGGCCTTCCAGCCGAGCAGCTTGGCGGACTCCTGGACGCCCTGGGCGACTCCGGCGGGCCCGGGGTTGGTGATGGTGTGGGGGATGAAGACGATGCTCTTACCGTCACGGGCCTTCGGTCCGGTCGTGGGGCCCTTCCACGGGGTGTCCACGTCCTCGGCCTTCGCGACCGCCTGCTTGGCCTTGGCGAGGGTGGCGGGGCAGCCGGGCTTGGCGGGGTGCGGTTTCGTGGCGGCGGTGCCGGATCCGGGTTCGCAGCCGGTGGTGGCCACGGCCAGGAGCGCGGCGGCTGTCAGGACCGACTTGCGGGTGGCGTGCACGGGTCTCCTCAGCGGGGGCACAGACGGGTTCGGGCCGGGGGTGGGAGGAGACAGGTTACGGGTGGCGGTGCCCCGCGGGGCAGCCCCCGGGGGCGAGCGAGAGGCGACGGGGCGGTGGCCTAAACCTGACAACCGTGGATCTTCGGTAACCGTTGCCGATGGATGTCTTGCATGCGTACGCACACACGGTAGTGTTCACGGCCGGTTGGACGTGTGGCGCAAACTAGTCGCTCGCATGGGGCGCGGACGTCGCCGGCGTCACGCTCCACGGTCGTCGGCGGTCGGCAACAACGACACCTCGGTCACCGCTCAGGAGCACATCGAAGGAGGCCCGGGTGTCTGTGGACACGGAGGACCCGCCACGCGAACCGGACCCCTCCGGGCGCGCGCCGCGGGAGCCCAGGTTCCGCTGGAAAGCAGACGCCCGCAGAGCGGATGCCCGAAGGGCGGACGCCCTGCCGCGAGCCGACGCCCTCCTCGACCGCTGGCCGTTCCGGCGGAAGCTCAACGTCCTGGTGGTCGTGCCCGTCGTGGTCGTCGGCGTGCTGCTGGGTGTGGGCGCGTACGGCCAGGTGCAGCAGGCCCGGGACGCCGACCGCACCGCGCGGCTGGTGCGCGACAGCGAGCAGGTCACACGGCTGGTCAACGACATCCAGGCCGAGCACCGGCAGGCGCTGCTGCTGGCGGTCGAGCAGGAGGCGGCCCGGCCCGGGGCGAACCTGCCGTCGACCGTCGACTACCGCCGGATGCAGCGCGCCACCGACCAGCAGGCCACCGCCGTGCGTTCCGCGTTCGGCGCGGGGCTGACGAAGGACGAGCGGCGGGCCCTGGACTACGTCCACGGCCTCGGCGTGCTGCGGGACAAGGTCGAGCGGGGCTCGGTGCCCGCCGCCGGCATCGACCCCGCGTACGCCAACGCGGTCGGCTACCTGATCGATGGCATCGGGCTCGACCGCTTCTCCGGCTCCTCGTCGTCCTCGGTGATCGAGCTGCTGGACACGGTGCTGCGCGCCGACGCCGCCCACGCCGCCTTCGAGAGCGGGGTGTTCTCGGCCCAGACCCAGGACGCCAACGCCCTCACCGAATACACCCGCGCGGCCGGTGCCCACCGGGTCTACCAGGAGCAGACGGAACGATTCGGCCGCATCGCCGACCCGGACCAGGTCCTGCGCCTGGAGGGCATCGAGCGCAGCGCCGAGGAGAACGGCTTCGACGCGAAGTTCGCGGAGCTGCAGATCGACCCCGCGTCCCTCCAGGGCCAGTCGCCGCAAGCGTTGCGCAAGGCCATCGTCGCGGGCACCCGGCAGGCCGCGGACCGCCTCGACATCACCCGCGCGCTGACCGGGCAGATCGCCGCCCGCGCCGAAAGCCTCTCCCAGGACGCCGCGTACAAGGCCGTGGCCCTGCTCGGCCTCGCCGTCCTCGGCTTCGGCGCCTGGCTCGGCTTCTCCTTCCTGGTCCGGCGCTCCGTCGTACGCCCCCTGGCGGCCCTGACCGGCGCCGCCCATGAGGTCGTCGAGGTGGCGGGCGAGGAACTGGCCCGCGTCGAGGACGACGAGTCGTCCGACAGCACCCCGCTGCGGCCACGGCCCATCCCCGTCCCGGTGCGCGACGAGATCGGCGACCTGGCCGAGGCGTTCAACCAGGTCCAGACCACCGCGGCGGCGCTGCTGGAGCGACAGGTCATCAGCCGCCGCAACGTCGGCGAGATGTTCGGCAACGTCGGCCGCCGGGTCAGCAACCTCACCACCCGACAGCTCACGCTGATCGACGCCGTCGAACGCGAGGAAACCGCCCCCGACGTCCTGGAGCGGCTCTACCGCATCGACCACATCGCCGTACGCCTCCAGCGCAACGCCGACAGCCTGATGCTGCTCGCCGGGATCCGCGAAGCCGAACTGGACGCCCAGCCGACCGCGCTCGCCAACGTCATACGGGCGAGCCTCGGCCGCATCGAGGGGTTCCAGCGGGTCGCCCTGCGCTCCGAATCCGAGGTCACGGTCGCGCCCGACATCATCGGCGACCTGACGCTGATGGTCGCCGAACTGCTGGAGAACGCGGTCGCGTTCTCCCCGTCCGACACCCCCGTCGAGGTCGTCGTACGGCCCGGCACCGACATCACCGCGGACGGCGGCGCGCTGATCGAGGTCATCGACCACGGCCTCGGCATGAGCGCCGAACGCCTCGACGAGGAGAACGCCCGCCTCATCCGCCGCGAACGGCTCGACCTCGTCCCCACCAAGGTGCTCGGCCTGTTCGTCGTCGGAAGCCTCGCCCGGCGCTGGGGCATCCGGGTCGCCCTGAGCCGTACGCCCGGCGGCGGCGTCACCGCCACCGTGTGGATCCCCGACGCGCTGCTGATGGCGGTGAACGCCGGGGACGCCGTCGCGCCGCCCCCGGTGGTCATGGAGCTGGCCCGCACGCCCGGAGGACCGTCGGGGCGTGAGCGCGCCGAGTCCGCCGCCTCCGCGCCCCCGCCCGCCACGCCGCTGCCCGTACGGACGCCCACCACCCCGCCCCCATCGCGCCAGGCGGAACCCGAGCAACCCGGCGGTCTCCCGCGGCGCATCCCGAACCGCGAGGGCGCGGAGGAAACCTCCCCGGAGAGCCCTGCCGAGCGGAAGCGATCCGCCCCGCAGGAACCGTCCGCCCCGCAGGAACCGTCCGCCCCGCAGGAACCGTCCGCCCCGCAGGAACCGTCCGCCCCGCGAAAACCGTCCCCCACCGGGGAGAAGCCGTCGGCCGCGCCCACCTCCCGTCCGCTGCGACGACGGGTACGGGGCGCGACGCTCGACAAGACCACCCCCGCGGTCGACCGGGGCATCGCGGCCGTCCGTCCGCCCGCCGACGCCGACGCGGTCCGGTCGGAACTCGACGAGTTCGAGGCCGCCGTACGCAGGGCACAGCAGGACAGTGCCACCACCCCGACCGACACCACGCCATTGCCCCATCAGCAAACCCGGAAGGAGTCGGGCAGTGACCACGCCGACAGGTAAGAGCAGCGGTCCCACCGGGCAGGAACCCACCGATCTGCGAGCGGCCGCGGCCGACTTCACCTGGCTGCTCGAACGGTTCGCCACCCAGACCGCCGGTGTCGTCGACGCCATCGCCGTGTCCTCCGACGGTCTGCTGATCGCCGTGTCCGAGCTGCGCGAACAGGCCGACTCCGAGCGGCTTGCCGCGATCGTCTCCGGCGTCACGAGCCTCGCCGCCGGAGCCTCCGGCAACTACGGCCTCGGCGGCCTCAACAAGGTCATCATCGACCTGGAGGGCGGCCACGTCCTGGTGTCGGCCATCGGCTGCGGTGCCGTCCTCGGCGTGGTGACGTCGAAGGAGGCGAAGCTGGGCAACATCGCCTACGAGATGACCCTCTTCGCCAACCGGGCCGGGGCCGCGCTCACCCCGCAGCTCGTGCTGGAGCTGAAGAAGAACGCCGGCTCCCCCATCGGCTGACGCGGTGCTCACATCCAGAAGGGGGGCGTGATGGCCACCGGTGAACCCGAACCGCACGAGACGGCGGACGACGCGGACACCGCGGCATCGTCGGAGCCAACCGTCCGCGCCTCCGCGATCCGCCCGTTCCTGCTGACCGCCGGGCGGGTGGCGGGCGGCGGCGGCAACGCGCCCCCGCTCCCGGTCGAGGCCCAGGTCGTGGCGACGTCGGACGGGCTCTCCGCCCTGCGCGCGCTCACCTTCGAACGCCACGACCTCGTCGCCGCCTGCCGACGCCCGCAGTCGGTGGCGGAACTGGCCGCGCGGCTGCGACTGCACCTCAATGTGGTGCGGGTCCTGGCGGAGGACCTGTGCACCGCCGGACACCTGGCGGTGCACGTGCCGGACGCCAGGACAGTCCAGGACATCTCCGTACTGCGAAGGGTTATCGATGGTCTCCGTGCCGTCCCCGACTCACGGGGCACACTCCGCGACAGCAGCTGAAGCCGCACCCCCGCCGCTGCCGGTCAAGCTGGTCATCGCGGGCGGCTTCGGAGTGGGCAAGACCACGGCCGTGGGCGCCATCTCCGAGATCCGCCCGCTGACCACCGAGGCCGCCATCACGGAGGTCGCGGCGGGCGTGGACGACCTCACCCACACCCCCGACAAGACCACCACCACGGTCGCCATGGACTTCGGCGTCATCACCATCGACCCGACCCTCAAGCTCTACCTGTTCGGCACGCCCGGCCAGGACCGCTTCGGCTTCATGTGGGACGACGTGGTCGAAGGCGCCCTCGGCGGCCTCGTCATCGTGGACACCCGCCGCCTGGACGACTGCTACGCGGCCGTCGACTACTTCGAGCACAAGGACATCCCCTTCGCCGTCGCCGTCAACGCCTTCGACGGCGAGGTCGAGCACGACCTGGACGAGGTGCGCTGGGCGCTGGACGTCTCCGAGCACATCCCGCTCACCGTCTTCGACGCCCGCGAGACCGGCTCGGTCCGCGACGCGCTGCTGGTCGTCCTGGACGTGGCCCTGGCCCGGGCGAAGGCCGCCGAACCGGCCTGACCCCTCGCCGTCACGCCCGCCCGCGGCCGCTGACGACGACCACGATGCCACCGGCGACGGCGAGGGCCATCAGGACCAGGCCGAAGAGGGTCGCCCCGCCGGTCAGCCCCACGGCGTCGCTGAGGTAGCCCGCCGACACCGGCAGCAGACCGGCCGGAACGTAACCGCCCACATTGAGCGCCGCGTTGGCCTCCGCCAACCGCCTCGGCGGAACGGTGGAGTTGAGCAGGGAGAGGCCGCCGAGCTGCCCCATGCCCTGCCCGGCCCCGGCCAGCAGGGCGGACGCGATGAGCGCGGGGATCCATGACGTACGTACGGCGACGATGAGCGCGATCATGCTCAGGGTGGTGCTGACCGCTCCGGCGGTCAGGATCGTGCGCCGGGGCAGCTTCTGCACCGCGAACTGCACCCCGGTCGCGGCGAGGAACATCGCGAACGCCATGGCTCCGGCGACGATCCGGCTGGTCGTGTTCAACAGGTCGGACAGTAGCGAGGGGCCGAGCGAGAGCACGAAGGACGTCGCGGTGATGCCGGGCGCGAACACCGCGATGCCCCGGGTGAGCTGTGTGCCGTTGCCGTGCGGTACGCCGGGCACCCGCACCCACGCCCCCTTCGCCGGGGCCGCCGGTGCCGCGGGACGCCGTACGGGCATGCGCAGCACGGCGAGGATCGCGGTGATCAGCAGCGCGGCCTCGACGACGAAGACGGTGACGGTCGGCGCGGGAAGGGTCTCGGAGAGGATTCCGGCGAGGAGCGGCCCCAGTCCGGCCCCGAAGACCATGGCGCACGAGGCCGGCAGCGCCGCGAGCCGCCTGCGGTCCTGCCCGGCCACGTCCGTCACGGCGGCCATGCCCGCCGAGACGATGGCGCCGACCGCGATGCCGGTGAACAGCCGGGCGACGATCAGCGCGGCCACGGTGTGCGCCGTGGCGAAGATCAGGCAGGCCGCCAGCGCGAGCGCGAGCGCGGGCAGCAGCACGGGCTTGCGCCCGATCCGGTCGGACAGCACGCCGGAGACGAGCAGGGAGCCGAGCAGCCCGACGATGTAGAAGGCGAAGACCACCGTCAGGGTGCCCTGGGAGAACCCGATGTCCCGCTGCCACAGCACATACAGCGGAGTCGCGGCGTTGGACAGCACGAAGACGGCGGTCACCGGCCACGCGGCGAGCCACACCCACCAGGTGGGAGCCGCCGGGGCGCCCGTGTCCGAGCGCTCTCGGTCTCTTGCCTCCACGGGCACTGTTCGACCTTCGGGCATGATCGGCCGCTCCCTCCACCACAGTACGAGATAAGTCGAACATAGCATGCAGTACGATTGGACTCGTACAGTCGATGTGGGGTGTGAGGAGCTGCGTATGTCGTCGACGGTGGGTCCGCCGCCTGCCATCAAGGTGCTGCCGGAACCCGCGGCGCTGCCCGAGCCGCTGCCGGAACCGGCGGTCGAAGACCTGCGCCTGGAAACGGTGCTGGGCGCACTGAGCGACCCGCTGCGCCTGCTCATCGTGCGCAAACTCCTGCTGGAGTCCGAGCAGTTCGACCACCCCTGCGGCTGGTTCGGGATCGACCGCCCCAAGTCCTCCCTCACCCATCACTTCAAGGCGCTCCGGGAGGCGGGCATCACCAGGCAGCGGCAGTACGGCCTGGAGCGCCGCAGCCACGTACGCATCGCCGACCTCAACGCCCGTTTCCCCGGCCTCCTGGACCTGGTGACGGCCTGGACCCCGGACGCGCCGTAACTCCGCCGGGGCCCCCGAAACCGGTCGTAAAACCCCTGCTCATCGCCGAGGTGCGGCGCGCGGGGTTCTCAACCCCCTGTTACGCGCCCGGGGGCTGAGCGACGACCCGCCGCCGCCCCTGCTCGTCCACGCCCCGCACGGAGCGGTCGACGCCGTCCTCGCGCTCGACAAACCGAGCATGCTCGCGGGGGCGTACCGCCTCCACGAGTGCACGCCCGGCGACCGGTTCGACATCGGTCCCTACGCCGTCGACACCTGGCTCCTGCCGCACTTCGTCCCCAACGCGGGCATCCGGCTCATCAGGCCGGGGACCGACCCCACGGCCGCCCAAGAAGTGGCGGCGGAGACCTTCGGGTACCCCATGGCCGTCGCCGCCCCCGGCATCGTCACCCGCCTGTGAATCCCCGCCCCGGGGCGGTGTGCGGCGTGGCGGTAGGGTGCGAGCCAGGGTGTCGATGGGATAAGTGGGTCCGATGCGGTTCAGGTCATGGAGCAAAAAGGCCCGCCTCATCTCCGGGGTGTGCGTCGCGGCGGGGATCGCGGCCGCGGTCGCCTCGTATTTCCTGTTCTTTTCCAAGACCTCCGTCGAGCCCGGACCCTTCGCGGACAATCCGAAATGCGCGAATGTCATTTCCCGGGCCCCCGAGACCGTGCTGTCCAAGCATCGCGACGACATCACCGGGAAGGGCGTCGCCGCCTGGGGAGACGGCTCGGTCGTCCTGCGCTGCGGCGTCACACCGCTGCGGCCGACGACCAATCTGTGCGTGACCGTCAACGGCGTCGATTGGGTGCTCGACGAGAAGCGCGCGCAGAAGGACGGGGTGCAGGTCCTGACGACATACGGCCGTGATCCCGCCGTCGAGGTGACCGTCGAGGGCGATGGCGCCAAAGCCGGAGACGCTTTGATCGACGTTGACCGTGCCGTTCGCGAAATTCCCCAGAAGTCGAAATGCCTCGCATTGGGTGACACGCTCTGAGCTGAGCCGAGCAGGCCGTCCACGCTCAGGCCTCATGCGACCAGCAGCGGTCTGCTCACTTGTCGGCGCGCGGCAGGAGCCACAGCTGCGGGAAGGCCAGCATGTCGTCGAACAGGTTGAACGCCGCAGGCTCCAAGGTCACGGTCGCGGCTGCGCCGGTGAAAAGCTTGGTCATTTCCCTGGCCACTTTCTCCATCGGAGGCACGTCTGACGGCAGTGGCTTGACCAAGCGGTAACCGATGGACGAGTGGAACTGGTAGGTGTCGAAGTTCGCCGCACGGATGTCGAGCAGTTCTCGCAGTTCCCGACGAGTCGTCCACAGGGTGTTGAACGTGGCGTCGTCAGCCGGGGTGAGGTCCATGGTGAAGTTTGCGTCGAATGGGCGGAAGCCCTTGACCTTCATGCTGATCGGGCCGAGCGGCGTCAGACGGGACTCCTGCAAGCGCGCCAGAATGCGCTGAGAAATCTCTGTCATGTCCTGGCAGTCCGCCAACCACGGCGGCAGCTGCTTGTTGGCGATGGTGTCCTGGGCGATCATATCGAACACGGTCATGTGCATGCTGCTGTGTGGCAGGCAGGCGTACTGGTCGGCCAACGACGACCGCTTCATGATCTCTTGGGCCTGCTTCTCCGCGTTGAAGAAGGCTGAGTCCCGAGGTACGGGACAGACGACCGTGTTGCCACGGAAGCGCTGGGCGTTGCCGTCGAGGTCCCACTTCTTGCCCGGGCCGGCGTTGAGCGGCTCACGTTTGCCGTTGTTCACCGTGGCCTCAGCGGGGCCGGTGAGGGCCAGACCCGCAGCAGCGGCACCAGCGGCGCTGAGCAACACGTTTCGACGATTGATCGCGGTCATGACGCTCCCGTGGGTAAGGGGGTGGCCGGGGTGCCAAAGACTCACCCACGGAAGTGAACGGTTGGAGGATTTTTGATGAGCGTCTCCGCCGGGAAAGCCGGCCCAACGCGCTGACCCGGACGGGTCACACGGCAGAGTCCAGGCGTTCGCGCTGCTGCGCGGTCAGCTCCAGCGACACCCCTGCCAGCGCCTCGTCCAGCTGCTCGACCGTGCTGACGCCGACGATCGGCGTGGCGGCCGGGGTGCCTCCGGTCAGCCACGCCAGCACCACCCGGTTGCGGTTCGTGCCGGTCTCGGCGGCGACCTCGTCGAGCGCGGCGAGCCGACGGACGGTGCCGGGGTGGTCGTACTCCTCCGGAAGCGGCCGGTCCGGGCGGGTGTAGCGGCCGCTCAGCAGCGGGGTGTACGCCCACAGCGCGATGTCCGGGTGGTGCTCCAGGTAGTGCAGCACCTCGTCGCCGACCACGCCGAACCGGTGCGAGACGAGGGGCAGGGCCCCGGGGCGGGGGCGCAGGTACGTGTGGTGCTGCTGCACCGCCGTGAAGCCCGCGCCGCCGTGGTCCCGCGCGATCCGCCGGGCCCGTTCCAGCTGCCAGACCGGGTAGTTGGAGCAGCCGAGCCGGCCGACCGTGCCCGCGGCGACCAGCTCGCCGAAGGCGGCGACCGTCTCGTCCAGCGGGGTGGCTTCATCGGGCTTGTGCGCCCAGTACAGCTCGACGTGGTCCGTACCGAGGCGCCGGAGGCTGCCCTCGATCCCGCGCTTGATCACCCCGGCCGACAGGCCCTCGGCCGTCTCCGGGAAGCGCCCGGCCTCGGTCGGCTCGCAGCCCACCTTGGTGCTGATCTTGACGCGGTCACGGACCCCCGGGCGGCTCGCCAGCCAGCGCCCCAGCACCGTCTCGCTCTGCCCGCCGAAACCGGTCGGGTCCGACCAGAACGCGTAAGCGTTGGCGGTGTCGATCCAGACGCCCCCGGTGTCCACGAAACGGTCCAGGATCGCGAACGAGCGACGCTCGTCCTGAACCGTGCCGAACAGCATGGCGCCCAGCGCCGGATTCGTCGTCATGCCGATCACGGTAGGCCGATTCGGATCGGCGGTACGCTCCAATCCCGTGGCGATTTCCCAGACCAATTCCCCAACCAATTTCGCGTGGGCGACGCTGCTGGAGGTCGGCGCCCCGAAGCCTGACAGCCGCCGCCTGCACGATCGCCTCGCCCGCGCGCTGCGCACCGCGATCCGCGACGGCCGGCTGACGGAGGGCGCCGCCGTGCCGCCGAGCCGGGCGCTCGCCGAGGAGCTGGGCTGCTCGCGCTGGGTCGTGACGGAGGCGTACGGGCAGCTCATCGCGGAGGGCTACCTCGCCGCCCGGGTGGGTTCCGCCACCCGCGTCTCGTGGTCACCGGATCCGGACACCCCGCCGCCACGGCCGCACGCGCGCCCCGTACCGGCGCCGCCACCGGTCCGGTACGACCTCGCGCCCGGCCTGCCCGACCTGCGGGCGTTCCCGCGCCGCCGCTGGGCGGAGGCCGTCCGGGCCGTCACCGGCTCGGCCGTCCACCACGACCTCGGCCTGCCCGACCCCGCGGGGCACCCGGGCTTGCGTACGACCGTCGCGCAGTACCTGCGCCGCTCGCGCGGCGCGGACGTGCACGCCGCCGCCGTGTCCGTCTGCGCCGGCGTCACGGACGGGCTGGTCCGCACCTGCCGGGCCCTGCGCGCCCAGGGGATCGCCGACCTGGCCGTGGAACACCCCGGCTGGGGGCGGCTGCGCGACGCCGCGGCGAGCGCGGGCCTGCGCCCGTACCCGGTGCCCGTGGACCACGACGGCCTCCGCGTCGACGACCTGGTCCGTACCCCGGCCCGGGCCGTGGTCGTCGGCGCGGCACACCAGTTCCCCACCGGCACGGTGCTGCCCCCGGCCCGCCGCGCACGCCTGGTGCGCTGGGCCCGCGAGGTGGACGGCTACGTCATCGAGGACGACTACGACGCCGAGTTCCGCTACGACCACCACCCGGTCGCCGTCATGCAGGGCATGGACCCCAGCCGGGTCTTCCTCCTCGGCTCCGTCAGCAAGACGCTGTCCCCGGCCCTCGGCCTGGGCTGGCTGGTCGCGCCCGCCGCGACGACCCCGGCGCTGCGGGCGGCCAACCCCGTCGCCGCCGCGCCCCCGGTCCTCGACCAGCTCGCGCTCGCCACCTTCATCGACCGCGGCTGGTACGACGCCCACCTCCGCGCCGCCCGCCGCCGCTTCCGCACCCGCCGCGACCTGCTGATCCGTACCCTCGCCGCCCAGCTCCCGCAGGCCCGCGTCTCCGGCACGGCCGCCGGGCTGCACATCCTGCTGCACCTGCCGGACGGCACCGACACCCGCGCCACGGTCCGCGCCGCGGCCGCCGCCGGGCTGCGCGTGGCGGACCTCGACGACTACCGCGTGGCGGATTCGGCGGAGCCCGCGCTCGTCCTCGGCTACGGGAACATCGGCGACACCGAGATCCCGGCGGCCATCGCGCTCCTGCGCGCCGAGTTGCGTCACGCGCCCTAGCACTGGGACATCGCGCGGCTTGACCCTGCCCCTGCGTCAGGGTTGGAGCCTTGCCGCATGACGAACTACAGCACTTCCCCGGCTCGGCTCGCTCCACCGATCGGAGAGTTCCAGGACATCGACGGCCGCCGCCTCTTCGCGCATCGGTCGGGCAGCGGCGGACCGGCCGTCGTGTTCCTGCCGGGCGCCGGCGCGGTCGGCCTGGACTACCTCGGTGTCCAGCGGCAGGTCTCGCGGTTCACCACCGCCGTCCTGTACGACCGCGGCGGCACCGGCTACAGCGATCCGCTCCCGCTGCCGCGCACCGCCGCCGCGGTCGCCACGGAACTGCGCGCGCTGCTGCGCGCCCAGCACCTCGACGCCCCGTACGTTCTGGCGGCGCACTCCCTCGGCGGCGCCTACGCGCATCGCTTCGCGCAGCTGTACCCGCAGGACGTGGCCGGGCTGGTCTGGCTGGACGCCCTCCACCGCGACTGGGACGACTTCATGCCTGCCGCGGCCGGTCTGGCCGCGGCCGAGCGGATGGCACCTGATCTGGAACAGCTCACACGGATGCGCCCGGCCCTGCGCGAGATGTTCGCCGACCTGCTCGTCGACTATCCGGAGCCGCTGCGGCAGGCGCTGCTCGATGCCAAGATGAGTGACCAATGGACCCGCGTCGGCATCGCCGAGCGCACCAAATTGGCCCAACTCGCCGCCGAACTGCGCGCCGGGCCGGGCATTCCCGACGTCCCGGTGGTCGCTCTCTCCGTGGTGGGCACCGACCCCGCCCAGCGGGCCGTGACGTCGGAGCAGACGCTGCGGGAGATGCGGGAGGGCAGGACGAGGATGGACGCGGCCCTGGTGAGCGCGGTCTCGTACGGGGAGCACCGCGTCCTCTCCGACACCCTCCACCACCGGCTCTGCTTCGACCGTCCCGACGCCGTGGTCCAGGCCATCCGCGACGTCGTCGACCGAGCCCGCCTCTAGACTCAGGGCACGGCCACGCCCGACGAAGCGGAGGGGAACGGTGCTGACGATCGGCCAGCTCGCGGCGACCGCCGGCGTGACCGTGCGCACCGTTCGCCACTACCACCACATCGGTCTGTTGCCCGAGCCCGAGCGTGATGCCTCCGGCTACCGCCGCTACGGCGCGCAGGCGGCGGTAGATCTCATCCGCATCAGGACCCTCGCCGACGCCGGGGTTCCGCTGGCCCGTATCGACGCGCTGCTGCACGCAGAGCCGGACGAGTTCGCCGCGGCCATCACCGACATCGACGCCGCGTTGCGGCGCAAGATCGACCAACTGATCGCGTACCGCCGCCGGATCACCCACCTGGCAAGCGGCGAAACGCTCGTCCTGCCGCCCGACGTGGTCGCCCTCCTGGACCGGATGCGCGGTCTCGGGATCAGCGAACTGAGGGTACGGCTCGAACGCGACGCGTGGATCCTGATGCGGGCGCTGAACCCGCACGCCGTGCCGCAGCGGATACGGGAGAAGCACGCCGCCTTCGACGACCCCGAGACGACGCGCCTGTATCTCGCCTGCGATCAATCGGTCGACTGGGATCCGCACGATCCACGCCTGGACCGGCTCATCGACGACCTGGACGCGTGGGAGACCACCCACGAACGGGCCGGCGGCCGGCCGGGGCTCGAGAAGTTGGTCTCCTCCCGGATCGCCGAGGCATCACCGGCATGGCGGCGCATCATCGAAGTGCTCGCCCACCGCGCCGAGCAGCGCCGGACCGCCGCGCGCGACAGCGAAGCCGGGGCCCTGGTCACGTCCGACAGCTGACGTACGCCCTCGTCACCCGAGGGGTGCGTACTCGCCGCCGTGCACCCGCTCGCGAAAGGCGAGGATCGCCCGTGTGACGTCGTCGAGATGCGTTTCCAGCAGGAAATGGCCGCCGTCGAGGAGAAGGATCTCGGCATCGGGCGCGTCGCGGCGGAAGGCCTCCGCGCCCGCGGGGCCGAAGATCTCGTCGTTGCGGCCCCAGACCGCGAGAACCGGAACGCGGCGGGAGCGCAGCCACTCGTGCACGGCCGGGTACAGGGCACGGTTGGTGGCGTAGTCGCCGAACAGGGCGAGCTGCGCGCGGTCCACTCCCGGACGGGCCAGCAGGGCCAGGTCGTGCTCCCAGGCATCGGGGTCGACCAGGGTGGGATCGGCCACCCCGTGGGTGTACTGCCACTCGACGGCCTCGCGCCCGAGGGCGGGCCGCAGCTCCGCCTCGTGCTCGGCGCTGCGATCGGCCCCGTAGGCCCAGATCGGCGCCCAGAACTCGGGGACGAAGCCCTCCTCGTAGGCGTTGCCGTTCTGCGAGACGACGGCGACCACGGCATCCGGATCCGCCAGCGCGAGCCGCCAGCCGACAGGCGCCCCGTAGTCCTGGACGTAGATCGCGTAGCGGTCGACATCGATCGTGGCCAGGAAGTGGCGGGTGACCTCGGCGAGCGCGTCGAAGGTGTAGGGGAACTCGTCGACGCCCGGCGCCGACGACCTCCCGAAGCCGATGTGATCGGGCGCGATCACCCGGTAGGGACCGGCCAGGGCCGGGATGAGGTGGCGGAACATGTGCGAGCTGGTCGGGTACCCGTGCAGCAGCAACAGGACCGGAGCATCCGCCGGTCCGGCCTCGCGGTAGAAGACCGTCAGCCCGTCGACCTCGACGGTGCGGTGATGAACAGCGACCATAAGCTAACCCCTTAAAACAATTTAACCGGTTAGGTTATGGTGAGTGTGCGTGCCCCGGATGCGCTTGTCAAGGAGGAGCAGGGGATGGTCGAGGGCGAGGAGCTGCTGCTCGCGGTGCTCAACAGCGCTCCGGTGATCGACGGCAAGCCCACGGACGCACTGGAGCCGGCAGAGGAGGCGTCGCGCTGGCTCCGCACGCTGGGCGGGCGCGGAACGACGGCCGAGCGCGAAGCGGTGCGCGACGTGCGCGACGCCCTGCACCGGCTGATCCGCGGGGCATCCACTGATGTGGATGCCCTCGACGCCGTCCTTCGGCATGCCCGCTTGTGTCCCACGGCCACGAGCGAGGGCGTTCAGTGGCAGCTCGAAGCAGCGAGTGATCAAAAGCTGGCCGTCCGCGTCGTCCTCGCGTGGTCGACGGTCTGCGAAGAACTGCCGGGCAGGCTGCGGCCCTGCGCGAACGAGGCGTGCAACCTGTTCCTCGTCGACCACAGCCGCCCCGGCACGGCACGCTGGTGCTCCATGGCCGCATGCGGCAACCGGATGAAGGCCCGCAGTCACGCGCGAAGGCGACGTACCGGCGAGGCGGCCCCCGGATGATCCGCGACCGCCGCCGGACGTCAGCAGGGGCCGCCCCTCAGCGATGACCGGCGAGGAAGGGCCGAAGCAGGCCGAGCAGGGCGTCGGGGCGGTGCAGCGGGATGATGTGGCCGCAGTCTTCCAGGAGATGTCCGGTGAGGTCGTCGGCGATCGGACGGAGCTGGCGTTCCAGCGCCGTGCCCACGGGGTGCGACCCGATGGCCATCGTGGGCATCGTCAGCCGGGAGGCGGCGACGGCCCGCTCGATCTGCGCGGCGGTCTCGGGCAGGGCCCGGTAGTACGCGAACGCGCAGCGCAGGGCCTCACGTCCGGTGTAGGCGGCGACGAACGCCTCCCGCGCCCGCGCGGGCACACCAAAGCCGAGGGTGCCCGCGTTGAGGAACCAGTCGATGTAGGCGGCCTCGTTGCCCTCCACCACGGTTTCCGCGAGCCCCGGAACGGCGTGGAAGCCGAACCACCACGGTGCGCCATCGGCGAGGAAGTCCTCGGCCCCGGGCAGCCGGCCGACCAGGGCCTCCATGACGACGAGCCGCCGTACCAGCCCGGGGCGGCGCATCGCGAGGAGGAAGGCCGGCGGGGTGCCCGCGTCGATCCCCACCACGGCGGCCGACTCCACTCCCAACGCCTCCAGCAAGGCCGCGGCGTCCTCGGCCAGGGTCATCGCGTCGTACCCCGCCCGGGCCCGGGCGCTCGCGCCGAGCCCGCGCAGGTCCGGCGCGATGACGCGGTAGCGGCCCGACAGATCCGCCATGACGGGGCTCCACAGCTCCCAGGTGTGCGGGAAGCCGTGCAGCAGCAGAACATCCGGCCCCGATCCGGCCAGGGCGACGTTCAGCTCGATGCCGTTGACGGGAATGCGGCACAGCTCAGGCATGGGGAACTCCGGGAGAGTAGCTAACTCATGGTGACGAGCAAACGCTGGGAAACTAGCCTGAACGCTCCAACGGCACGTTCCAAGACGGCACTTTCCCCACAGGTGGTGAGCCCCAGGTGACCACGTCGAAGCGCGGCGATCTGTTCAGCCCGCTGTGCCCGACCCGGCGGCTGCTCGACCGGATCGGCACCAAATGGACCTCGCTGACGGTGAAGGTCCTGGCCGAATCGGCCCCGGACGAGGTGCGCTTCGCGGAACTGCGGCGCCGTATACCGGGCATCTCGCAGAAGATGCTCTCCGCCACCCTCCAGAGCCTCGTCCGCGACGGCCTGGTCGCCCGCCGGGTCGAACCGACGGTGCCACCCCGCGTGCACTACCAGCTCACCGCGCTGGGCCACTCCCTGGACGGCCCGCTGGATGCCCTGCGTACGTGGGCGGAGCAGCACATGGCAGAAATCGACCGCAACAACCACCACGCCGACGGCCTGCCGCCCGAGCCCGAATGACCGGGCGGGTGGGTGCCGTAGCAGGGCGCCGCTCACCGGCCCCGCTCCGGTGAGCAGCACCGACCTCAATACCGCTCCCGTCCGCCGGGATAGCGCACAGGCCGTCGGCACTCAGGCGCGTCCGCTCGCGCGGGTTCCGGACCGAGCGCGAAGCACAGGCCCGCGTGGAGCTGTTCCGACTCGTCCAGCGTCAGAAGCAGCGGGGCGAGGGCTACGTGCTCACCTCGCCGGACGACTCGAAGAGTCAGCGCGAACCGATCCCCCTCACGGTGTACGCGCAGCCCCGCCGGACCAGCCTCGATGCGCCACTCGGATTGGGCGGGACGGTCCGCGCTCATCCGTCTGCCCCCTTCTCCTCGGGCACGGGAAGCCGCCTGCCGCGGCTCTCCGCGACCCGGAGCGCGTCGTACAGCGCCTCGACCAGTCGATTCGACAGAAAACGAAGCTCCCCGGCTTCCGCCTTGGGGTTGCCGAGCAGTACGCGAGCGTGGCCCAGGAGTTCAGCACCCATGCGGAGCTGCACGGCCTCCATCTCGTCGGCGAGCCGCGACAGGTAACCCTTGCCGTCCTCGTCGGGGACCAGGTAACACGGCTTGCCGGCATCCCCGTTCCACGGCAGCAGACGCGGTTGCGTGCTCAACGGATCACCACCATCCCGTGCGGAGCGCACAGCAGCTTCACGCGCGGGCGCCCCCGATCGGGCAGCAATGACCGCAGCCGCCGCCACACGGTGAGGTGGATATGGTTTGGCACGTTGACGCTCCTCTTGCAGCGTTGACCACGCCCCGGGCCGTTCACGCGGTCGCGGGGGTCTTGCGTGTGCCAACTGTGCTACGGAGCAACAGCACTGGATTCCCGCTCCTGGCTATACCCCTCAGGGGGAGGCTGGTTCGGCGACGGCCCGGCGGCAAAGAACCCGGCGTTGTCGACCACACGCCGATCCGGCACCGGCAGATCGTCATGCCTGCGCAGGAGTTGGAATACACTCGGTGCGATTTTGTCAACGCTCCGTAAGGTTACGGCTTGCTGGGGGTGTCCCCTTGACCGAGTCCGTCGCGCCCCACGCCCTGCCGGAACGCCTGCTCGACCGCAAGGACGTGCGTGCCGCGCTGTTGCGTCATGACTTCGGTGCGTTCTTCGTGCTCGCCCGCAAATGGTCCGGCATCAGCTACATGCGGATCGCCGAGGCATGCGACATGAAACCTGAGCGCGTTGGGAAGCTCGCACGTGGCGAAGGACGTGTGACGAGCCTGGAGAAGATGGAGCAGATCGCTGACGGGCTACGTGTCCCGGGTGGATTGATCCGTCTGGCTCCCCGTCCCTGGGAGGGTCGTGAGTCGCGGCGAGTATCCGAGACTGCTCGGGTTACGCGTTCCCAGGCCGTGCCGTGCCCTGAAGTGTCCCCGGACCTGGCCGCAGTGAGGTCCTTTCGGGCGGCGGACCGACAGATGGGCGGCGGGCACCTGTACGCTTCAGTCCTCCACTACCTCCATCACAAGATGGGCCCACGAATCTTCGGCGGCGAGACCGGCCAGGACTCCCCTCGGACGTTCCAAGCGGCTGCCTCGCTCACGGAGATGGCCGGATGGATGGCCCATGACACCGGGCACGATCAACGGGCTGGCGACCACTTCATCAAGGCCCTCTCGCTGGCGAAGGCGGGAGGGGATCACGCACTGAGCGCGAACATCGTCGCCAGCATGAGTCATCTCGCCTTACAGACGGGGCACCCGGACAAGGCAGGTTCTCTGGCGAGAGCGGGACGCGATCACGTGACCCGTGGGGTCCGTCTCCCCACGCTGATCGCGAGACTGCATGCCATGGAGGCGCGAGCGCTCGCCCAGCTCGGGGACGGTGACCGCGCCCGCCGATCACTGGCCGTGGCGCAGAAGGAGATCGACAAGATGCCGGACACCGAGCCATCTCCGTGGATCAGCTCGTTCGATACTCCCGCATTGGCGAGTGAGGTGGCGCTGTCCTTGCAGGATGCGGGCCACTTGCCCGCCGCTGTGGAAGCGGCCGAAGAGGCGATCGCTCTCCGCGCCGGCGACCGCGCGAGGAGCCGCGTATTCAGCCAGATCACCTTGGCACTGATCCGTACCCGGCAGGGCGAGCCGGAGGCCGCATGTGAGGTTGGCCGTGGGCTCCTCGGCGATTGCGGAACGCTCGGATCGCTGCGGATCACTCAGCAACTCGACGTTCTGGCAGATGCCTTGGCCCGCTATTGTGCGGAACCGACCGTAAGTGACTTCCTGGACTGTCTAGCAGCGACGAGGCGGCAACGGGCGCTCGTCCTGGCGGGCCTCGGCGCCTCTCCCACTCACGAAGGCACTGCCATATGACCACGCGCCCCCAGCCAGGCACCGCCGAATGGGACGCCTACTTGGCGGAAGGGAACGCCAAGCAGGCACGCAAGCGTGTATCGGCCGACGTCCTCCTGCACGATGCCGCCGGGCGCCTGCTGGTGGTCGAGCCGACGTACAAGGAAGCGTGGGATCTGCCCGGCGGGATGGCCGAGGCGAACGAGTCACCCGCGGATGCGGCGCGACGCGAACTGTCCGAAGAGCTGGGCCTCGCCGTCGAGCTACGAGGGCTCCTCTGCGTCGACTGGGTCGCGCCACACGGCCCCTGGGACGACCAACTCGCGTTCGTCTTCGACGGAGGCACGCTCTCGACCGGCCAGGCCAGCGGCTTGTACCCGCGCGACCGTGAGCTCTCGGCCTGCGACTTCGTCTCCCCGGACGACGCCCTGACCATGCTCCCACCCCGCACCCGCCGCCGGGCCGCCCAAGCCCTTCGGGCTCTGGCCGAGCAGCGGCCCGCGTATCTGGAGAACGGTGAACGTTTCGTTCCGTGACGACGCGGAGTGTGCGTCGTCCACTTGGTCAGTCGGCGTGCGGCACGAAAGTGACACAGGTCTCCTCCGTATCGATCGACACATCCAGCGCGGCATCCAGCGCCTTGGCCAAGGCGCGCAGAAGGGGGAGGGCGGTGCCGCCGCCTTCGAGGCGGTCGATCTCGTCCACGGTCAGGCCCGTTCGCTCGGCGAGCAGGGCTTGGCTGATGCCCAGGGCCGTACGGCGGTCGTAGACGGCCTGGCCAAGCGCGATGGGGGCGCCCGCCCCGACGTACGCCGGATCGGCTCTGTGCTCCTCGGGGACCGTCCATGAGGTGTGGTAACCCCCGCTCACGGTGACTCCTCCAACGTCCGGTGGTAGGTCGTACGGTCGCTCCACCCTAGGCAGCCGACGGTCATCCGACTGGGTGACCGCAGTGGGTCAGGTGCCCAAGCCGTGATACATGACGTGCAGCCCGACCGGACCCAGCGCCGGATGGCGAAACGCGCCCGGGACGGTGCCGATGATGGTGAACCCGAGGCGCTCGTACAGCTTGAGAGCGGGCGTGTTGGAGGCCGCGACCGCGTTGAACTGCACGCCGGCGAAGCCGCAGGTCGAGGCCCAGTTGAGCAGATACTCGCCCAGCGCTTGGCCGACACCTTGGCCGCGTGCCTCGGACGCCACCATGAAGTTGCCGCTGGCGATGTGGGCACCGGGGCCGGGCCGGTTGGGGTACATGTTCGAGGTGCCGAGCACGCGCTGGCCGTCTACGGCCACCACGACATGTCCTGGTGGCGGGACCACCCACATGTCGTGCGCCTGTGCCTCGGTCTGGAGAGGGTCGTAGCAGAAGGTGTCCCCCTTGCGGACAATCTGCTCGATGATCGGCCAGACCTGCGGCCAGTCATGCTCCTCGAACGCCCGGATTTTCATCCGTCATACGCTAGCGACGGCGTTCAGCCCGTTCGACCGAATTCTTCTGCGGCGCATCACGGGGTCCTGCCCACATGGCTATTGGCCCGGGTCACATCGGTCCGGCGGGCGCTCGAAGCGAATCGGGGGCGGTCAAGGGCATCGGTTCGAGGCGTACTCGTCCCTCAGCGAGACAGCGGTCGAGCTCGGGCGGTCGGTAGGACGCGTCCTCGTCGTGGCGTACGCGAGCGGATTCCGAGAGGTACTCGCACCCGTCGGCCCGCCCCGACGTGTCCGTGGACTGTCCAATGGGCCGGTGCCACGGTCGTTCCATGAGGTAGAGGCCGGTGCGTGAGGTGTGCAGCGTGCCCATGATGTCGGGCCGGACAGGGAAGCCCATGGCGCGCGGCGTGGTCGCGCCGAGGACCTCGGGGTCGAACTGCAGCCCGTGACGGCGAGCCTGGCGGACCATCCACAGCAGCGTGATGTCGGACAGGGCCGTCTCGCTGTAGCCGCCGCCGACGTCGCTGTGCACTCCGGCGAACCACACCTGCTTCAGTTCCTGGCCGTTGTCGTCGGCGCCGGGCTGCTGGTGCCACAGCGTCGGGATGAACGGTGTGCGCTGCTCGTCGATGGCCAGTGCGTGGAAGGCCGCCTTCACCCAGCTGCTCAGTTCGGTGTCGTGGAACGCCCACCGGCGGTTGACCGAGCCCACGAGCGGCTTGAGCCACCGGGGGCCCGGAGCCGGGATGCCGAGGGTGCCGACCGTGTCCCACACGCCGATGAAGCGGATCTCCGTCTCGTACGCATACGCCTGGCGGAACAGGGTGGCGGCCGTGCCGGACGGCTTCTCGATCCGGTCGCGGTACAGGGCCCACGCCTCCTTGATCCGGTGGGCGTTCTCCCGGCGCAGGATGCCGGAGTTGCGCACCAGACCGGCCAGGCTGCGGGCGGTGAAGGCCCCCCGGCTGAATCCGAACAGATACAGCCGGTCGCCGGGCTCGTAGGCGTCGACGAGGAAGCGGTAGGCGTCCAGGATGTTGCTGGACAGCCCCATGCCGAACGCGCCGCCGCCCAGGTGCTCCCACCGGCGTGTGCCGACACCGCGCCCGTAGTACACGCGCTGCTCCACGCCGTCCGCCCGCGGCCGGACGGCCAGGGCGACCTTGGTGACGTTCGTCTTGTTGGGCTGGTCGGCGCGGTCCCACGTGCCGTCGCAGCAGAGGACCAGATTCTTGGCCATGGCAGCTCCCTCCGGGGAGGAACAGCGACCGCACAGATGTGCTTCGATCGTCGCACCACTCCGCCGGCCTCGCCATTCGCCGAAGCCGGCCCGAAGCCGCCCCGAAGCCGGCCCGAAGCCGCCCCGAAGCCGGCCCGAAGGCCGGCCCTCAGCCGGTGGCCGTCGAAGGTCAGCCGTCCGCCCGGGCCACGCCGATCGGGCAGGAGACGCCCGTGCCTACGAGGGTGTAGCTATGTGACCCATGGCGATACGAGCAGCGATCTACGTCAGGATCAGTCAGGACCGGGGCGGCGCGGGATTGGGCGTCGCGCGTCAGGAAGAGGACTGCCGTGCCCTGTGTGCTCGCAGGGGGTGGGACGTCGTCGACGTCTACCCGGACAACGACGTCAGCGCGTATTCCGGGGCGCCCCGCCCGAAGTGGCAGGAGCTTCTGGAAGACATCAACGAAGGCATGGTCAATGCTGTCGTGTGCTGGCATGTGGACCGTCTTACCCGCTCCCCGCGAGAGCTCGAAGACGTGATCGATCTTGCCGACCGGCATGGTCTGGAGCTGGCCACCGTCAGCGGCGAGATCGATCTCGCGACGCCCACCGGTCGCATGATCGCCCGGATGCTGGGAGCTGCCGCACGGCACGAGGCCGAGCACAAGGCCGAGCGCCAGCAGCGGCAGCGCCGCCAGGCCGCCGAGGCGGGCAAGATCGCCGGAGGCGGCAGACGACCTTTCGGGTACGAGGACGACCGGGTCACTGTGCGCGAGAGCGAAGCAGAGGTCATCCGAGAGGGTGCCCGCCGCACCCTGGCAGGGGAGAGCTTGGCAAGCATCTGCCGAGACTGGAAGAGCCGGGAGATCGTGACGGCGGCTGGCATCCCGTGGAAGCCGAGCGGACTCCGCCGCATGCTCGCGTCAGCGAGGATCAGCGGACGGAGGGAGCACATCCCGCGCCGTTCGTGGGACGCCACTCGTCCCCTCCTGGGGGAGATCGTCAGCGACGCGGTATGGCCCAGCATCATCAGCCACGAGGACTCCGACCGACTGCGCGCACTGCTGAGCAACCCCGACCGGCGCCCGACCAGCGACAGAGGCAACCGGAGCTATCTCCTGTCCGGCATCCTTCGCTGCGGCAAGCCGACCGGGGAGGCCGGTAAGGCGTGCGGGTGGGGGATGGTCGGCCGTCCCCGCTCTGGCGTACCGCGCTACGTCTGCCCCAACACGCCGGGCACGGGAGCGTGCGGTGGTACGGCGACGAACGCCGAGCGGACCGATGACCAGATCAGGGACATGGTCTTGGCTGCGTTCGAATCGCCCGCCTTCATGAAGCGTCTACGCGAGCCGGACGAGGACGGTAGCGAGCTGTATGAGAAGGTCCGGGCCGACGAGGAGGAGCTGGAGGAGCTGGCCGAGGACTACGGCAACCAGACGATCAGCCGTAAGGAGTGGATGGTGGCCCGCGCGCCGATTCAGGAACGGCTGGAGCGCAACCGGGCCAGGCTCACGAAGGTGTCCCGGAAAGCGGTCTTGCTGGGATTCGTCGGTGGCTTTGAGGACATGCTCGGCCGCTGGGAGAAGATGAACGACTCCCAGCGGCGCGCGGTGGTCACCGCTGCTGTCCGAGCCATCGAGGTACGTCCCGCCAACCCGCGCAAGAGGTGGGACCCGGACCGGTTCGTCATCGATTGGATCGCCTGACCCGGGGACGTGCGGTGCGGGATTCGGACTCCACGAGAGCGAAGACCCGCACCGCACGTTCGATCACCGCCAGGTCTTCAATGACTGGCGGAAGCCCCTGCCGGGCGCGCGAGGCGGCTACGCGCTGACGAAGGTCATCCGGAGCCAACAGGCCCCCTGAAGACGGGCGCCATTTCTTCGCGTGCGATCTCGCGATTCCGGGCGTGGTCTTCCGCGATCCCGGCAGCCAGGAGCGCGGCCCCGGCAGAGTGCCCGGAGCCGACGTAGCGCCAGTGGGCATCCGTGATCAGGTCGGTGTCGGCGAGTTGGGTCCCGCCGGATTGGTGGTCGGCTCTTTCGGCGCGCAGTGCGGTGTAGGTGGTGGAGTAGGCGCGTGACTTGGTGAGGATGTGGCCCCGGTAGCCGAGTGTGTGAGCCCAAGCCCGTAGGCGGAGCGGTTCCAGCTCGGCGAGGCCGCCGAGGCGCCAGCAGGTGCGCATGAGGGCGCGGACGTGTGCCGACACGGGGGCCGCGGTGATGTCGTTGGGGGGGGTTATCCGGTGGTCGAGTCCAGCCCCGGTTTCGGTGGCTCCCTTGGTGACGTACTTGCCGACATACGCGGCCACGGCGTCATCGGCCAGGCCCTCACCGCCGCCGAAGGCACGGAGCGGCCGGGCGTCGAGTTCGGAGCCCCAGCGCAGTTGGTGTTCTCCCAGAGCCGCGCTGTAGGGGGTGGTGAGCCGTACGGCCGCAGCGGCAGTGCGCACCACAGCCACCAGGAGATCAGCCGTTGCCCAGGCCGGTGGCGGATCGTCCGGCCCGTGTACGCCGTCGAGACGCACCACAGCATGGACATGGACGGCCGCTCGCTTCTGGTACTCGGCGACCTTGGCGTAGGAGATGCGCAGGCTGCGGCGTAGTCCGGTGCGGGTGCGGCCGGCGCGGGCAGCGAGGTGGTTGTAGAGGTTGTCCGTGAACGCCTTCCACAGTCGCCCGGCATACGCGTGCCAGAGGACGTGTGCCGGGTAGTCGTAGCAGTCGGCGCACAGGGGTTGGCCGTTACGCGGGTCCGCCACGTCGTGGATGGCCGGGCAGCCGAGGGAACGGCCGTGTTCGCACTGCTGGGCGTCGCGGCGCGGTCGGCAGCGTTGGCCGTCGGTGGTGGCGCGGTGGACGGGGCCGAAGCTGGGCGCGGTGAGCGTGAGGAAGAGTCGGGGCCGTTCCCGTACGTCGGTGGGTACGGCCTTGCCGCCGACGAGTCCGGCGCGCACCAGGTGGAAGGTATCGCCCGCGTGGAGGCGGGAGCAGGGGGCGCAGACGGTTGCGCGGCGGTTGCGGCAGCGGATCAGAAGCCGTTCGCCGGGCTCGTTGCGGGTGTCGTAGTGGTGGAGGACTTCGCCGGTTGCCGCGTCTCGGGTGGTGGTGGAGCCGGTGAGGTGGATCGGATGGGCGCAGCCGCCGGTAGCGGTCAGCTGCTCCAGCCAGCGGCCGAAGCCGGGGTCTTGGACGAGGCGGATCAGGTCTTGGTCAACTTCGGAGAGCTGACGCAGGCGCGCCGCGCGGTCGAGCACGGCGCGCCTGTCAGCCGAGGTGATCTCGGCGGTGATGGTGGGGACCTCCCAGGGTGGGCCGCCGCAGCGGCGCGGATGGATGCGGTTGGGTGGGTGTCGTCCATGGCGATCACTCCCTTGGCTCGCGGGGTGGGTGGGTCAGCGGATGGTTCCGGTGCCCCGGCAGCAGCGGCAGCGCCGCCGGTGGCCGGTACGGGTCTTGGGGAAGCGCTCCCCCTTGCAGATGGGGCAGCGGATACGGCGCATGGTCACCTGGTGGGCCTCCCGAGGGGTCTAGCTGTTGTGGGTGAAGCCGGAGAGGAGCCAGTTCACGAGGCCGTCTGCGGTGAAGATGACGGGTGTCTGGCCCAGGTACATGCCGAACAGGCCGATCAACACCGCTTCCCACCAGCGCACCGCGCGGGAGCGGACCAGGAGCACGGTGGCGAGCCCGAAGAGCAGCGCCAGCGGGAGAGCCGCTTGCTCGCTCATACCTCGTCACCCCCGTTCAGGTCTTCCAGAGCGCGGACGATCCCGCGCAGGCGGGGTGCGAGCCCCGCGTATTCGGCCGCCGTCAACTGGGCTTCCGTGGCGGTGGTCAGGTGGGACCGTCCGCGCATCCAGCCACCCAGTTCCCCGGTGGTGACCGCGACGCCTTGTTCGGCCTCTCCGATGGACTGCGCGACCGCTACCGCGTCCTTGTTCAGATCGCCCAGAACCATCTCTGCGGTGCCGGGGTCGTTGACGCGGTGGCAGACGCGGCCGCTCAACTGGGCCCGCAGCGCCGTCACACCCGGCCCGAGGTCGGAGCCGACCCGCTGCCCGGCCACCACCAGATGCATCCCCAGCGCCGCACCGAGCTGCGCCAGGCGCAGGAGGTAGGTGGAGCACTGTTCGGCTTCTGCTCGCTGTTCCTTGCTCCCGTTGGTCAGGTACAGCTCGGCTATCTCGTCGACGATCACCACCACCGGCATCGGCCGCTGCTTCTCCGACAGTTCCCAGATCGAACGGGCCCCGGCCGCCCGGCAGGTGCGCATGCGGTCCTGCATGTCGACCACCAGGGCCCCGAGCACGGCGATGGCCTCACTGCGGCAGGTGGCCAGGGCTGAGAGCCGCCGTTCGAACAGGCCCAGTTCCATGCCGCCCTTGCAGTCGACGCCGACCAGGGCAACAGGTTGCGGAGCGAGTTCGGTGATGAGCCGGGCGATCAGCGTGGACTTGCCCGACCGTGTGGCGCCGACGATCAGCCAGTGCGGTACGCGCCGGAAGTCCATCACCCATGTGTGGCCTGTCTCCAGCGTGCCGACCGCCGCCGACAGCAGCGACGCCGATACCTCGCCTGTAGGCCGGTCCGGATGCTCCAGCGGATCACTGGCTGACGCGGTGATCAGCACGACGCCGCGTTCGGGGGAGACCATCCGCACCGCGTGCACCCGCCAGGCATGGGCCAGCGCGTCAGCCGCAGCGAGGAACGGTTCCGGGGTCTGACCCGGGTGCAGTCGCACCAGCACCGACAGTCCATTCGGCGTGGGTTGGGGGAAAGACAAGCGCGGCACGCGGGTGCGCAGAGGCTCGCCCTTGACCGCCAGATCCCCCAGCAGGCGCCGATTGGGCTTGTGGGAAACGGTGAGGTCATTGAGGTGAGCGACCTTGCGCCAGGTGACCATCACCCGCAGCGCGGTACGCGGGAAGCCGGTCAGGTACCAGTGCCAATCGGGCCGCTGGTCTCGCAGATGGGGACCGATGACCGCCATCCAGGCCACCACCAGCAGCGCGACGATGAACAGGAGCGAACCCATCACGCACCACCGCCCTTGCCCGCCGACGCCGACGCCGACGCCGACGCCGACGCAGCCGGAGCGGGAGCCGGTACGGGGGTGACGGCCGCTGCGCGGAAGCTGACGCCGTGGCGGTCGCCCATGGTCCAGGCGAACGCCTCCAGGCCCGTCACCCGCACTTCCGAGCCCTCTGCAACGCCCTTGGGCTCACCGGGTACGGCGATCTCGATCACCGAAACGCGGCGCCCGTCCTGCCGCACCGTCACGGCGACGGTGTAGATCGTGTTGCCGTCCCGGTCCTTCTTGACCTCCTTGCTCTCGAAATCCGTGATCTTCGGTTCGGGCCCGACCGCGCACCGCAGTACGCCCAGCCGGGATGTGTCCACAGGGATGGACTGCATGGGTTGTGGGCCTCCTTGGCCAGTCGAGACGTCACACGTCATGTGACGTCACTCGTGCTTACAAGTCGCCAACTATGCATGCCTTGACGGTCGGAGGCAAGTACTTATGCTTACGAGTGACGTCAGCTCACGTCAGAGCCACCGTCGACAGGTGACGAGGAGAGTCCGGCATGGGAGAGATCCAGCGCCCCGGAGCGCTGTACCAGCAGGTTGCCGCCGAAATCCGCAGCGGCATCGCGGCAGGCGAGTACAAGCCCGGGGCCCCGCTCCCCTCAGAGGCCCAGCTCATCGAGCGCTACCAGGTCAGCCGCCCCACCGTCCGCAAGGCCATCGCCGCACTCCGCGCCGAAGGACTCATCGAGGTCATCCACGGCAAGGGGAGCTACGTCCGCGCCCTCCCCGCACCCGCCGTCACCATCGAGCGGACCATCACCCGTAGCGGCAAGACGTTCCACACCGGACACCACGCGTGGGAACGGGTCGAGGAACCGACCATCTACCGCACCACGACCACGGCGAACACGGCCCCGCTGCTCGGACTCGACGAGGGGGAAGCGCTCTTCGGTGTCGACCGGCTGCTAGCCGACCCCGGCACCGGCACGCGCGCTCTCCACCGCGTGTTGATCCCATTCGCCACGGCCGACCAGGCCGAGCAACTGGCCCAAGCGCCGGACACCGAGCCGGAGCAGATCTACGCCATCCTCACCGCCGCCGGGCACAAGCTCACCTGGCACGAGACCGTCAGCGCCCGCATGCCGCTGCCCGACGAACGCAGCACCCTGGGCATCCCCGACGCGACCCCAATCCTCCACACCGCCCGCGTCACCTACGGCACCGACGACCGCCCGCTACTCCTCGAAGAACTCCGCGCCAGCGCCGACCGCACCCAACTCGCCTACCGCATCACCGCAGACACACCGTTGAAAGTGACACCGAATAGCTGAGGTTCACGCCCTTTGCACGCTGGCCCCGCCGCTTCCGAAACCGCTGAATGTGTTCGGCAACACACCCGCTTAGCTACGCTGGGTCCTCCATCGTGTCGTTGTGTATCGAGACGACAGCGTTACGGGAAAGCACAGGGGGATGGTCGATGTCCGTAGATGTGGTCCAGTTCGCTCAGGACCTGACGCCGTACGCCACCACGGCCATCACCGCATACGGGGCTGCGGTCCTGGCCCGGGTCGAGGGCGACGCCGCCGATGCCACCGTCTCGTTCGGGCAGCGCGTCCTGCGACGCCTCACCGGCCGTGACACCCCCGACAGCGAAACGACCGCCGAGCAAGATGCCCTCGCCGACACCATCGCCGAGCTGGCAGGCAGTCCGGACGACGCAGACCTAGCCGCCGTACTCCGCGTGCAGATCCGCCGTCTGATGGCGGCCCATCCGGAGATCGCCGCCGACATCGCCGCATGGGCACGTCCCGCACCGCCTACGACAGTCACGATCGCAACGTCGGGGGACAGGTCACCCGCGGTCCAGAACAACTACGGCACCATTCACACCGGCGACTCGACAGCCTGAGCCCCAGCATGGTTGAAGCCGTGACGCACAGCGCATCACCGAAGATGCCCAACCTCATGACGTCGGGAGGCCGGTCACCCGCCATCGGGACGAACCACGGCGCCATCTTCACCGGGGACGCCACCGTCCAGGCGCCTCTGGTGCTGCCAGTGCCCCGCGATGTGCCCACGCCTCACGGGCTGCATAACCTCCCGCGGCCGGTCGGCCACCGTTTCGTGGGCCGTGAAGCGGAGTTGGCTGCGCTGGAGCAGACGCTTCAGCCCCGGCACGAGCGGGCAGCCAAGCATGTCGTCACCCAGGCCATGTCCGGCCTCGGCGGCATCGGTAAGTCCACCCTCGCACTGCACTTCGCCCACGTTCACCGTCACGAGTACGCGGCGGTCTGGTGGATCGATGCCGAAACCCCCGAGACCATCACCGACTCACTGGCCCAGCTCACCACACGGGCCAACCCCGGAACCGACACCAGCAGCACACCCAGCACAACCCTGGCCGAATGGGCCCTCGCATGGCTTGAGACCCACCCCGGTTGGCTGCTGGTCTTCGACAACGCCACGCACCCCCACCACCTCGCCCCGTACGTCGCCAGACTCACTTGCGGGGGCCACCTCATTACTAGCCGCCTCACCTACGGCTGGCACGACCTAGCCGCCGCACCCCTGCACCTGGACGTCCTCACCCCGTCGACTGCCACCAATCTGCTACGCCAACTCGCCGGACCGGCTGACAGCAACGAGCCCTCGGCGGTCGAAGAACTGGCGGACGAACTTGGGCACCTTCCTCTTGCGCTGGAACAGGCTGGTGCGTACATCCGCCGCACACGCATTCCCTACTCCGGCTACTTGCGCCGCTTCCACGCCCAAGCCGCCCGCATGCTCAACACTCCCGGCAACGGCGACCCCCACAGCATCACCATCGCCCGAACCTGGCGCGTCACGCTCGACACCATCGCCGAACGCGACCCACTTGCCGTGGATTTGCTGCGCGTCATGGCCTGGTTCGCCCCTCACGACATACCCCGCGACCTCCTCAGCGGCGCAGTTGACGAACTGGACGCAGAGGTTGACGCTCTCGCTCTCCTCAACGACTTCAGCATGATCACCCTCGCCGAGAACACTGCAGCCGTCCACCGTCTCGTCCAAGCACTCGCCCGAACCCCCGACCCCCGAGACCCCCACCGCAGCGACTCAGCCATCAGCCAAGCACAGTCCACCGCTGCAACATTGATCTATGACGCGTTGCCCAAAAACCCGGAGACCAACACGACCGGATGGCCACGCTGGCGCGCTCTCCTCCCGCACATTGACGCTTACCTCACGCACACTCACCCGGAAACAGATACCACCGAAACAGCCTGGCTCCTGTACAGCGCTTCGCAATTCCTGCACGGTCAAGGTCAACTCTTTCAAGCCACCCAATACGCACAACGGTCCGTCGACACATTGGCAAGGCTCAACGGTGAAGACCACCCTTCCACCCTGTCCTCCCGCAACAACCTCGCGGGCGCCTACGGGGCGGCTGGTGACTTGGGCCGCGCCATCCCGCTGTACGAACAAACCCTCGCCGACCGCATCCGAGTCCTGGGCGAAGACCACCCATCCACCCTGACCTCCCGCAACAACCTCGCCAGCGCCTACGAGTCGGCCGGGGACTTGGGCCGCGCCATCCCGCTGTACGAACAAACCCTCGCCGACCGCATCCGAGTCCTGGGTGAAGATCACCCCGACACCCTGTCCTCCCGCAACAACCTCGCCTACACCTACGAGTCGGCCGGGGACCTGGGCCGCGCCATCCCGCTGTACGAACAAACCCTCGCCGACCGCATCCGAGTCCTGGGCGAAGACCACCCATCCACCCTGACCTCCCGCAACAACCTCGCCAGCGCCTACGAGTCGGCCGGGGACCTGGGCCGCGCCATCCCGCTGTACGAACAAACCCTCGCCGACCGCATCCGAGTCCTGGGTGAAGATCACCCCGACACCCTGTCCTCCCGCAACAACCTCGCCTACACCTACGAGTCGGCTGGCGACCTGGGCCGCGCCATCCCGCTGTACGAACAAACCCTCGCCGACCGCATCCGAGTCCTGGGTGAAGATCACCCCGACACCCTGTCCTCCCGCAACAACCTTGCGGGCGCCTACGAGTCGGCCGGGGACCTGGACCGCGCCATCCCGCTGCACGAACAAACCCTCGCCGACCGCATCCGAGTCCTGGGTGAAGATCACCCCGACACCCTGTCCTCCCGCAACAACCTTGCGGGCGCCTACGAGTCGGC
>NZ_JBEYAL010000039.1:52499-81689 GCF_040631655.1 Streptomyces sp. NPDC019937
GGCCGGGGACCTGGGCCGCGCCATCCCACTGTTCGAGCAGAACCTCACCGACAGCATCAGAATTCTCGGTGAAGATCACCCCGACACCCTGTCCTCCCGCAACAACCTTGCGGGCGCCTACGGGGCGGCCGGGGACCTGGGCCGCGCCATCCCACTGTTCGAGCAGAACCTCGCCGACCGCATCAGAGTCCTGGGCGAAGATCACCCATCCACCCTGTCCTCCCGCAACAACCTCGCGGGCGCCTACAAGGCGGCCGGGGACCTGAACCGCGCCATCCCACTGTTCGAGCAGAACCTCACCGAGAGCATCAGAGTCCTGGGCGAAGATCACCCCGACACCCTGACCTCCCGCAACAACCTCGCCTACACCTACGAGTCGGCCGGTGACTTGGGCCGCGCTATCCCGCTGTTCGAGCAGAACCTCACCGACAGCATCAGAATTCTCGGTGAAGATCACCCCACGACTCGCATCGTGCGAAACAACCTGCGTGTGGCAGGTGCCGATCAAGACTGATACGGCCTCGCATAGGGACTGACTCGGTGAAGCTGTCGAAATTTGTCCTCACTTACTCAAGGGCGCGCCTTGCGGGCGCGCCGGGCGGTCTGGCCGCTCCGCCGGGCTGCGGCGTGGCCGCCGGTCCTGTCGGGCGCCCACCGCCCGCACTCCCAGCGCTCCATGACCGTTTACCGGGTAGCCGACTGCCGTACGGGCTGGGGCGTCGTGGCTGGGGCCGACGGCCTACGCGGCTTTTAGGCAGCCACCACGGGGCGAGCCTCTAAGAGGCGCTAACACAATGAGTGGACCTGGCGGTGGGTGATCAGGCAGCAGGCGAGCTTGAGGAGCGCTTCGTGGATGTCGGCTCGGCGTTCCCAGCGGACGCGGAGTCGTTTGAAGCCGTGCAGCCAGGCGAACGTGCGCTCAACCACCCACCGGTAGATGCCCAGGCCACTGCCATGTGGTGTGCCTCGGCGGGCGATAACTGGGACGATCCGGCGTGTGCGGACCTGGTCGCGGTAGAGGTCGTGGTCGTAGCCTCGGTCGGCGAAGACCGACTGAGGCTTGCGGCGGGGTCGGCCGGGCCTGCCCCGGACGGGCGGGATGGCATCGAGCAGGGGCATGAGCTGGGTGACGTCGTTGCGGTTGCCGCCGGTGAGGATGGCCGCGAGCGGGGTGCCGTGCCCGTCGGTGATCAGGTGGTGTTTGGAGCCGGCTCGTCCCCGGTCGACCGGCGACGGGCCCGTCTGGAGCCCCCTTTTAACGCCCTGACGTGGCTGGAGTCCACAACCGCTCTCGACCAGTCCAGACGGGCGGCGGCGTTCAGCTCGGCCAGCAGCACCTCGTGCAGCTGCTGCCACACCCCGGCCTCGTTCCAGTCCCGAAGCCGTCGCCAGCACGTCATGCCCGACCCGAAACCGAGCTCCTGGGGAAGATGTTCCCACTGGATGCCGGTGTGGAGCACGAACAGGATCCCGCACAGCACCTGCCGGTCCGGGACGGGTTTGCGGCCCGGGTGCCGGAACCGCCGTTCCTTCTTCGGCAGCAGCGGCTCGATCCGCTCCCACAAGTCGTCCGACACGATCCAAGGCGAAGTCCCCACGGCCGGACAACGCCCAACTGGCCATCCAGGCACGGGCAGCAGGGCCGATCCACCTCATTGTGTTAGCGCCTCTAAGAACAGGGGGCTGATCGGTCGCAAACGCGGGCAGGATCACAGACCCGCCCGATTCGCCGGGCCAGCGTAAGGCCCCCTGTTCTCTCGCCCCGTGGCAGCTCCCGCCCAAAAGCCGCTACGGCCGGCGGCGTGCCCACAGCGCGCCAATCCAGTACCGCGCGCACCCCACCGGCCACCCCGATCAGCTCGCCCTGCCCAGCCGGGCCGCCGCCACCCGAGCGAGCATCGCCACCTCACGCGCGCCCGCTGCGGACAGTTCCAGCCGCACGACTCCGGAGCCGTCCGCGCCCGATGCGGCGCGCAAGCGCAGCTCTGCCGTTTCCATGCCGACCAGCCTCAGCGCGTCGCCCAGTTCGGCCGTCGCTTCCCGTGCGTCTCGCCAGCCGCTCACGTAGTCCACTCCGCGCACCCATATCCCCGCGTCCAGGTCTGCCGCTTCGCCGTCGAACCTGTCGTCCCCCAGGCCGCTCATTCGGTCAAGTCCCCTTCTCTGCAAGCCGTCTGACCATCAACATGCCGGGACGCCGTACGAGAGCACGACGACGGCCCCGGTACCATCGGCACCGGGGTTCGTGATCGATCCCCAGCCGGACCACCCCGTGAGCTGTCCAGGCAAGGGGGGTGGTCCGGTGTTGCTTCTTCGGTTGTTTGCGATCGAGGCGACCTCAGTACTGCTGTCGGCCACCCGGGTACCGGAGCGGCTTTCGGCACTCCGGAGCGTTTGCCGGGGCAGGCTCGTCGCCGAGCGCGTAGCACAGGGCGGCGTGCAACTGCTCTGCCTCCACCACTGTCAGCACTAGCGAAGCCAGGGGCGCGCGACCATGGCGAAGGACTTGAAGCGGTAGTTCAAGGAGACCGTCTTTCCCACGGCGCAGGCCACGCCCCGACACGGGACCGACTTGCCAGCCTTCCGAGCTATCACTCATCCGCGCGCCTCATTCCCTTGATCCGGTCCGTCGTCCTCGTCCTCTTCGGGTAGGCCAAGGCGCCTGCCGCGACTTTCAGCGATCCGGAGCGCATCACGCAGCGCCTCGATCATGCGATTCGAGAGAAAGCGCAGCTCTTCCACTTCCGCCTTGGAGTTGCCGAGCAGTTCGAGGGCATGGCCCACAAGTTCGGCCGCCATGCGGAGCTGGAACGCCTCCATCTCGTCGGCGAGCCTCGACACGTGCCCGGTACCTTCTTCGTCGCTCACGAGATAGGCGGGTTGACCGTTCGTGCCGCTCCAGGGCAGCAGCCGCGGTTGCGCACTCATCGGACCACCACCATCCCGTGTGGAGGGCACACCAGCGCCACGCGAGGGGACCCCTCACGGCCACGCCCCTGCCGCCGCTCATGGGCCACGACGTACGGCCGGACGAGGCCAACCTCTTCCCCGCGCAACGTCGGCCGAGTCGACACCTGACGCACACGCGGCATCCGCAACGTCGGGACATCCCCACAGGTCACCGACGGGCTTGCCTTCACCGTGCGATGGCGCCCCTGAACGGCTCGTAACACTCTCCTCAACGGCTCGAAGAACCTGCCGATACAGTTCCGCATGTCGACCTGCTTCCTCAGGTTGGCCACGCCCCGGGGCGCATGCCCGCGTCGCCGGGGTCCTGTGGCGGGTGTAAACCGGCTGAGTATTCATGCTGGTGACATGCGAAGCCCCCAACTTTCACACCTGAGTGAAAGCCGGGGGCTACTGCGGTGAAAGTGCTAGAGACCCACCCAAGCGGCCAAGTGATCAAGGGTGTCCGGAGTACGCCGGGACAAGTGGATCAGGCTCCTGATGGTCTCTCGTGCGCCTGAGTGATACCGCGTCTGCTGCGGAGCCAGCTTGCGCGCGGTGACGATGGACTTCAAGGCCGCTTCGTTACGCCCCGCCTCCATCTGAGCCCGTGCTTGATCCACGTAGAAATGAGCGGCGCGAGATGCAGGCCAGTCCTTTGGTATCCGCACCTTCGCGGCCTCTCGCAGAGCCTCGCCGTAGTGACGCATTTCCACATGAGCGGATACGGCATGCAGCCTGACATTCGTAGGACCAAAGGACAACCAGTGCACGTCCGTAGCCTCACCCACCCGATCCGCGTAGGACTCGGCCTCTGCGAGGTGGGTCGTCACCGCGCCTTCGTCCTCGGCGCGCGCGGCGATGATGCTTGCCCCGAGGTGAAGCTGACCGGCGACGGCCTGACTCTCTCGCGTCTGCGGAGCTTGCCCCAACAGCCCCTGCCCGGAAGCCACGAGCCGCTGACCAATGGTGTACTCGCCCTCTCGGAAGTAGACCAGCGCACGCATGTACTGGCGCACTGCTGACAGCAACGGATCGGAAGCCCGCGACGCGGCCCACTCCATACGGTCCAGAGCCACGGTGGACAAGTCGTAATAGCCCAGCTTCACGGCCAGGTCATGCGCGGTGCGGTAAGTACTCGACAGAGCGGCCCACAACTCGGACGACGGCGCCTGATACGCGGCTGTGGTGATCTCCGCCATCGTGCCGGGGAGATGGAGAGCAGCGTCATGGAGCTTCGTGGCCCGGACCTGCTGGCACAGAGTCTGAGCAGCGGCGATGAGTTGAGGAGTGGGACGCGGCTTGATCGCCGGATCGGCCCCCAAGTCGTAAAGGTCGAGGGCTTCACGGATCGGGCGGACCAGCGACGCCAACCGGTCCTGCTGTAGCTCGGTGACGTAGGGCTGACCGGTCAGCGCGGTGACATCGATGCACAGCGCTTTCGCCACAGCGGCCACCAAGTCGGGGCTAGCGGGCTTGTGACCAGATTCGACCTGCGTAAGGAGGCTGTAGGAGTAGGGGATCTTCTGAGCCAACCCACGTTGAGTCAGCCCAGCCCGCTTCCGGTGATGTGCGATCCGAGCGCCCGTGTGCTCGTCGTCGGGGAACGGCATACATGCCTCCCTTTCGTGACTCACTCAACGGAGACGCTACCCGCTCGGCCACGGCAGAAGACGGTGAACGACGATCTCAACACCGAGCGGACAGGGTTTGCGGATGGAGGGTGCCACACGGTGGACTGCCCGCATGACCGCGAACCGTGTGCTCTACCTGTTCGGAAGCGCCGCCCCGCCGGTGCTGAACATCGCTGGCGTCATCGAACGAGCGCAGGCGGCCGACTGGGATGTCTGCCTCGGATTGACCCCTACGGCCGCACGCTGGCTTGACGACGAGCTGCCAGCGTTGGAGGAGCTGACCGGACACCCGGTGCGCAGCCAGTACAAGCTGCCCCAGGAGCCGGACGCCTGGCCCCCGGCGGATGTTGCCGTGCTGGCGCCCGCCACCTTCAACACGATCAATCAGTGGGCGCTGGGGATCACCGAGAAGTTCATCGTGGGATTCGTGGCCGAGGCCATCGGCAAGGGCATCCCCACCGTGGCCATGCCGTGCGTCAACGCCGCCTACGTCCAGCACACCCAGTTCGACACCAGCGTTGCCACGCTGCGCGCGATGGGCGTACACGTCCTGTATGGGGAAGGCGGATTCGTCCCCAACAAGCCGGGCCAGGGCCGACCGGAGAACTATCCGTGGCACCTGGCACTGGAAGCCGCAATGTCAGTCCTGAGTAGGGGGTGATGCCGGTGAGGCATGCCACCTACTTGGCTTGACTCCCAAGCCGGAGCCCGCTCTGTCTGCTGCCATCACAGAGCGAGTCCCGGGATGAAGGCGACGAGCCCAGACAGCAGACTCCCGATACCCGCCAAGGTGACGATCGTCTTCTGACCATCTGAGAAGAGCTCTGAGCAGAACTCTTTCATTTGGCGGCGCCAGATCACCATCTTCAATTTCTGCCACCGGTGATGGTGGCGGTAGCAGCCCATCAGCAGACCGTAGGCGTTCTCCCGGCAACCGCCATCATGGTTCAGCACCGGCGCACCGCATGTGACGGGAGCCTGGAAGGCACACCATGCGAGGGTGGCGAGAGACAACGTGATCACAACGGCTGGGCCAGCTGCCGAGTTGATCCAGGCCGCGATGAGCAGCGCGGCTGTCAGTGCACCCCACCAGCGTTCGAGTCCTCCGAACCTGCTCTTCTTTCTCCTCCCCATTCCTCATGCATGGGCTCAGGCGGCAGTCGGTATTCCTCGGTGCTTCACAATGGCTGAATAGTTCGCGCTTGCCAAGATTTAGCCGTCAGCCGGGGCGATTCCTGTCGGGCACGAGCCGCCCCCAGACGGGTCACTTAGCTTGACGCCCGTGCCGCCGATGCCGCAGTAGCCCGCGGGGTTCTTGTCCAGGTACTGCTGGTGGTACGGCTCGGCCGGGTAGAAGGGGCCGGCGGGGAGGATCTCGGTGGCGATCTCGCCGTAGCCGGAGCCGGTCAGGACGGACTGGTAGGCGGCGCGGGAGGACTCGGCCTCGGACTGCTGCTCGGGGGAGTGGGTGTAGATGGCCGAGCGGTACTGGGTGCCGACGTCGTTGCCCTGGCGGAAGTGCTGGGTGGGGTCGTGGGACTCCCAGAAGAGCTTCAGGAGGGCGCCGTACGAGGTGACCGACGGGTCGAAGACGACGCGGACGGCCTCGGTGTGGGCGGTGAGGCCGCTGCAGACCTCTTCGTACGTGGGGTTCTCGGTGTGCCCGCCCTGGTAGCCGACCAGGGTGGTCCAGACGCCGGGGGCCTGCCAGAAGACGCGCTCGGCGCCCCAGAAGCAGCCGAGGCCGAAGTCGGCGACGACCAGGCCCTGAGGGTACGGGCCGGCGAGCGGGTTGCCGAGGACGGTGTGGCGGTCGGGGACCGCGAAGCCCGGTTCGGGGCGGCCCTTCAGCGCCTCCTCGGGGGTCGGGAGGTGGTTCTCGCGGCGGCTGAACAGCATGGGAAGGGCTCCTTCACGCGGGACGGGGGCTGCTTCTTACAACGGGCGCGGGCGGCGCCGAATTCCGTGCGGCCCCTCACTTCGGCAGGGTCGCGGGCGAGCCGCCCCGGCCCTCCCAGCCGGCCACCGCCAGCGCCCGGTAGACGGCGTACTCGGCCGCCGGGTCCGCCCCGTACGACCAGGGCACCGCGCCCACGTGGCCGTCCACGTGGCGGAGCTGCTCCATGGCGTCCGCGTACCGCTCGGAGCGGACCAGGAACCAGACCAGCAGATGGCGGACGTGGGGGAGGACGGGGTGGTCGGCGGGAGCCTGGCGGACGGCGTACAGGGCGCCCTCGACCGCCTTGGTGATCACGTCGCTCTGGTAGAGGCTGCGGACGAGGTTGACCTCGGGCAGGTGCTCGAAGACGCCGAAGAGGGGGAGGGCGGGCAGGAGGCTCTTGTCGGGGGCGGACCCGGCGGCGGCGTGGGTGAAGGCGTCGGCGCGGTCCTGGGAGCCGTGCCACTTCTCGCACCAGTAGTGGAGGGCGGCGAGGTGGGCGCCCATGTGGTGCGGGGCGCGGTCGGTGACCTTGGTCCACAGCTCCTCGAAGTCGGCCTGCCGGTAGGGGAGTCCGCGGGCGACGCCGAGTTCGACGATGTACGGAACGGGGTCGTCCGGGGCCAGCCGCGCCGCCTCGTGGCAGACGTCCCGGGCCTCCTCCAGGATCATGCGGAAGTCCTGCGAGGACGGGTCGAGCAGCGCCTGGCGGACCAGGAACTCCGCCTGCACGGCGGCCGCGCCCGGGTCCTCGGGGGCGGCCACGCGCCAGGTGCGCAGCCACATCCCGCCCCGGCCGGGGGCCTGGGCGAGTTCGTACGCGGCGGCTCCGGCGAGCGTCTGGACGCGCTGCCAGCGCAGTTCGGAGGTCGCCTCGGTGAGCGCGAGCAGCCGGGAGGCGGGCTGCCAGTCCTGGTTCGACTGGACCTCCTCCAGGGTCTCGACCAGTTGGGGGTCCGGGCCGGGCAGCCGTACGTCCAGCTGTTCGCGCGGTACGAAGCCGTACTCACCCGGGTCCGTGGCGCGCATCGCGCCCCGCAGCGCCTCGCGGCCGCCGCGCCTGCGCCGCAGGGCGGGCAGCACGATCAGGCCGCCGATCATGACGACGGCGATGAGGAAGATCAGCAGCTCCATGAGGTGTCCCCGTGTGAAGTCCCGTGACGGCTTGTGGTCCAGCCTATGCGCCCCGGCGGCGGTTGAATCCTGGACCGCGCGTCGCGCGTTACGCTCGGGCCCATGACCGACCAGCACCCTCACAGCTTCGAGACGCTCGCCATCCACGCGGGCCAGGAGGCGGACCCGCTCACCGGCGCCGTCGTTCCGCCGATCTACCAGGTCTCCACCTACAAGCAGGACGGGGTGGGCGGCTTGCGCGGCGGCTATGAGTACAGCCGCTCCGCCAACCCCACCCGCACCGCCCTGGAGGAGAACCTGGCGGCCCTGGAGGGAGGCCGCCGCGGGCTCGCCTTCGCCTCCGGCCTCGCCGCCGAGGACTGCCTGCTGCGCACGCTGCTGGTGCCCGGCGACCATGTGGTCATCCCGGACGACGCGTACGGCGGCACGTTCCGCCTCTTCGCCAAGGTCGTCGAGCGCTGGGGCGTGGAGTGGTCGGTCGCCGACACCTCCGACCCGGCGGCGGTGCGGGCCGCGGTGCGCCCCCGTACGAAGGTGATCTGGGTCGAGACGCCGAGCAACCCGCTGCTGGGCATCACCGACATCGCCGCCGTCGCCGACGTCGCCCGCACCGCGGGGGCCCGGCTGGTGGTGGACAACACCTTCGCCAGCCCCTACCTGCAGCAGCCGCTGTCGCTCGGCGCGGATGTCGTGGTGCACTCCACCACCAAGTACATGGGCGGCCACTCGGACGTCGTCGGCGGCGCGCTGATCGTCTCCGACCCGGGCCTCGGCGACGAACTCGCCTTCCACCAGAACGCGATGGGCGCCGTCGCCGCCCCCTTCGACTCCTGGCTGGTGCTGCGCGGCATCAAGACGCTCGGGGTACGGATGGACCGGCACAGCGCGAACGCCACGCGGGTCGCGGAGCTGCTCACCGCCCACCCCAAGGTGACCGAGGTCTTCTACCCGGGGCTGCCCGAGCACGCGGGCCACGAGGTCGCGGCCAAGCAGATGCGGGGCTTCGGCGGCATGGTGTCGTTCCGGGTCACCGGCGGCGAGGCGGCGGCGGTCGAGGTCTGCAACCGGGCCAAGCTCTTCACGCTCGGCGAGTCGCTGGGCGGCGTGGAGTCGCTGATCGAGCACCCGGGGCGGATGACGCACGCCTCGGCGGCCGGTTCGGCGCTGGAGGTGCCGGCGGATCTCGTACGGCTGTCCGTGGGCATCGAGTCCATCGACGATCTGCTGGGGGATCTGACCCAGGCGCTCGCCTGAGGCCCGTCCGAACCACTCACCACCCCTCCAGCGGAGGGGTGGTGTCGGTGGGCGGCCCCGCCCACGGGTGGACGACCGCCGCCCAGACGGTGAACGCGACGACGGCGGCCAGCAGCAGCGCCCAGCCGGCGGCCCGGGCCGCCCGGCGGCGCCGCAGCAGCCGCTGCCCGCGCCCGGCCGCCCGCCCGGCCAGATCCGGCGGCAGCACGGGGTGCGGGCCCTCCAGCATGCGCCGGACCTGGTCCTCCTTGCGGTCCGGGAAGCTCATCGTGCCGCTACCGGGGGTGGGCCGGGGGCGGCCCGGGCGCCGGTCGGGGGCGGGGCGGCGCGCATCAGGGTCACCGCGCGCGTGCAGATGGCCCGTACGCGCTCGACCGGCAGGCCGAGCGTGGCCGCCGTCTGCTCCTCCGCGACCCCCTCGTACAGCCGCAGCACCAGCACCAGCCGCTCACGCGGGGTGAGCCGGTCGAGCACACCGCCGCGCGGGCGGCGGTAGCGGCGGGCCCGGTGGGCGAAGAGGGCGGCCAGTTCCTGGCGGGTGCGGTCGTACGGATCCTCGCCGCGCAGCCGGTCCCAGCGGGCGTAGGTGCGCGCGAGCGCGGCGGTCAGCAGGGCTTGCGCGGCTTCGGTTTCCCCCGCGGTTTCCCCCGTCGGTTCCCCCGTGAGCAGTGTGGCCGCGTGCAACAACCTGCCACCGGCGCCCGCGACGAATGCCTCGAATTCCCGGGCCCGGCGGCTCTCCCGTGCTGCCCGCCGCTCTCGCACCGCGCCCTCCGCCGTTCGTCCCTCAAGGACACGGCAGGCAGGGGCGCCCGGTCAAGAGTCCGGTCAGGGTCCGGGCGGTCGGGAGTGCCCGGCTTCAGGACGCCGGTGCCGCCGCCTGCGGGACTCCGCCGTGCGCGGCGGACAGGGCGACGTTGAAGCGGGTGAGCAGATCGCAGAACATATCGCGCTCCTCCACCGTCCAGCCGTCCGTGACCTGCGCCATCAGCTCGCGCCGCGAGGAGCGCACCTCCTCCAGGCGGGCCTTGCCGCGCGGGGAGAGCTGGAGGACGACGGCGCGGCCGTCCTCGGGGTGCGAGGTGCGCTTGACCAGGCCGGAGTCGACCAGCGGGGCGACCTGCCGGGTCACGGTGGACGAGTCGATGCCCATGCCTCCGGCGAGTGCCTTGACCCCCATGGGGCCTTCCTGGTCGAGCCGGTTGAGCAGCAGATAGGCGGCGCGGTCCATCGAATTGCGGGCCTGGCCGACGCCGCCGAGCCGGGTCTGCTCCGCGCGGCGGGCGAAGACCGCGACCTGGTGCTGGAGTGATTCGAGTACGCCGGTGTCGAGTTGAGTCGTCATGTCCGATTGGGTGGGCATGGCCTAGGGCTCACTTCATGCGGTGGTCTGTGGGATGTGGCACAGAGTACGCGGCCCGGGCGCTGCCCGTACGGGGGCTGCAGAAACCTGCCGACAACCGGCCAAGCGCCGGTCGCCCCGGCCCGGCCGTGTTCCGGGGGAACTGCGAGACTGGGGCCATGGCTCCACGACCCGGCGGAGAGGACGGGCCCGGCCCCGCCCGGCGCCCCGCACGCTCCGTACCGTCCGCCCCGCTCGCGATCACCCTGGACGATGTGCGCGAGGCGCAGAAGACGCTCTCGGGGGTCTCCCGGCTGACCGCTCTGGAGGGCAGCCGCTTTCTGACCGGTCTGGTCGGCGCCCCGGTGCAGCTGAAGTGCGAGAACCTGCAGCGTACGGGCTCGTTCAAGCTGCGCGGGGCCTATGTGCGGATCGCGCGGCTGACGGCGGAGGAGCGGGCCGCGGGGGTGGTCGCGGCGAGCGCCGGGAACCATGCGCAGGGCGTCGCGCTCGCGGCCTCGCTGCTGGGGGTGCGGTCGACCGTCTTCATGCCCGAGGGCGCGCCGCTGCCGAAGGTCGCGGCGACCCGGGACTACGGCGCGGAGGTCCGCCTCGAGGGCCAGATCGTGGACGAGACGATGCGGGCGGCGCAGCGGTACGCGGAGCGGACCGGCGCGATCTTCATCCATCCGTTCGACCACCCGGACATCATCGCCGGACAGGGCACGGTGGGCCTGGAGATCCTGGAGCAGTGCCCCGAGGTGCGCACGATCGTGGTGGGCATCGGCGGCGGCGGACTCGCGGCCGGGATCGCGGTGGCGGTGAAGGCGCTGCGGCCGGACGTACGGGTGGTGGGGGTGCAGGCGGCGGGCGCCGCGGCGTATCCGCCGTCGCTGGCGGCGGGGCGGCCGGTGTCGGTCGAGGCGCCGGTGACGATGGCGGACGGCATCAAGGTGGGGCGGCCGGGCGACGTTCCGTTCGGGATCATCAGCGCGCTCGTCGACGAGGTGCGTACGGTCAGCGAGGACGAGCTGTCCAGTGCGCTGCTGCTGTGCCTGGAGCGGGCGAAGCTGGTGGTGGAACCGGCGGGGGCGAGCCCGGTGGCGGCGGTGCTGGCGGATCCGGGGTCCTTCGAGGGTCCGGTGGTGTCGGTGCTCTCCGGCGGCAATGTGGATCCGCTGCTGATGCAGCGCGTTCTGCGGCACGGCATGGCCGCGGCGGGCCGCTATCTGTCGCTGCGGCTGCGGCTCACCGACCGGCCGGGGGCGCTGGCGACGCTGCTGGCGGAGCTGTCGGCGGTGGACGCCAATGTGCTCGACATCAGCCATGTACGGATCAATCCGCGGCTGGGGCTCAGCGAGGCGGAGGTGGAGGTGCAGCTGGAGACGAAGGGCCCGGAGCACTGCGCCGAGGTCCGGAAGGCGCTGCACGGGGCCGGGTACACCGTGATGGTCTGACGGTTCACGGCGGGCCGTTCGTTACCTCACGTATATCGCGATGTATCGCGACTGCGCTACGATTCCTCTCCAGTTGCTGTCGCGACGCTGCCCTTGTGGGCGGACATATGCCTATTTTGAGGGGACGCGTCCCTGCGTGGCGAGGAACATTCGCCGCCGCACGTCACGTCAAACGATCTTTCGTGGACCTGACTCAACCCGGGAACACCCAACTCTGGGAGTGCCAACATGCCAGGCGCGATCCACGCCGAGGGCCTGGTGAAGACCTTCGGCGAAGTAAGAGCTCTGGACGGCGTCGATCTCGATGTGCCGGAAGGAACCGTGCTCGGACTGCTCGGCCCCAACGGCGCCGGGAAGACCACTGCCGTGCGCGTGCTGACCACGCTGCTGCGCCCCGACAGCGGAACGGCGGTGGTCGCGGGGGTGGACGTGCTCAAGTACCCCAATGAGGTCCGCCGGTCCATCGGCCTGTCCGGGCAGTTCGCCGCCGTCGACGAGTATCTGACGGGCCGTGAGAACCTCCGGATGGTCGGTCAGCTGTACCAGATGGGCGCGCGCGAGGCGAAGTCCCGCGCGGACGAGCTGCTGGAGCGGTTCCACCTGGCGGACGCGGCCGACCGCACCGCCAAGACGTACTCCGGCGGCATGCGCCGCCGCCTCGACCTCGCCGCCGCCCTGGTCGTCAGCCCTCCGGTGATGTTCATGGACGAGCCGACGACGGGGCTCGACCCGCGCAACCGGCAGGCGCTGTGGGAGGTCATCCAGGAACTGGTGGCGGGCGGCACGACGCTGCTGCTGACCACCCAGTATCTGGAGGAGGCCGACCACCTGGCCCATGACATCTGTGTGATCGACCGCGGCAAGGTCATCGCCCGTGGCACCTCCGACCAGCTCAAGGGCCGCATCGGCGGGGAGCGGGTGGAGGTCGTGGTGCACGAGCGGGAGCACATCGCGGTCGCCGAGCACGTGCTGAGCGTGCTGGGCAAGGGGGAGACCACGGTGCGGGAGCACACCCGCAAGGTCACCGTGCCGGTGGTCGGCGGGGCCAAGCTGCTGGCCGAGGTCATCCGCGAACTGGACACCCGGGGCGTGGAGATCGACGACATCGGGCTGCGCCGCCCGACGCTCGACGACGTCTTCATCTCGCTCACCGGCCATGGCGCCGAGGACGGCGGCTTGGAGAACGGCGCTCACGAGGGAGGCAAGTGATGGCCGTTGCCGAGGAGTCCGGCGCCACCGTCGCCACCGCCCCCCGGCCGCGCGGCGGACCGTTCGCGGCGGTCCGGGACTCGCTGGTGGTCGCCCGGCGGAATCTGATCCGGATGATGCGGATTCCGGAAGTGGTTATTTTTGGCCTGATTCAGCCCATTATGTTCGTTGTGCTGTTCAGCTATGTATTCGGCGGCGCGATCATGGTGCCGGGGCAGGCCAGCGCGGACGCCGATGTCTATCGCGAGTTCCTGATGGGCGGGATCTTCGCGCAGACCGTCACCTTCGCGACGGCGGGCGCGGGCGCGGGGATCGCCGACGACATGCACAAGGGGCTGATCGACCGGTTCCGCTCCCTGCCGATGGCGCGCGGCGCGGTGCTCACCGGCCGTACGCTCGCGGATCTGGTGCAGACGGCGCTGACGCTGGTCGTGCTGGCGATCGTCGCGCTCATCGTGGGCTGGCGGGTGCACGACGGAATCCTGAGCGCGCTGGCCGCCTTCGGCCTGCTGCTCCTGCTGGGCTACGCCTTCTCCTGGATCGGCGCGCTGATCGGATTGACGGTGCGGACCCCCGAGGCCGCGACGTCCGGCGGGCTGATCTGGCTGTTCCCGCTGACCTTCATCTCGAACGCGTTCGTGCCGTCCAGCAAGATGCCCGAGTTCCTGGGGCACGTCGCGGACTGGAACCCGTTCAGCGCCACGGTGCAGGCCTGCCGGGAGCTGTTCGGCAATCCGCAGGGCGTGGTCTCGGATGCCTGGCCGATGCAGCATCCGGTGCCGGCGTCGGTGCTGTGGTCGGTGGTGATCATCGTGGTGTTCCGGACGCTGTCGGTCCGGAAGTACCGCTCGGCGACCGCCTGACCGTCCGTGTCATACAGCGAGCCCCCGGCCGCGTGGGCCGGGGGCTCGCCGTGAGTCGTGCGGGTGCGGGCGTTCGGGGGTGGCACTCAGCCCTGGTAGGGCTTGGCGTCCAGGATGCGCACCGATGCCGTACGGCCGTTGGGCAGCTCGTATTCGGCGTCCTGGCCGACCTTCTTGCCGTTCACACCCGTGCCCAGCGGGGACTGCGGCGAGTAGGTCTCGATGTCCGAGCTCGCGTATTCACGAGAGGCGAGAAGGAAGGTCAGGGTGTCGTCCGGGTCGCCGTCGAAGGCGATGGTGACGACCATGCCGGGGGCGACCACGCCGGTGTCCGCGGGTGCCTCTCCGACCTTCGCGTGCTCCAGGAGCTGCGTCAGCTGACGCACCCGGAGCTCCTGCTTGCCCTGCTCTTCCTTGGCGGCGTGGTAACCACCGTTCTCCCGGAGGTCACCTTCCTCCCGGGCAGCCTCGATCTTCTTCGCGATCTCGATACGTGCCGGACCCGACAGGTACTCCAGCTCGGCCTTGAGCTGGTCGTACGCCTCCTGGGTCAGCCAGGTGACGTTCTCGCTGGTCTGGGTCACAGGTGCTCCTCGTCGGTGCTGGGAATACAAATGAACGCCCTACTCAGAAGGGTGCGCCTTCAAAGCCGGGCGAAACCACGAGCCTAACAATTCCGACAGGAAACGGGGAGGAGGGAACTCAGCTCCATGCGCATGAAACGGGACAAACCTGGCGAGTCAGGGCGTGGTCACTCGAGCCCTCCGGCCGGTGTCCAGCCGCCCTCCGGGCCACGTCGGGGCCGCTCTCCGGGCGGGCGGCCCGGCGCCCGGCTCAGCCGTCCGTGGCGGAGTCGCAGCCGACCAGCTCGGCGCTGGTCGCGCGCCCGGTGGTGCGCACCGTCATGACCTTGATCAGGTCGTCCTGGCGCTGCCCGAAGGTGAAGCTCTTACGGCCCACCTCGTCGTGGTAGGTGTCCAGCGCGCGCACCGTGCACACGGCGGTGGCGTCCTGGTCCTTGGTGATCTCCAGCCGGACGTCGACGGTGTCGGCCGCGGTCACCTTGAAACCGGTCAGCTGGCCGCTGACGTCCTCCTCGATGACGTACGCGTAACCGAACCAGGCGATCAGGGCGATCAATCCGGCGCCGAGCACCGAACCGATGATCTTCAGCTTGCGATCGGCCCGCTCGTCCGCGGAGCGGCCGTAGCGCCCCTCGGGAAGGCCCTCGCGCACCGCCGACATGATCGCTTCCTCCTGCTCGGGAGACCCGGAATTATTCGGGCCCGCTGTGGGTCACTATAGAAGCCGTCTTCCGCGACGAATCACTGAGGATCGAACTTGACTGAGCAGCTGCGTTTGATGGCCGTGCACGCACACCCGGATGACGAGTCGAGCAAGGGCGCGGCCACCATGGCCAAGTACGTCTCCGAGGGGGTGGACGTGCTGGTCGCGACCTGCACGGGCGGTGAGCGCGGCTCCATCCTCAACCCCAAGCTCCAGGGTGATCCGTATATCGAGGAGCACATTCACGAGGTGCGCGCCAAGGAGATGGACGAGGCGCGCGAGATCCTCGGAGTGAAGCAGGAGTGGCTGGGCTTCGTGGACTCCGGGCTGCCCGAGGGCGACCCGCTGCCGCCGCTGCCCGACGGCTGCTTCGCGCTCCAGGACGTGGACGAGGCGGCGGGCGCGCTCGTGAAGCTGATCCGTTCCTTCCGGCCGCAGGTGATCACCACCTATGACGAGAACGGCGGCTATCCGCACCCCGACCACATCATGACCCACAAGATCACTATGGTGGCCTTCGAGGCGGCCGGGGACCCCGAGAAGTACCCCGAGGCGGGCCCGGCGTGGCAGCCGCAGAAGCTCTACTACAACCAGGGCTTCAACCGGCCGCGCACCGTCGCCCTGCACGAGGCGCTGCTCGCGCGCGGCCTGGAGTCGCCGTACGGGGAGTGGCTGGAGCGCTGGAAGAGTTTCTCCCGGCGGGAGCGCACCCTGACCACCTATGTGCCGTGCGCCGAGTACTTCGAGATCCGCGACAAGGCGTTGATCGCGCACCGCACGCAGATCGATCCCGACGGCGGCTGGTTCCGGGTGCCCATGGACATCCAGAAGGAGGTCTGGCCGACGGAAGAATACGAGCTCGCGAAGTCGCTCGTGGATACCTCCCTCCCCGAGGACGACCTCTTCGCGGGCATCCGCAACAATTGACCCCATGATGAGCGCGACCAGCACCCTCGCCATGACGCATCTCGTCCCGCTCGCCAAGGATCTGGACGAGAACAAGGTGACCCCGGGCCTGCTCGGGTTCGTCGTCTTCGCACTGATCGGCGGCGCGGTGTGGCTCCTGATGAAGTCCATGAACAAGCACATGAACAAGGTGGACTTCGAGGAGGAGCCGGAGCCCGGTGAAGCCCGGGCCGCCGCCTCCCCGAAGGGCCCCAAGGAGGAGCGCACGGCCTGACGGCACCTCCTCGACCTGAGCCCGGACCGGGCGCGGGCGCGGGGCCGGTCCGGGCCGAGGCCCGGGGGCCGGTCCGGGCTCAGGCATGGGGCCGGTCCGGGAGCACGGCCATGACCTCGCGGGAGCGGCGGCTCGGCACCATACCGAGCTGCCAGGCCTGCCATCCCGTCTCCGGCTCCACACCGCGCTCCAGCACCAGCGCGAACGCCTCCGCGCACTCCTCCACCCGGGGATCCCCGCCCGCCGCGGCCGCGCCCGGCTCGCGCAGCTCCCGCAGCAGCTCCGCCAGCTCCTCCTGCGCCACCGCCGTGCCGATGACCGAGCCGCCCGCCGAGGCGAACGGCAGCAGCGTGCAGCGCAGGAACCTCGCCCAGGATCCGCCGCGCCGGTCCCCGTACTCGGCGAACAGCCGGGCCGCCTCGTCCACCAGCTCCAGCGCCTGCGCCGACCGGCCGTTCCCCGCGTCGATCACCGCCAGCTCGACGCACGACCACGCCTCGCCGTGGGCCACCCCCACCCGGTGGAAGTCCTGCCGCGCGTCCTGCAGCAGCTGCCGCGCGAAGCCGCTGTTGCGCAGCGAGCCGGTCTGCGCCGCCCGCAGATCACGGGTGACCCGAGCCGAGTGATGCCGGGCACACGCCAGCCCGTACACATCCCGCATCCGGCTGAACAACGTGCGGGCCCGCTCCAGCTCGCGCACCGCCGCGTCCCGGTCGCCGCGCTCCTCCAGCGCCTGGCCCAGGTAGTACAGGGTCCAGGCCTCACCGCGCGCGTCCTCGTTGTCCCGGTGCCGGGAGAGGGCCTGGCGCAGCTGGTCCACGGCCGCCGACGGCTCGCCGGCCACCAGCCGGGCGCGGGCCAGCTGGGTCAGCGCCCAGGCCGCACCGCGCTGGTCGTGGGTGCGGTCGTACGCGCCCAGCGCCTCCCGCAGCTCGGCCTCCGCGCGGGGCACGTCGCCCATCCGCAGACAGGCCTGACCGAGCTGGAAATGCGCCCAGGCCTGGCCGTGCAGGCTCTCGGACTCCCGGTGCAGCTCCAGCGACTGCCGCAACAGCTCCAGGGCCTCGGCGAGCTGCCCGCGGTCCCGCTCCACGGCGGCCAGCGCGTGCATCGTCCAGCCCCGGTCCCCGCGCAGCGCCTCGGACTCCTGCAGGGACAGCGCCTCGCGCAGCTTCGCCGCGGCCTCCACCAGATTGCCCTGGTGGTGCAGGGTGATGCCCAGGCTGCACAGCGCGCGGGCCGCGCCCGCCTCGTGGTGGGCCTCGAAATACAGGTCGACCACCGAGGACAGCGTCGTACGCGCCTGGTCCAGCTCGCCGAGCTGGCGGGCGGCGATACCGGTGCGCCACTGCACGGACCGCACCAGCAGCCCCTGGTCGACGGCCTGGGTCAGCTCGCTGATCTCGCCCAGCCGGTACAGGTCGCCGCGCAGCAGGCAGTAGTCGCACAGCGCGCCCAGCAGATGCAGCACCGCGGATTGGTCCACGCCCTCCGCATGGCGCAGCGCCGCGGTGATGAAGCTCGACTCGTCGTCCAGCCAGCCCAGCGCCGCGTCCAGCGAGGTGAAGCCGTGGCCGCCCGCCGTGCCCTTGGTGAAGACATCGGCGCGGGTGGAGGTCTTGCCGTCGACCAGCCGGATCACCGAGTCCGCCAGCTCGGCATAGCTGCGGATCAGCCGCTCCTGGGCGGCGGTGCGCTGCTCGGGCTCCTCCTCGTCGGCCAGCCGGGCGGCGGCGAACGAGCGCACCAGGTCGTGCAGCCGGTAGCGGCTGCCGCGCACGTGCTGGATCAGCCCGGCGCGGCCCAGCGCGTCCAGATGGCGGGCCGCCTCCTGCTGGTCGGCGCCCAGCAGCGCCGCGGCCGCCGCCGCGCCCAGGCTCGCCCGCCCGGCCAGCGCGAGGCGGCGCAGCAGCCGCCGGGCGCCCTCCTGCTGGTCGGTGTACCGCAGCCACAGGGTGCGCTCGACCGGGCCGACCGGCCCGTACGCCTCGAGGTCGGTGGCGAGGGCGGCGGGGGTGCGCGGGCCGAGGGAGGAGCCCGCGATCCGCAGCGCCAGCGGCAGCCGCCCGCACAGCTCGGCGATCCGCTCCACGGACCGCCCGTCGTACGGGCCGGGCCCGGCCGGGTTCTCGGCGGAGACCCGCAGCAGCTCCTCGGCGCCCGACTCGTCCAGCGGGCCGACCTCCAGCCGGTGCACCCACGCGGCCAGGTCCGGCGGCAGGGTGAGCGGGGTGCGCGAGGTGACCAGGATCAGGCTGTCGGACCGCTCCGGGACCAGCGTGCGCACCTGCTCGGCGTCGCTCGCGTCGTCCAGCACGATCGTGACGGGCAGCCCGGTCAGATGCTGGTGATACAGCTCGGTGAGCCGCTTGAGGTGCTGGTCCTGGCTCGCCCGCTCCCGGAAGAGCAGCTGGTCGCGGGGCGCCCCGAGCCGGTTCAGCAGATGCAGCAGCGCGTCGCGGGTCGAGAGCGGGGCCTGCTCGGCGCTGTCCCCGCGCAGATCCACCAGGCACGCGCCCCGGAACTGATCGCGCAGCTCATGGGCCGCCCGCACCGCCAGCGTGGTGCGGCCCGAGCCCGGTGGGCCCTCCAGCAGCACCACCGTCGGTCTGGTCTCGGTGCTGGCCCGCGCCCGGTGCACCCACTGGGCGATCTGGCCGGTCTGCGCGCGGCGCCCGGCGAACGGGCCGTCCGCCTGGGGGAGCTGGCCGAAGGACTGCTCCAGCACCGTGCGCCTGCGGGCCGCCTGACTGCGGTCCGCGCCCCGCAGCCGCGGCACCTGCCCGCCGGTGGGGGACGAGGAGCGCTTGGCCGGGCCGCCGCCCTGGCGGGTGGCGGCCGAGGTCATCCGGTGCTGATCGATGAACGGCCGGATGCCCCGCACCTCGACCGCCGTGAGCCACTGCAGCCGCAACTGCTCGGGCCCGCCGGGCTGGTTGCGCAGCGCCGCCTGGCGGTGGGCGGCGGGCCAGTGGGCCGCGGTGAGCTTGAGGACGGCCGCGGCCGACCCCGCCACCGCCGCGGTCGCGCCCGCGCCCAGCGCGGTGCCCGCCGAGGTGCCGAAGGTGAGGTCCGCGCCGAACGCGGCGGCCGCCGCCACCGCCGCGGCCAGCGCCGGGGTGGACAGCCGCTCGCGCCCCAGCATCGCCGACAGCGGTCGGCTGCCGGCCTCCGCCTCCTCCAGCGCGCGCACATACGCGCCGTACTCCTCGGCCGCGGTCGCCGCCATCCCGTCCAGCGCGCCCCGCGCGCGGCTGAGCAGCACCCCGCCGTCCGTGCGGCCGCCGGAGCGCCGCACCTCCTCCTCGACGGCCCGCGTCAGCAGCCGCTCGACCTCCGTCCGGTGGCTGTCCCGCAGCACGGCCAGTGAGCCCGGCATGTGATCCCCCTCCTGCACGAGCGCCACGCGTGAATCGCGCGTTGCTCCCCAAGTCTTCCGCTTCTGCCTCATTTCCGGCAGCCCTGTGGATAACTCCCCCTGTGGACAACTCACCCGCCCGGCGGGCCGCGTCAAGGGACCGCCCGCGTCCGTCGCCTCGGCGGGGACCCGCGGGGCCCCGTGCCGCCGAGCGTCGGCTGTTCCAGCTGCCGCTGGTGTCGGTAAAGGAAAGCAACCAGGCAGTGCTGACCTGGATAAACCCGGCCCTTTCGTACGTGAATGACGAGAGGCAAGGTGCTGGGTGGTGAATTCCGGGAATCGGTCCGGCGCATCTGGAATCAAAGATTCCAACGAAAATGATCACAGTGTGACGTCGATCACATGGGTAAAGTCTTGATCAAGCGGATCCGATGGTTCATATACTGGCGGGCACGTTCAGGTGTGGTCACCACGTGTCCGTCCGGCGTCGTCATGTGGTCACAGTCAAGGGGGAAGCTCATGCTTTTTGGACGAGTTGATCAATGCGCCTCGCGCGAGGACGCCGTTGCCGAGCGCGGTCTCCGGGCGCGAACCGCGCTGGTCATGGCCGCTCCGGCCGTCAAGAGCAAGTAGAACTTCGCGCGTTCCTGTCATGGCGCGGCCATGGCCGCTCATGGCGGCAATTCGGGTCGAGAGCCAAGAGTTCTCCCGTCGGGTCGCAACTGCTGAATTGGTGCGGGTCCTGGTGGCCGACCGTGCCGATCGCGGCACCGGGAAACCGCTGCTGTGCGCCGCGCGCTGAGCGAGTGGAATTTCACGCACGGCGTCCTGTTTCCGTCGCCCGGCACCTGATGCACCCATACCGAATGGCCGCACGGCCGCATGAGCGGTGCTTCTCTGTTCCCGGGCCTGCCGGATTCACCCACCAGCTGTCCACGGGCTCAGGGCGAGCCGGCGCCGCCGCGCCGTTCTCACGCTCCAGGCCGGGCGCCTTCAAGCGCCTCGCAAAATCCGGCGCCTCACCGCCGGACGAACATAAGGTTGACAAGTGAATTCAAGTAGTTCCTTGAGGGACCCCCACGTCACATTAGGAAACGATCACTTGAGAATCCTTCAGCTTGTCTCCCAGGGATGCAGCATGGCGCAGGTCGCCCGCCGCATGGAGATGAGTGACCGCACGCTCCGGCGTAAACTCCGCTCGATATGCGACCACGTCGACGTGGAAACCCCGATAGAGGCGGTGGTGTGGGCCGTGCGCCGAAGAATCATCTGAAAGGTCCGGACCGGCCACGCCGGCCCCGGGACTCCCACAGGGGCCCCGACCTGGACACCGTGCCCGCGGCACCGCGCCCGGGTGCCGTGGCGGGGCGCGCCGCCGGGCGGTCGCCCCGTGCACGTAACCGCAGCTCCCCGCCCCCGGTGGCCGATGCCGGTCAATTCGTTGTCCGGCGGCATCGGCCCACGATAGAAAGCGTCTGTGGCAGGCGAAAAGAGTAAGCACCCGCAGGTCCGGTCTTCCGCGTCGGCTGTCGACAGTCCCGTGAGCGCATCGGTCGAACAGCTGCTGAGCCGGCTCGATTTAGGCTCGCTGAGCGCTTCGGATGTCTACTCCTATCCTGGCCGGAACGAGAACTGGTCAGGTGTCACGGACACCGGAAATCCGGTATTCGTGAAACAGCTCAGGGGGAGTGCCGAGGAATCCCTGAAGCGCTACCGGAGGGTCTTGGCGTTCGAGCATCTGGTCGAAGGCGGCGCACGGGCTTTCCCCCGCCCCGCATTCCTCGGGGGCGACGAGGAGCGGCGGCTGCTGGTGTTCCGGCTGCTGGACGACGTCAGGTCCGGCAGCGAGCTCGCCGCGGACCAGGAGTTCACCGAGTCGATGGCGGCGGAGGCCGGCCGGACGCTGGCGGCGTTGCATCGCCTTCCCTTCCGGGCCGAGGACTTTCCCGAGCCGGATCCCCACCCGTACCCACCGGTCGACGACCTGCGGTCCCTGCCGCTGGAGATCTACGTCAACGCCACCGGCGCCTTCGTCCAGGCGTGGGCGCTGTTGCAGCGAGATGCCGCGCTGCTCGAGGAGCTGGAGCGGCTGCGAGCGACCGAGGCCGGGGTCGCACGTGTGCCCGTCCACGGTGACCTGCGGCTGGATCAGTTCCTGCTCACCGACACCGCCTTCTACGTCAACGACTGGGAGGAATTCAGGCTCGGTGATCCGGCGCGCGATGTCGGGGCGTACGTCGGCGAGTGGCTGCACCGCGCGGTGCTGCGGATTCCCGGGCAGGAGACGGACGACGCGTTCTCCCCCGTACTCACCCACGAGGACGTCGTGGCGCGCGGCAGCGAGGAACTGGCCCGCGTGCTGCCGCTGATCTCCGAGTTCCACCGCGGTTACCGCGAGGGCGCAGGCCCCGACGACGACGGTCTCGTGGTGCGTGCCACGTCCTACGCCGGATGGCATCTGATCGATCGGCTGATCGCCTCGACCAGGGAGAGCGGCCGGCTGTCGGCCATCGTCCGGGCGGCGGCGGGCATCGGCAGGACCGCACTGCTCGACCCGCGGAGCTTCGTCTCCACGGTCGGACTCGGGGAGGCCCCATGAGCACGCACATCGAACCGATCGCCATGCCCGGTCGCGTACCGGAGCGGCCCTCCGCGAACGGGGGACCCGGACCGGTGCTCTCGGCCGGGCTCCGGCTGGCGCTGGAGGACGTACGGATCGCGCCGGACGGCAGGACGGCCTGGGTACGGGACGACGAGGTGACCGCCGAGTCCGCGTCCGCGATGCGCTTCGTGCTCGCCCGCACCGTGTACGAAGTGCTGCACACCGGGCGCGGGGTCAAGGACCGCGCGCCGGTCAAGACGCTGCGCGCGCCGGACTTCGAGGCACGACTGGCGAAGGCGACACCGCACCCGGAGACGGTCGCCGCGGTGATCCTCACCGGGCAACGGTCGGCCGCCGGCCGACGGGTCGTGGAGATCGACGGCTTGCGCGTGGGCGTCCCGGACTCGGCGACGCTGCGGGAAACCGGGCGGCTGGCGGGCGATCCCGGACGCCCGGTGGTGATGACGAACCTCCCGTCGGCCCGCCCGCTCATCTCTCCCGGCTTCTTCCTCGTGGACAGCGGCACCGGCCGCGCCGGCGGTGGTGATCTGCTGCGGCTCTATCTGCGGGTGGCCGACCCCGACGCGGCGCCGGAGCTGTGGCATGCCGTACTGAGCGCTCTGGAACACCGCTCCGCGACCTATCGCGCGAAGATCATCTCGAATCCGGCGAGCCTGCCGCGCAACGACGGCATGGTCCTCTACCTGAGTTCGCGCTCCTGGCATGTGGTCGGCGCGGTGACCGAAACCGCCCTCGCCACCGCCCTGCCGGAGGGGCCAGCCCCCGCGTTCGCCCATGTGATCGCGCCCGGTGTGACGGCCGCGTGGGAGCCCAAGGACGGCCGTACGGGCATGCGCGGTCTGAGTTTCGGCGAACACCGGGCGCATGTGGTCGCGCGGGCCTTCGTGGACGCGGCGGAACAGCGCCGCGAGCGTCCGACGGCCGCCGAACTGGCGGCAGCGTGCGTCGCGGCGAACGTGGACCCCGCCGACCCCGCCCGGAATCTCGACTCGGGCGACTGGCCGTGGCTCACGGCCCACCGGTCCGCGCCGACCGGCGGCTCGGTCACCCCCACTCCCGCCACCGACGACGCGTCACCGGCCACCCAGGGCTCCGCGACCTGAACCGTCGGCCGTGGCACCGACGGTGACCGGATGTCACCGCACACCGCAGGAGGTCCCTCACCATGGCCAGAGAACCACGCCCTGAAGACACCCAGGAGCTGCGTGTCTTCACGCAGCTCCTGGAGGGCCGGAAGGCCGCCGTGGCCGCCGCGGTGGTGATGAGTCTGCTCTCCGCCGCCGCCTCCCTCGTCCTCCCCCTCCAGGTCCGCGATCTGGTGATGGCTCTCGCCGAGGACGAACGGCCCGTCGGTCCGATGCTCATGATGGCGGCCCTCGCCGTGGGCGGCGGGCTGGCGGCGGCCCTCTCCTCCTACCTGCTCGCCCGCGCCGGTGAGGGCCTGGTCTCCGAGGCGCGGTTCCGCATCGTCTCGCACATCCTGACCCTGCCGCTGCGGCGGGTGCGGCGTGAAGGAGCCGGCAATCTGGTCGCCCGCGCCAACTCCGACAGCACCCAACTGCGTTCCGTGGTGGACGTCGGCGTGGCGCAGATCCCGTCCTCGCTCTTCCTGGCCGTCGGCACCCTGGTCGCCATGGGCACGCTGGACTGGGTCCTGCTGATCGTCGTGCTCGCCACCTTCACGGTCGCCGGTGTCGGCATCTTCCTGTGCGTGCGGTCGATCCGCAGTGGTGTGGAACGCCAGCAGAGCGCCATCGGAACGATGTCGCAGCAGATGACGGCGGCCGTGCTGTCGCTGCCCACGGTGAAGGCGTTCCTCGCCGAACGTCAGGTGGCGTCCTCGCTGGGCCGCAGCGTGGAGGACGCCCGCAAGGCCGCCGTATCGGTCGCGCGGGTGACCGCCCTGGTCGGACCCACGATGCAGCTCGGACAACAGCTCTCGATCATCGCGGTGATGGTCACCAGCGGTGCCCGGCTCGCCTCCGGGGACCTGAGCATCGGCGAGTTCGCCGCCTTCATCGTCTACCTGCTGCAACTCGTCGCGCCGCTGACCCTGCTGGTCTCGGGCGCGGCCCGGATGCAGAGCGGCCTGGCCGCCCGGATGCGTCTCAACAGTGTGCTCACCATCGCCTCGGAAGACTCCGGGGCCGCCTCTCCGGTCGCGCCGTCGCCGACCGCCCCCGCGGTGGAGTTCGACGCGGTCACTTACACGGACGGCGGGCGCACCATCATCCACGAGGCGTCCTTCGCGGCCCCGGCACGGGGACTCACCGCCATCGTCGGGCCGTCCGGGGCGGGGAAGACGACCTTGCTCGGACTCACCGAACGCTTCCTGCTGCCGGATTCGGGCCGTATCTCCGTCCGCGGGGCGCCGGTCGAGCGGTGGCCCCTGCGGCAGCTGCGCGGCGAGATCACTTACGTCGACCAGAGCTTCACGCTCGTCGAGGGCACGGTGCGGCAGAACCTCCAGCTCGGGCAGGAGGACCTACCGGACGCGGAACTGTGGCGGGCGCTGGAGACGCTGGCCCTGCGCGGCGCCGTAGAAGAGCTGCCGGACGGTCTGGATACCGAGCTGGGCAGGGCCGAGGACCTGTCGGGAGGCCAGCGGCAGCGGCTGGCAGCCGCCCGCGTCCTGCTGCGTGACTCGCGCATCGTCATCTTTGACGAACCGACCTCGCAGCTCGACAGCGAGAACGAGGAACGGCTGCGGGCGCTGATGCGCACCCTCGCGGCCGAGCGCGCGGTGATCGTGGTCGCGCACCGCATCTCCACGGTGCAGGACGCCGATCTGATCGTGGTCGTGGACGCGGGACACATCGTCGACCGGGGTACGCACGAGGAGTTGCTGACGCGTTCCGCGCTCTATCAGGAGCTGGTGCACGGACAGTCGCTGCGCGGTGGTCCGGCGAGGCGGGCGGTCGCCGGCGGACCGGTGCCGCCCGCGCCGGTGGCCGGGACGGCGGCCCGGTGACCGGTACGGCGGGTGCGGTCGAACCGGTGGGGGTGCGGCGACTGCTGGTGATCGGGACGGGCTCGGTGACCGCCGCCCATCTGCCCTTCTGGGCCAGCTGGCTGAAGGCCGGGCACCCCGGGACGGAGGTGCGGTACGTACTGACCGGGGCTGCCACCAGGTTCGTCACCCGGGAGGCGCTGGTCGCCATCGGCGGCTGCGAGGTGCTGACGGACCGGTGGTCCGACGAGCCGGAGCCGAGAGCCCGGCACGTGGACCTCGCACAGTGGCCCGACGCGGTCGTGGTGCTGCCGGCGACCCTGAACTACCTCGCCAGACTGGCCATCGGGCTGGGTGACTCGCCCTCCCTGCTCGCGCTGCAGTGCACGCGCGCGGCGATCGCGCTGGCACCCGCGCTGCCGCCCGGTGGCGCGGAGAGCGCGGCGTACGCGGAACACACCGCCAAGCTCGGCGCGCGGCGCAACGTGATCGTCGTCCCGCCCCATCCCGGCCGCAGTACGACCAGCGGGAAGCGCGAGGCATGGGCGCCCGCGTCCTTTCCCGACGTGCTGGCCACGGCCGACAGGCTGCGGGCGGAGCTGGAAGCAACGGACACCTCACGGAGGCAGCCATGACCACCGAAACATCCCGGCAGACCGAGAGCAGCGCGTACGGGGAGTCGCTGGCGGACATCTACGACGCGCTGTACCCCGCCGCGGGCCCCTCCGTCGACTCCATGGTCGCCTTCCTCCAGGAGCTGTGCCCCGCGCCCGCCTCCCTGCTCGAACTGGGAGTCGGCACCGGCCGGCTGGCGATCCCGCTGGCCAGGCACGGCTACCGGGTGCACGGCGTGGACGCGTCCCCCGCGATGCTGGCGAAGCTCCACGAGAACGACCCCACGGGCGGTATCACCACGTCGGTGGGCGACTTCGGCGCGCTGGCCGTCGAGGAGCGGTACGACCTCGTCCTCACCGCGCTCAACACCTTCTTCATGCTGCCCACCCAGGAGCAGCAGATCAACTGCCTCCGCGGCATCCACGACGCGCTGGCGGACGGCGGGGTCGCGGTCTTCGAGACGTACGACCCGCAGGTGTACCACCGGCTCACCGAGGCGACGACCCGGGTCGGCCACCTGGCGCCGGACGCGCTGCTGCTCGACACGATCCAGGTGAACCAGTCGCTCCAGTCCGTCCTGGTCGTCCACACGATCATGGGCCCCGGTGGGCTGCGGAAGGTGCCGGAGGTCAGCCGGTACGCCTGGCCCGCCGAGTTCGACGTGATGGCCCGGCTCGCGGGACTGCGGGTGACCGGCCGCTGGGCCGACTGGGACCGCAGCCCGGTGACGGATCAGACGGAGAAGCATGTCTATGTGGTGGAGCGCCAAAGCGTATGACTAACTTGACGGGGTGATGTGTTAACGCAACACTTCAGGGAGTTAACGCATTGCATGGGGAGGTGCGGGACATGGTGGTGCCGGCGCTTGAGGTCGATGGCGTGCGGAAGAGTTACGGCAGACGTCGGGCCGTCGACGGCATGACCTTCGACATCCGCGCCGGTGAGCTGTTCGGCTTCGTGGGAAGCAACGGGGCCGGCAAGACCACCACGATGCGGATCATCCTCGGAGTCCTCACACCCGACGCGGGAGAGGTCCGGTGGCGCGGCCGCCCGGTCGACTTCGCCGCCCGCAGGCAGTTCGGCTACATGCCCGAGGAGCGCGGCCTCTATCCGCGGATGAAGGTCGGCGAACACCTGCGGTATCTCGGCGAGCTGCACGGCCTGTCGCCGGCCGCGGCGCGGACCGCGGCGGGCCGGTGGATCGAGAGGCTGGAGCTGTCCTCGTACGCGTCCGAGGAGGTCCAGAACCTGAGCCTCGGCAACCAGCAGCGGGTCCAGCTCGCCGCGGCGCTGGTCCACGGACCGGAGGCGCTGGTGCTCGACGAGCCGTTCTCCGGCCTCGACCCGGTGGCGGTCGACGTCATGCGTGACGTGCTCGCCGAACGGGCCGCCGACGGGGTCCCCGTCATGTTCTCCAGCCATCAGCTGTCGCTCGTCGAGCGCGTCTGCGACCGGGTCGGCATCGTCGGCGGCGGGCGGCTCATCGCCTGCGGGACGGTCGAGGAGCTGAGCGAGAACGCCGATCGCCACCTGCTGGTCGATGCCCCGCGGGCGGGTGAGGACTGGGCCGCGGGGCTGGCGGGCGTGCAGGTCGTGAGCCGCGAGGGCACCCGCACCCGGCTCCGCCTGGCGAAGGGCGCGGACGACCAGCGGGTGCTCCACGCGGCGCTGGCCACCGGGCCGGTCTCCGCCTTCGTCTCCGAACGTCCCCCGCTGACCGAGCTGTACCGCGATCTGATCACCGGAACGGACACGGACGACCCGGCCGAGGGGGCCGGGCGATGAGCACCGCGGCGCGGGCGTCGGGCGACGTCACCGGACAGGGACCGGACGGGGATCAGGCTTCCGCCCCGGACGGGGGCACCCCCCGCTCGGAGGGCGGCCCCGGCGCGCTGTCGGCCCGCCGCGCCGTCGGCCTGGTCGCCCGGCGGGAGATCAACAGCAGGATGCGGACGAAGTCCTTCGTGCTGAGCACCCTGGGGCTGTTGCTCGGACTCGGCGTCTATGCCCTGATCATCCTCGTCTCCGAGGAGGGGCCGGCCAAGGTCGGCGTCGAGCGGGAGGCCTCGGCGATGCGCCCGGCGCTCGTCGCGGTGGCCGAAGGGGTGGGCGACGTCGAGTTCGTCAGCGTCGACGGCGACCGTACCGACCGGCTCCTGCGCGACGGGGACCTCTCCGCCGTGATCGGCCGCGCCGACGGGCAGCTCACGCTGTCCGTGGAACGTGAAGCGGACGAGGACCTGCTCGCCGTGGTGCGAGCCGCGGCCACCGAGGAGCGCACCACCAGGGAACTGGAGCGCGCGGGTGTGGACCCCGTGGAATTCAGGGAGCGCGTGGCGTCGGCCACCGTGCGGGTCGACGCACTGGAGCCGTCGCGGAACAGCGCGGCCGAGCAGTTCGCGCTGATCCTCTCCTCCACCGGGCTGCTGTACTTCTTCTTCGTCTTCTACGGGATCATGCTGGCGCAGGGGGTGGTGGAGGAGAAGACCAGCCGCGTCGTGGAGTTGCTCCTCTCCACCATCCGCCCCTGGCAGCTTCTCGCCGGAAAACTGATCGGTGTGGCCGTGGTCGGCCTGACCCAGCTCGTGGTGCTCGGCGGAGCCGCGGTGGCGCTCGCCCAGGGCACCGGCGCCCTCACCCTGCCGACCGCCGTGGGCGGGACGCTGGCGACGCTGGGCGTCTGGTTCCTGCTCGGCTTCTTCCTCTTCGCCGCCATGCTGGCCGCGGCGGCCGCGCGTGTCTCACGGCAGGAGGACCTTCAGGGGGTGGTGCAACCGGTGATGCTGCTCATCACCACGCCGTTCGTGCTGGGCATCAGCCTGCTGAGCAAGGACGCACACCATCCGCTGATCGAGTGGCTGTCGCTCGTACCGCCGCTCAGCCCGATTTTGATGCCGGCACGCGTGCTGCTCGGCATCGCCCCGGTCTGGCAGATCGCCCTCTCCCTGGTGCTGGCGGTCGCCGCCGTGGCCGGGATGACCCGTATCGCCGGACGGATGTACGCCAACAGCGTGCTGCGCAGCGGCTCGCGCGTGCCGCTCGCCGAGGCGCTGCGGCTGCGTTAGGTCCGGACCCGTTGCCACCCGTCCCCGCCGGGCAGCGGCCCGGCCCGATCCCCCCGCCCCTACTCGGAACACATCGAACCGCCCTCCCGGGCCACCTGACACCTTAGGAGTACCTCATGAGCACCGCCCTCTGGATCGCCGTCGGACTCGCCGTTCTCATCGCCGTCGTCGCGGGGGTCAAGAAGAGCAGGGACTGACCTGCCTGATCGGCCCGCCTCGCGCACGGGGGCTGTGCTTCCCGGATGGACCACAAGGGGATCACAAACCCCCAGCCGGGTGGCACGAAGCAGTAGCATAGGCCGGGGGCCCCCCGCGGACCAGGGGCCACCCGCCC
>NZ_JBEYAL010000040.1:0-80892 GCF_040631655.1 Streptomyces sp. NPDC019937
GCGCTCATCAGAGCCGTACCGGAGGCCGCACCGTGCCGCTTGCGCCAGTTGTCCAGGAAGGGGATGTTCATACAGCTCAGCGTCGCACCAAGTGCCCGCGCCCCGGCGAACGAACCGGGCAGGATCGCCGCGCCCAGTCCGCGCTCGGCGAGCTGGGCGAGCACCTCCGGATCGCTCGCCTCGAAGGCGATGCGCGGCGCGAATCCGGCGGCCGCGCACGCCTCGTCGAGCCGGGTGCGCAGCCCGGTACCGGGCGGCAGGCTGATCAGGGGCCGCCCGCGCAGGGTGTCCAGGGAGATGGCGGAGTGGACGGCCAGCTCATGGTCGTGGCCGACCGCCGCGACGATCGGCTGGTCGGTGAGCACCTGCAGCTCGATCCCGGGCGGCGTCTCCCTGCCGACGCTGACGATCGCGGCGTCGAGCCGCCCCGTGCGCAAGCCCTCGAGGAGCTGGTCCGAGTTGGCCTCGGACAGGGTGATCTCCACCGCCGGATGGGCGTCGTGGAACTCCGCCAGCAGGTCCGGCAAATCGACGGTGTGCGAGGTCACCGTCCCCACCGCCACCTGCCCCCGGAGCAGCCCGGTCAGCTCGTCCACGGCCTGCCGCGCCCCCTCCACCGCGGCGAGCGCCGCCCGCGCGTACGGCAGGACGGCCTCGCCCGCCTCGGTCAGCCGCACCGAGCGGCCGGAGCGGTCCAGCAGCTCCTGGCCCAGCTCCCGCTCCAGCCGCCGGATCTGGGCGCTCACCCCGGGCTGGGCCACATGCTCCCGCTCCGCTGCCCGGGTGAAGTTCCGCTCCTCGGCCACCGCGACGAAGTAGGCGAGCTGACGCAATTCCATAAGCATTCATTCTAGCGGCCAGACCTGCCATCTCTTGGACTTCTGGCCCGGTCGGCCGGAGAGTGGAGAACGCGAAGACGGAGCACAGAGGACCGGACACAGGAGGATCCGACATGACCGGGACGACGCGCGCACGCGCCACCACCCCCGAGGACCTGACCCGGCTGTTCGTCGAGCGCGCCAACGCGGGCGACGCCGAGGGCATGGCCGAGCTGTACGCACCCGACGCGGTGCTCGCGTACCCCCCGGGATCCGTGACCGTCGGCCGGGAGGCCATCCGCGCGGTGTGCCAGGCCCTGCTCGACCACACGACCGAGCCCTTCCGGCCGGAGGAGCCGCTGCCCACCGTCCGCTACGGCGACCTCGCCCTGACCTCGACCCCGTCCTCCGACAACACCGGCGGCCGGGTGCAGGTCGTCCGCCGCGAGCCCGACGGCACCTGGCTGCGCGTCATCGACCGCCCCGAGGTCCGCCCCGCGGCCCGCTCCGCGTCATGAGCGTGGTCATCGCCGGTGCGGGCATCGGCGGGCTGACCGCCGCGCTGAGCCTGCACGCCGCGGGGATCGAGGCCACCGTCGTCGAGAGCGCCCGGGAGATCCGCCCGCTCGGCGTCGGCATCAACCTGCTGCCCCACGCCGTACGGGAGCTGACCGAACTCGGTCTCGGCGACGCCCTCGCCGGACTCGGCGTGGCCATCGCCGAGAACGTGTACGCCGACCGGCACGGCCGCCACATCTTCAGCGAGCCGCGCGGCGTGGCCCAGGGCTACCGCTGGCCGCAGTACTCGATCCACCGCGGGGAGCTGCAACTTCTGCTCCTCGCGGCGGTCCGGGAGCGGCTGGGCCCCGGCGCGGTCCGCACCGGAGCCCGCGTCACCGGCTTCGCGCACGGCCCCGGGGAGGCGGACGGCGTGTGGGCGCGGGTGCTCGACCGGGCCACCGGCACGGTCGCGGAACGCCACGCCGACGCCCTCATCGGCGCCGACGGGCTGCACTCGGCGGTGCGCGCCGCACTCCACCCGGACGAGGGGCCGCCGCTGTGGTCGGGCATCCGGATGTGGCGCGGCACGACCAAGGCCGCGCCGTTCCTCACCGGCCGCTCGATGGCCATGGTGCGCGACGGGGACGCCGAGCTGGTCGCGTACCCGATCGGCCGCGACCGGATCAACTGGGTGTGCCAGGTGAGGGTGGCCGAACCGGGCCCGCTCACCGGGGACGCGGGCTGGAACCGCCCCGGGCGTGCGGCCGATGTGCTGCCGCACTACGCGCACTGGACGCTCGGCTGGCTCGACGTACCCGCCCTGCTGGCCGGCAGCGGGGAGATCCTGGAATACCCGATGGCCGACCGGGACCCGCTGCCGTCCTGGGGGAGCGGCCGCGTCACCCTGCTCGGCGACGCCGCGCACCCGATGTACCCGGTGGGTGCCAACGGCGCCTCCCAGGCCATCGTCGACGCCCGGGTCCTGGCGTACGAGCTGTCCGCACCGGACGGGATAGGGACCGGATTGGCCCGCTACGAGGCCGCGCGCCGCGACGCGACGGCGGCCGTCGTACGGGCGAACCGGGCCATGCACCGGGACGGCGGGCGCGGCCCCCGGGAGCTGGCCCGGATCACCGACACCTATCGGCGCGCCACCGGAAGCGAGGTGGAGTCGCTGAACACCCGCCCGTCCCTGAGCCGCCCCTCCCTGACCCGCTCGTCCCCGATCCACCGCTGAGCGCCCACGGCCCTCGGGCGCGCGGCGCCGCCGGCACGGCCCGGGCGTGCGATGGCGGGCGGGTGAACTCGCGCATAGCGTGGGAAAGGCAGCGCATTCGCGGACGGTTCGGTGCGGCGTCGCGCGGAACCCCGGCGCAGGAGGTCCGGATGGGGTCCGTCTCCTTCCTGCTCATCGTAGTGATCATCACGGCGTTGGCCTTCGACTTCACCAATGGCTTCCACGACACGGCCAACTCCATGGCCACCTCCATCGCCACCGGGGCGCTGTCCCCGCGGATCGCCGTCACCGTCGCCGGAGTGCTCAACCTGGCCGGTGCGTTTCTCTCCACCGAAGTGGCCAAGACGATCTCCAACGGCATCGTGGACGATGCCCGGGTCTCCCTGGCGATGATCTTCGCGGGGCTGGTCGGGGCGATCCTGTGGAATCTGATCACCTGGCTCGTGGGGCTGCCCTCCAGCTCGTCGCACGCCCTCTTCGGCGGGCTGATCGGCGCGGTGTGGGTGGGCGCCGGGGGATCGGCGGTGCGGTTCGCCGAGATCCTCAAGAAGATCGTGATCCCGGCGGTCGCCTCCCCGCTGGTGGCCTGCGTGGTGGCCACGTTCGCCACGTATCTGGCCTACGTGATCACCCGCCGCGTGGCGAGCGGGGCGGTCCGCAAGGGTTTCCGCGCGGGCCAGGTCGGCTCGGCCTCCCTGGTGGCCCTGGCCCACGGCACCAACGACGCGCAGAAGACGATGGGCGTCATCACCCTCTCCCTCATCTCCGCCGGGGTGCTCGGCCACGGCACCGGACCGCCGTGGTGGGTGGTGCTGACCGCGGGCCTGGCGATCTCCCTGGGGACGTACGCCGGGGGGTGGCGGATCATCCGGACCATGGGCCGCGGGCTGACCGACATCCAGACCCCGCAGGGGTTCGCGGCCGAGACCAGCGCCACCGCGGTCATCCTGGCCTCGTCCCACATGGGCTTCGCGCTGTCCACCACCCAGGTCTGCACCGGCAGCATCCTGGGCGCCGGTCTGGGCCGCAAGCTGGCCCAGGTGCGCTGGGGGATCGCCGGGCGGATCGCGGTGTCCTGGCTGCTCACCCTGCCCGCTGCGGCGGCCGTGGGAGGCGTCGCGGCCTGGGTCGCCGACCGGGGCGACGCGGGCGTGGCCCTGGTGGCGAGCGTCGCGGTGGTGGCGGCCGCGGGCTTCTACGCGCTCTCCCGCCGCCGCCCGGTGACCTCCGGCAACGTCAACGAGCTGCCCGCCGCCGAGCGCCCGGAGGAGACCGTCCGTCCGGCGGCCTGACCCGTAAGCGGCCCGGCGTGAGGAGGTGAGCGCGATGGACGTCGAGTGGGGCATTCTCGGAGGGGTCTTCGGCGTCAGCCTGGGGATCACCATCGTGGTGGTCGTGATGTTCTCCCTGGGCATCGCCGCCTGGGCCCGCGCCGCGGGCGGGCCCGGCCCCGGCGGGTCCGCCCGCCAGGGGCGCCGGGGCCGGGACAAGCCGGCCGTGGCCATCGCGATGGTGTGCTTCGCCGCCTGCCTGGCGGTCGCCGGGTACGGCATCGACCTGATCGTCCCGGGCTGACGGGACCGCCGCATCCCTGGGATCATGGGAGTTCGCAAGAGCACCGCCGGGACCAGGGCGGTGCCCGTCCCCTGGGAGAACACACGGTGTCATCCGGAGCCGACGCCCCCATATCCGACGCGGTCCGCCCCGATCTGCGGGCCGACTGCGGCAGCTGTTTCGGGCTGTGCTGCGTCGCCCTGCCCTTCGCGGCCTCGGCCGACTTCGCCGTCGACAAGGCGGCCGGGCAGCCCTGCCGCAACCTGGAGAGCGATTTCCGCTGCGGCATCCACTCCCGGCTGCGCGAGAAGGGCTTCGCGGGCTGCACCGTCTTCGACTGCTTCGGCGCCGGTCAGAAGGTCTCCCGGAGCACCTTCGAGGGCCGCGACTGGCGGACGCGCCCGGACACCGCGTCCCGCATGTTCGCCGTCTTCCCCGTGATGCGGCAGCTCCACGAACTCCTCTGGTACCTCACCGAGGCCCTCACCCTCCCTGCGGCCCGCCCCCTCCACGACGAGCTGCGCCGGGCGCTGCGCACCACCGAGCGGCTGACCGAGGGCAGCGCGGAAGAACTCCTCGCGCTGGACGTGGCCGCCCACCGGGACGAGGTCAACGCCCTGCTGCTGCGCACGAGCGAACTGGCCCGGGCCGGGGTCCGGCCCAAGGGCCGGGGCAAGCGGAAGAACCACCGGGGCGCCGATCTCATCGGGGCCCGCCTCCGGGGCGCCGATCTGCGCGGCGCCGGCCTCCGCGGGGCTCTCCTCATCGCGGCCGATCTCACCGGCGCCGACCTGAGCGCCGCCGATCTCATCGGGGCCGACCTCCGCGACGCCGACCTGAGCGGCGCCGACCTGACCGGCGCCGTCTTCCTCACCCAGGCCCAGCTGAACGCCGCCCGGGGCGACGCCGCCACCCGGCTGCCGTCCGGCCTCACGCGCCCCGCGCACTGGTAACCGTCCCCCGGCGCGGTGTGAAACCCTGGCTGCCATGTCCGAACCCGCCGACGCGCCCGTGATCCTCGGCGATGAGCCCGGATCGTTCGCCCGGAGTGTGCTGGCCGAGCGGCATCCGGCGCTCATCGAGAAGGTACGGGACGCCTTCCCGTACGGCCCCGAACAGCACCGGGCGCTCGACGCCCTGCGCCACGACCACGCCGAGGGCGTCATCACCCCGCTCGACCCGGGCGCCCACGACCACGACCGATGGCGGACCTGGGGGCGGGGGTACGTCGGCCGCTCATGGTTCGAGGTGCCCTTCCTCTGGATCGAGAGCTACTTCTACCGCCGCCTCCTCGGGGCCGTCGGCTACTTCGCCCCCGGCCCCTGGCAGGGCATCGACCCGTTCCGGCCCTTCAAACAGGCCGAGCTGGACACCCCCGAGGCCGCCCGCGAGCTGACCGCTCTCGACCACCTCCTGGACCGGCCCGCCGACGAGGCCGGGGACGCGCTGCTGCACGGCTCGCTCTGGGGCAACCGCGCGGACCTCGGCTTCCGCATCACCTCCGGCGGCGCCGCGTCGTCGGCGGCGGCACCGCTGGTGGCCGACGACGCGGACGTGCTGTGGCGGCTGCTGCCCGCCGGGGCCCCGGCCACGCTGTGCCTGGTCGCCGACAACGCGGGCCGCGAGCTGCTCCCCGACCTCGTCCTCATCGACCATCTGCTCCGCCACCGGCGCGCCGAGCGGGTCGTCCTGCAGGTGAAGCCGTATCCGTACTACGTCTCCGACGCCACCACCTCCGACGTCGTCGACTGTCTGCGCCGTCTGGCGCACGCCGAGGGCGCCGCGGGCGAGGCCGGGGCGCGGCTGTGGGCGGCCATGGCCGACGGGCGGCTCACCGTCCGGGCGCACGACTTCTTCTGCGCGCCGCTGCCGTACGCCGAGATGCCGGACGATCTGCGGCGGGAGTTCGCGGACGCCACCGTGACCGTGCTCAAGGGCGATCTGAACTACCGTCGCCTGGTCGGCGACCGGATGTGGCCCCCGACCACGCCCTTCGCCGACCGCACCGCGTACTTCCCCGGGCCGGTGGCCGCCCTGCGCACCCTGAAGTCGGACGTCATCACCGGCCTCGACGCGGACACCGTGGCCGCGCTGGACGCGCGGGAGCGCTACTGGCGCACCAGTGGCACCCATGCGCTGATCCAGGTGCGGCCCTGACCCTTCTCGCGATTCAGCTGCGCCCGGATCCCCGGTACAGCTCCAGCTCGCCGTCCAGCTCCACGGCGAGCACGGTCGCGTGGTCGTCCAGGTCGGCGGCCGCGGGCGGGTCGATCCACAGCACCCCCGGCACCTCGTGGAGACCGCCGATGACCCGGTGGTCCAGCGGGGTGCCGGTGCCCAGCACCCGCACCCGGCGGACCGGGGTGCGCAGGCCCCGCACGCCGATGGGGCCGCGCGGGATGTCGAAGACGGTCAGATAGAGGGTGCGGCGGTCGGAGCCGAGGGTGCTGGGGCCGTAGTGGTGCCCGGCGGGCAGGCCGCGCACCGTGCCGTACACGGCCTCCGCGTGGCGGGCGATCCAGTCGCCCATGCCCTCCAGCCGCTCGATCTGCTCGGCCGGGATCGTGCCGTCCTCCCTCGGACCGACCGACAGCAGCAGATTGCCACCGGCGCCGATGGTCTCGGTGAAGTAGCGGATCAGCTGCCCGGTCGACTTGTAGTTGTGGTCGTGGTGCTGGAAACCCCAGGAGTCGTTGAAGGTCAGGCACAGCTCCCAGGGCCCGGCCGGTGGCTCGATCGGCACGCCCTGTTCCGGTGTCGCGTAGTCGCCCTCGCTGAGCATGCGCGCGTTCAGCACGCAGTCCGGCACCTCCGCGCGGATCAGCGCGGCCAGCTCCCGGATCCGCCACTGCTCCTCGGTACGCTCCCACTCCCCGTCGAACCAGAGCAGATCGGGGCGGAAGCGGGTGGTCAGCTCGTGCACCTGGGCGTCGCGGTAGGCGAGGTAGCGCGCCCAGGCCGCCGGGTCCGCCTCCTCCTCGGGGACCTCGGCGTACGGATTGTTCTCCTGCTCCGGGGGCCTGCCCGTGTAGCGGGTGGTGGCGTAATCGGGGTGGTTCCAGTCGTTGTGCGCGTAATACAGTCCGACCTTCAGCCCCTCCGCGCGCAGCGCGTCCACGTACGGGGCGACCAGATCGCGCCCGGCCGGGGTGCGCGTCGCGACGTTCAGCTCGCCCTGGGCGGTGTCCCACAGGGCGACGCCGTCGTGGTGGCGGCTGGTGAGCACCGCGTAGCGGGCCCCCGCGCGGGCGAACAGCCGCGCCCACGCGGCGGGGTCGTAAGCCGCGGCGGTGAACCGGTCGAGCTGCGCCATGTACTGGTCGTGCGGGACGTCGCCCTCGAAGAAGGACCACGACTCCTGCACACCGTCGACGGCGTAGATGCCCCAGTGGATGAAGATGCCGAACTTGGCGTCCGGGAACCACGGCTGCATGGCCATGCGGGTCAGCCCCTCGTGAACCGGAGGGTGAGGATCTGGAAGGGCCGCAAGGTCACGGTGACACTGCCGTCCTCGTGCCCGGTGACCGGCTGCGCGTCGTCGACCGGCCGCTCCAGGAGATCCACGACCGTGGCCCCGGTGTGCGTGAAGCCCGGACGGAGGGTGGTGCGGGCGCGGCCGCCGAGCGATTCGTAGAGCCGCACGACGACATCGCCGGAGCGGTCGTCGGCCATCTTGACCGCCTCGACGGCGGCGGCCGGGCCGTCCGTGGTGACCAGCGGGGCGGGCGCGGTCCGGGCCTCGGCCACCCGCAGCGGGAGGTTGAGCGCGTACCCCTCGGCGATCGCGTCCTGGATGGTGGCGCCCGGGAGCAGGGCGTAGGTGAAGCGGTGCCGGCCCTGGTCCGCCTCGGGGTCGGGGACGCGCGGGGCGCGCACCAGGCTGAGCCGCACCGTGGTCGTCGTGCCGCCGTCCTCGCGGGTGGTGCGGGACACGTCGTGCCCGTACGTCGCGTCGTTGATCACCGCGACCCCGTAGCCGGGCTCGCCCACATGCACCCACCGGTGGCCGTACACCTCGAACCGGGCCGCCTCCCAGCTGGTGTTGGTGTGCGTCGGGCGGTGGACGTGGCCGAACTGGATCTCGGCGGTGGAGCGGTCGGCGTGGACGTCCACGGGGAACGCCGCCTTGAGGAGCTTCTCGCTCTCGTGCCAGTCGATGTCGGTGTCGATGTCGATACGGCGGCTGCCCGCCCGGACCGTGATCGTCTGGACGATCCGCGAGCCCTTGCCGAAGGCGCGCTCGACGCGCAGCGCACCGAGCAGCGGGCCGGCTTCGGCGACGGTGACCGACTCGGCGTCGAGCAGGTCGGTGTAGCGCTGCTGGTAGTGCTTGTCGACGTCCCAGGCGTCCCAGCAGTTGGGGAGGTCGGTGTGGAGCCGCAGCAGATTGCCGGGGGCGCCCGGGGCGAAGACCTCGCGGTCGGCGGTGAGGTCGCGCAAGGAGGCGAAGGTGCCGTTCTCGGCCAGTTCGAGACGGATGAGGCCGTTGTCGAGCACCCGGTCGCCGACGACGACGGGCTCGATTCCGGGACTCGGGGCGAGCGGGGCGCTGCCGGACGCGGGGACCTCGGCGTGGACGGCGACCCGGCCGTCGGACAGCGGCTGCCCGTCGGCGAGGCCCGCGGGCACGGCGATGACCTCGGCGCGCGGGCGGGGGCTGGTGTTGTACACATGCGGCCGGGCGGGATCCTCGCCACCCCCCGGGGCGGCCGGCGCCTCCAGGGCCGAGGAGATGACCTCCGCCAGCTCCGCCGCCACCCGCGCGTACTCCGCCTCCGCCTCCCGGTGCACCCAGGCGATGGACGAGCCCGGCAGGATGTCGTGGAACTGGTGCAGCAGCACCGTCTTCCACAGCCGGTCGAGCCGCTCGTACGGATACGCGTAGCCGGGCGCGCGCAGCGCGGCCGCCGTCGCCCACAGCTCCGCCTCGCGCAGCAGATGCTCGCTGCGCCGGTTCCCCTGCTTGGTGCGGGCCTGGGAGGTGTACGTGGCGCGGTGCAGCTCCAGATACAGCTCCCCGGACCACACGGGGGCGTCCGGGTACTCGGCGCGCGCGGCGGCGAAGAAGTCGTCCGGGTGCTCGATGACGACCTTCGCCGAGCCCTCCAGATCGGCCAGCCGGCGCGCCCGCTCCAGCATCTCGCGGGTGGGGCCGCCGCCTCCGTCGCCGTGCCCGAAGGGGGCCAGCGAGCGCGTACCGCGCCCCTTGTCGGCGTAGTTGCGGACCGCGTGCGCCATCTCCTGACCGGAGAACTCGGCGTTGTAGGTGTCCACCGGCGGGAAGTGGGTGAAGATCCGGGACCCGTCGAGCCCTTCCCACCAGAAGGTGTGGTGGGGGAGCTTGTTGGTCTGGTTCCAGGAGAGCTTCTGGGTCAGGAACCACTCGTTCCCGGCGAGCCGCGCCAGCTGCGGGAAGCAGGCGTTGTAGCCGAAGGAGTCCGGCAGCCACACCCCCTTGGTCTCGATGCCGAACTCGTCCAGGAAGAAGCGCTTGCCGTGCACGAGCTGGCGGGCCATGGCCTCGCCGCCGGGCAGGTTGCCGTCCGCCTCGACCCACATGCCGCCGACCGGCGCCCACTGCCCGGCCCGTACCGCCTGGTGGATCCGCTCCCAGACCTGCGGATACCCCTCCTTGACCCATGCGTACTGCTGCGCCTGCGAGCAGGCGAAGATGAACTCGGGGTACTCGGCGGCCAGCGCCGTGACGTTGGAGAAGGTGCGCGAGGTCTTGCGCTTGGTCTCGCGGATCGGCCACAGCCACGCGGAGTCGATATGGGCGTGGCCGACGGCCGACATGGTGTGGGCGGAGGCGTGCGCGGGGCGCTCCAGCACACCGCGCAGGGCGTCGCGCACGGCGCCGGCGGTGCCGGACACGTCCTCCAGGTCCAGCCGTCCCAGCGCCCGGTCGATGGCGTGCGCGATCTCGTGGCGGCGCGGCTGGTGCTCGTCCAGCTCCAGCATCAGTTCGCGCAGCACCGCGAGGTCCAGGGCGAGGTGCCACACGTTCTCGTCCAGCACCGCGAGATCGGCGCGGGCGAAGGTGTACAGCGGGGCGCGGCCCGCGGTGAGCTTGTCGCCCAGCGGGGTGGGGGCGGCGAAGTCGTTCGCCAGGATGTCGGGGTTGGAGGCGGCCTCGATGAGGTACGCGACCTGTTCGCCGCCCTCGGCCGGGTTCGCCACGGCCACGTACTGGTTCTGCGGGTTGACGGCCTTCAGCGGGCTGCCGTCCAGGGTGTGGACCAGCGCCTCGGCCTGGTTGCCCGGCCAGTCGCCGACGAAGCCCAGGTCGAAGACGGCCTCGACCCGCCGCCCCGCCCACGCCGCCGGCACCTCGCCCCGGGCCCGGAACCAGGTGGTGCCCCACGGCGGCCCCCACGGGGTGCCGAGGGCGAACGGCTCGTACGGGGCGGCCGCGGCCTCCCGATACGGCACCGGCTCGTCCGGCACCTGCCACGCCTCGAGGGTGAGGGGCACGGACGCGGCGTGGACGGCCGGCTGTATGCGCTGGGTCAGGACGCGCTCGACGCGCTCCTCGATACGACGGCGTTCATCGTGCATGACGGGGGTTCCTACTTCCGGTTCAGATACGCGAGGCCGGGGTGCCCGCTCGCGTAGTCGTCGACGAGACGGCGGGCGACGGCCACCGAGTCCACGAGCGGATGGAGGGCGAACGCCTTGGCCGCGGTGGTGCGCGAACCGCTCTCGGCGGCGGCCATGACCTCGCGTTCGACGGCCTTGACGGAGCACACCAGGCCGGTGGCGTGATGGGGGAGGGGAGCGACGGAGACGGGGCGGGCGCCGTTGGCGTCGACCAGGCAGGGCACCTCGATGACCGCGTCCGCGTCCAGGACGCCCAGGGTGGTGCCGTTGCGCACGTTGAGGATCAGCGTGGCGCGCTCGTCGCGGGCGATGGCGCGCATCAGGGCGAGCGCCACCTGCTCGTAGCCGCCGGACTCCGCGTCCTGGGTGTCGCGCTCACCGGCGCCCGCCGCCTCGCGGTTCTCGGCCATGTACGTGGCCTCGCGCTCGGCGCGGACGCGGTCCCAGGTGGCCAGCGGCGGGGCGGCGGGGTCGCGCATCGCCTCGTAGAACGCCGCCTGCTGGTCGCGGAGGAACGCGCCGCGGGTCTGCTTCGCCTCCTGGTAGGCGCGCACCGCCTCGCGGTTGAAGTAGTAGTAGTGCAGGTATTCATTGGGGATCGCGCCGAGGGAGCGCAGCCAGGCCTGACCGAACAGCCTGCCCTCCTCGAACGAGTCGAGGGCGGTGTCGTCGGCGAGCAGCCGCGGCAGCTCGTCGCGCCCGTCGACGCGCAGGCCCCGCAGCCAGCCGAGGTGGTTGAGCCCGACGTAGTCGATCCACACCCGGTCCGGATCGGCGCCCAGGACACGGGCGACGCGGCGGCCGAGACCCACCGGGGTGTCGCAGATGCCCATGACCCGGTCGCCGAGGTGGCGGGACATGGCCTCGGTGACGAGCCCCGCCGGGTTGGTGAAGTTGATGACCCAGGCGTCGGGCGCGAGCCGGGCGACGCGCCGCGCGATGTCCACGGCGACGGGCACGGTGCGCAGCCCGTACGCGATGCCACCGGCGCCGACCGTCTCCTGACCGAGAACGCCCTGGTCGAGGGCGATCCGCTCATCGGTGGCCCGGCCCTCCAGACCGCCGACGCGGATCGCGGAGAACACGAACGCGGCCCCGCGCAGCGCCTCGTCCAGGTCGGTGGTGACGGTCACGGCCGGGGCGTCCGGTACGCCGTCGGCCTGCTCGCCGAGCACCCGGGCGACGGCCGCGAGCCGGGCGGGGTCCAGGTCGTGCAGGGTGACCTCGGTGACGCGGCCCTCCGCGTGATCGCCGAGCAGCGCCCCGTACACCAGCGGGACGCGGAATCCGCCGCCGCCGAGGATCGTGAGTTTCATATCCGCACCACTTCCACTCCGGCCTCCTCGAACGCGGCACAGGCCGGCAGGGTCGAGGGGACATTGGTCACGACGGCGTCGAGGTCGCCGGGTTCGCACACCTTGGCCATCCCGGTGCCGGGGAACTTGGCCGCGTCGGCGAGGAGCACCACCCGGTCACAGGCCGCGATCATGGCCCGCTTGACCGGCACCTCGACGACCGTGGTGTCCATGACCTGGCCGCTGGGGCGGACGCCGCTGGTGCCCAGGAAGAGCCAGTCGGCGTGCAGCTGGCGCAGGTTGTCCTCGGTGAGGAAGCCGACCAGCGAGCGGTACTCGCGCCGGAGGACCCCGCCGAGCAGCACCAGCTCGATGGCGGTGTCGTCGGCCAGCTCCTCGTAGACCACCAGATTGCTGGTGATCACGGTCAGTCTGCGGCCGTGCAGCTGCCGGGCGAGGCGGTAGGCGGTGGTGCCGATGTCCAGCAGCACGGTCTGCCCGTCCTCGACCATGTCGGCGGCCCGCAGCGCTATGGCGTCCTTCTCCGCCACCCGTACCTCGGCGACCTCGGCGAAGGGCTGGTCGCCGCTCTCCACGACCGCGCCGCCGTGCACGCGGGTGAGCAGCCCCTCCTCCTCCAGCTTCAGCAGATCGCGGCGGATTGTCGCGGCGCTCACGTTCAGCTGGGCGGACAGGTCCGCCACAGCGGCCGGTCCACCGGAACGCAGCGCTCGCAAGATCATCTGATGTCGTCGCTCAGCCAGCACGCCGTGCACAGTACTCGTCATTCTCAATCATTTCTATGCTTGCTTCTGCTCAACTATTGCTCTTTCTGATCGGGAGGCGCACGATCCTGTGCCACACCTTGCACACTTTTGAAGGGCGGTGGGAGCGGTGCACCTCTCCCGGAGAGGGCTGCTGCGCGCGGGACTGGCCACCACGGCGGTCGCGACGCTCGGCGGCACCACAGCGGGCTGCTCGGTACCGAGCGGGTCCACGGGCCGCGACATGACCCTCTGGTACTGGACCGGCGGGCTCAGCGACAAAGTCGTCGCCGACGCCAGGAGGCGCTTCACCGACGTCTCGCTGAAGCCGGCCCAGATCGGCGGATACTTCAAGTCCAAGCTGCTGACCACGATGGCCGGCCGGTCGTACGTCCCCGACATCACCGGCCTCAAGGGCGAGGACATGGCCTCGTACCTCCCGAACGCCGGACAGTTCGTCGATCTGCGCACCCTCGGCGCGGACCGGCTCAAGAGCCAGTACCTGCCCTGGAAATGGGCGGAGGGCTGCACCCCCGACGGCCGCATGGTCGGCTTCCCCATCGACACCGGCCCGGTCGCCCACTACTACATGCCCGCCGTGTTCGACCGGGCCGGACTGCCCACGGACCCCGCCGACGTCGCCCGGGAGATGAACACCTGGGACGCCTACTTCGCGGCGGGCGAGCGGCTGAAGCGGAAGGTCCACGGCGCGTATCTGCTCATCGACGCGCTCACCGTCTACCAGTACATGCTCGCGCAGAGCACCCTGCGGTACGTCGACAAGGAGCGGCGGTTCATCGGCGACCACGAGCATGTGCGCCGCGCCTGGGGCAAGTCGATCGAGGCGTACCAGCGCGGCCTGTGCTCGAAGTACCAGTCCGGTACGCCGGACTCCAACGCCGCGATCGAGAAGGGCCTGCTGCCCAGCCAGCTCGGGGCCTCCTGGGCGGCCGGGGACCTCAAGCTGAGCGTGCCGAAGACCAGTGGCAAATGGCGGGTGGCGGCCATGCCCGGCGGCGCCGCCAACAACGGCGGATCGTTCCTCGCCATCACCAAGTACTGCCGGGAACCCGAGCAAGCCTTCGAGATCATCACCTGGCTGCTGGACCCCGCCAACCAGGCCCGTGGCTTCACGGACGCCACCCTCTTCCCGTCCACCCCCGCCTCGTACCGGCGCAAGGCGATGCGCGCGCCGGACCCGTTCTTCGGCGGCCAGGTCACCATCGACGTCTTCGGCCCGGCGGCCGAGAAGGTCCCGGTGGCCTACCACAGCCCCTATGACTACGCCCTGGACCAGGTCGTCAACGACGAACTGCGCAACGTGAACATGCTCGACAAGAACCCCGCCCGGGCCTGGAAGGACGCCATGAGCAAATGCCGACGCATAGCGGAGCACATGGGGGTGCTGATATGACCGCCGTGCCCGGGCTCGGTGCCCCGCCCGCCGCCCGGGGCGGCGCGAAGGCCGCCTCCGTGCCCCACAAGCCCCGCTCCATCCTCGGATACTGGCGGCTCTACCTCGCGATCTCCCCGTTCTACCTGCTCTTCCTCGGCTTCGGCCTCATCCCGGTGGGGTACTCCCTCTACCTCTCGTTCCACCGCTGGGACGGCCTGGGGCCCATGGAATACGCGGGGCTGTCGCAGTACCGCTATCTGCTCGGCGACGCCCAGTTCTGGCACGCCCTCACCAACACCCTGACCATCTGGGTCATGTCCACCCTGCCGATGCTCTTCATCGCGCTGGTGACCGCCGTGATGCTCAACTCCGCGGTGCGCTTCAAGCAGTTCTACCGCTTCGCCTACTTCCTGCCGAACGTCACCTCCGTCGTCGCCGTCGCGATCATCTTCTCCTCGGTGTTCTCCACCAACTTCGGCCTCGCCAACGCCGTGCTGCAGGGGCTAGGGCTGGACCAGGTGGCCTGGCTGAACTCCACCTGGGGCATCAAGGTCGCCATCGCCGTGCTGATGACCTGGCAGTGGACCGGCTACAACGCGCTGATCTTCCTGGCCGGGCTGCAGACCATCCCCGGCGAGCTGTACGAGGCCGCCCGCGTGGACGGCGCGGGACCGGTGCAGACCTTCTTCCGCGTCACCGTGCCGATGATGCGCCCGATCATCCTCTTCACCCTCGTCGTCTCGACCGTCACCGGCCTGCAGAGCTTCACCGAACCCCAGGTGCTGCTCTCCAACACCAACAACACCTCGACCTTCGCGGGCGGCCCCGGCAACTCCGGCCAGACGATGGTCCTCTACTTCTTCCAGCAGAGCTTCGACAACAACGACTTCGGCTACGGCGCCGCGATCGCCTGGGGCATCTTCCTCGTCGTCGCCCTCTTCTCGATCATCAACTGGCGCTTGGTGCAGCGCAAGGACAACGCGTAGGGAGACCGTCATGCAGCGTATAAAAGGTGTGAGGGGCATGAAGGGCACACGCGCCCGAGGGCTGAGCCTCCATATCTCGCTCCTCGCCGGGGTGCTGGTCTCGCTCTTCCCCTTCTACTGGACCATCGTGATGTCGACCCGCACGTCGACCGAGATCTTCCAGTTCCCGCCGAAGCTGCTGCCGGGCTCGCACTTCCTGGAGAACGTCCGCCATCTCTTCCAGAACATCGACTTCTTCGGCTCGATGGCCAACACCCTGATCGTCGCGGTCTCCGTGACCTTCCTGGTGCTCTTCTTCGACTCGCTCGCGGCCTTCGTCTTCGCCAAGTACGAATTCCCCGGCCGCCGGGTGCTGTTCGTCGTGATGATGGGCATCTTCATGGTGCCCGCCCAGCTCCAGGCCATCCCGCAGTTCGTCATCATGGCGAAGCTGGGCTGGATCGGCTCCCTCACCGCCCTGGTGGTACCGGCCGCGGCCAACGCCTTCGGCATCTTCTGGATGCGCCAGTACATGAAGGGCGCCATCCACGACGAGCTGATGGACTCCTCCCGGCTCGACGGCTGCGGCTTCCTGCGGCAGTACTGGCACGTGGCGCTGCCCGTGGTCCGGCCGGGCCTCGCCTTCCTCGGCATCTTCACCTTCATGGGCCAGTGGAACGACTACGCCTGGCCGCTGATCGCGCTGATCAACCCCGACCATGTGACGCTCCAGGTCGCGCTGTCCCAGCTCAACAGCGTCCATGGCACCACCGACTACGGCATGGTGATGGCCGGGGCGCTGCTCGCGCTGCTCCCGCTGCTCGTGGTGTTCTTCATCGGCGCCCGCCAGATCATGGCGGACCTCGGCAAGGGGGCCATCCGCTGATGGCCGCGCACGCGAAGATGTGGGGAGAGCTGCGGCCGTGGGAGTCCCCCGAGCTGACGTCCTGGCGGCGGCTGCCGATGCACGCGGTCGACCGCGTGCCGGGCAGCCTCTCCCTGGACGGCCCGTGGCGCTTCCAGCTGCTGCCCGCGCCCACCGCCGAGCCCACCGGCGCCTGGACCCGGCTGGAGGTCCCCGGCCCCTGGACCACCCAGGACACCGGCGACGTCCCCTGGTACACCAACGCGCGGATGCCCTGGCCGCAGTACCCGCCGCACACCCCCGCCGACAACCCCACCGGAGTGCACGAGCGGGAGTTCACCGTCCCGGAAGCGTGGGCGGGCCGCCGCATCGTCCTGCGGGTCGGCGCCGCGGAGAGCGTGCTGCTCGCCGAGGTGGACGGCCGTCCGGTGGGGATCGCCAAGGACTCCCACCTCGCGAGCGAGTTCGACATCAGCCACGCGGTACGCCCCGGGGCGACCGGCACCGTACGGCTGACCGTGGTGAAGTGGTCCGACGCCTCGCACATCGAGGACCAGGACCAGTGGTGGCACGGCGGCATCACCCGGCCGGTCCTCCTCTACGCCACCGACCCGCTGCACCTGGCCGATGTGCGGATCACCGCCCCGGCGGACGGCCGGCTGCGGGTCGACGTCCAGGTGCGCTCGGCCGACGGCGCGCTGCCCGCCGGATGGCGGGTCTCGGCCCACCTCGACGGGGTCGGGGAGCTGGCCGTGGACGAGGAGTACGCCGCCTGGTGCGCCGAGGAGGCCCGGGTCTCGGACTTCCTCGGCGAGACGCGGCTGCGCTTGGCCGTACCCGGGGTCCGCACCTGGTCCGCCGAGACGCCCGAGCTGTACGGGCTCACCGTGACGCTGCACCGTCCCGACGGGACGACCGCCGACACCTCGCACCACCGCGTGGGTTTCCGCACCGTCGCGGTCGTGGGCCGGGATCTGCTGATCAACGGCGAGCGGGTGTTCATCCGCGGCGTCAACCGGCACGACTTCCACCCGCTCACCGGGCGCACCGTCACCCCCGCGGAGATGCGCGCCGACCTGGAGACCATCAAGCGCTTCGGCTTCAACGCCGTCCGCGCCTCGCACTACCCCAACGACCCCGCGCTCCTGGACCTCGCCGATGAACTCGGCCTCTACCTGGTGGACGAGGCGAACATCGAGAGCCATGACCACGCCCATGAGATCGCCGACGATCCGCGCTACCTGGCCGCCTTCACCGACCGGGTCGCGCGCATGGCGCTGCGGGACAAGAACCACCCGAGTGTCGTCATCTGGTCGCTGGGCAACGAGAGCGACTACGGCGCCAACCACGACGCCGCCGCCGGCTGGCTGCGGCGCTACGATCCGACCCGTCCGCTCCAGTACGAGGGCGCGGCCAAGACCGGCTGGGCCTCGCCGGAGGTGGCGAGCGACATCGTCTGCCCGATGTACGCCTCGCTGGACGAGATCGTGGCGCACGCCACCTCCGGCGAGCAGATCAAGCCGCTCATCCTGTGCGAGTACTCGCACGCCATGGGCAACAGCAACGGCACCCTCGCCGACCACTGGGCCGCCATCGAGACCACCCCCGGGCTCCAGGGCGGCTTCATCTGGGAGTTCTGGGACCACGGCATCCTCCAGCGGCTGTCCGACGGCCGCCCCGCCGGTCGCGGCGGCGTGGGCGCGTACGCCCACGGGGTGGCCGCCGAGGGCCACCGCTGGGCGTACGGCGGCGACTTCGGCGACACCCCGAACGACGGCGTGTTCTGCGCGGACGGAGTGGTCTTCCCCGACCGCACCCCGAAACCCGCGCTGTACGAACACCGTGAACTCGCCGCGCCCGTGCGGCTGTCGCGCGAACCGGACGGCTCGGTGCGCCTCACCAACGCCCAGCACTTCCGCGACCTGTCCTGGCTGACGGCCGAGTGGCGACTGTCCCTGGAGGACGCGGGCACCCGTACCGCCCCGGCCACCCTGCCCGCCGCGCTCCCGCCCGGGGAGTCGGCCCGCCTCGCCCTTCCGGCCGAGCTGGTGGACCGGCTGCCGGCGGACGGCGGCGAGGCATGGCTCACGCTGCGGGTCACCACCCGCGGCGACGAACCCTGGGCGCCGCGCGGCACCGAGGTGTGCACCCCGCAGATCCGGCTCCGTGAGCGGCCCGCGCCCTGGGCCGTCACCGCCTCCGGACCGGCCGTCCCGGCCGCCACGGTCGATGCCCAGGGGCTGTTGCGCCATCCGCTGCTGACCTCCCCGCCCGTGCTCAGCCTGTGGCGCGCGCCCACCGACAACGACGTGCTGGGCGGCGCCGCCGACCACTGGCGCGCGCTGGGCCTGGACCGGCTGACCCGGGAGCCGCGCTCGGTCGACCGCGACGGCGCCCGGACCCTGGTGCGCAGCGCGTACCCGACCGCCGCGGGCACCGTCGAACACCTCCAGGTCTTCACCCCGCTGCCCGACGGCGGCCTGCTGGTGGAGGAGACGGCCGACCTTCCCGAGGGCCTGACCGACGCGGCGCGCGTGGGCACGGTCTTCGAGACGGTGTGCGGCCTCGACCACATGGAGTGGTACGGCCAGGGCCCCTGGGAGACGTATCCGGACCGGTGCGCGGGCGGGCCGGTCGGCCACCACAGCGCCCGGGTCGACCGGCTGTTCACCCCGTACCTCCGGCCACAGGAGAGCGGCGGACGGCACGGGGTGCGCGGCTTCTCGCTGCTGTCGGCCGACGCGGACGGCGGGCTGGCGGTACGGCTGGACCGGCCGCGGCAGGTGTCCGTCACCCGCTACCGGGCGGCCGATCTGACCGCCGCCACCCACCACGACGAGCTGGTGCCCCGGCCGCGGTGCGTGGTGCACCTGGACGCCGCGCACCGCGGTCTGGGCACGGCGGCCTGCGGTCCGGACACCCTGCCCCGCTACCGGCTGGGGGCGGGCACGTACCGCTGGGCCTGGACCCTCCACCGGCGGTGACGCCGGTGGAGGTCAGGATTTGACGCTTCCGGCGGTGAGTCCGCCCACGATGAACCGCTGGAGCATCGCGAAGACACACACCACCGGCACGCTGACGATCGTGGCGGCCGCCATCAGGGGGCCCCACGCGGTGCCGGTCTGGCCGACGAACGTGTTCAGCAGCACCGTGACCGGCTGCACCTCGGGGTCGCTGTTCACGGTGATGCCGAACACGAACTCGCCCCAGCCGAGCAGGAAGGAGAAGGCGCCCACCGCGATCAGCCCCGGCCGCATCACCGGCAGCACGATCCGCCACAGCACCCCCGGCAGTCCGCAGCCGTCCACCAGCGCCGCCTCCTCGATCTCGGCGGGCATGGCGCGCACCAGCGGCCGCAGCACGATCACCGCGAAGGGCAGGGTGAGGGTGGTGTCCGCGATCACCAGGCCCAGCAGCGTGTTGTTCAGCCCCGCGTCCCGGAGCACGATGAACAGCGGGGCGGCCAGCACGATGCTCGGCAGCAGCTGCGCCACCAGCAGCGACAGCACCATCGCCGCCGAACCGCGCATCCGGATGCGCGCCACGGCGTAGGTGAGCGGCACCGCGAGCACCAGGGTCAGCGCCACCACGCCCAGCGAAATCGCCACGCTGTTGAGCAGCGCCTGCCCGAGCATCGGCTTGTCCAGCGCCCGGGCATAGCTCTCGCCGCTGGGCGGGGAGGGGAACCACTGCGGCGGCGAGCTGAGCACCTCGTCGGGCCGCTTCAGGGAGGTGGCGATCATCCAGTACAGCGGCAGCAGGAAGAAGGCGGTGATGACGCCCGCGGCCAGGGTGAGCAGCCAGGGGTGGCGGGGGCGGGTCATGCGGCGGCTCCTTCCTTGCGCAGCCGGCGTACGTACGCCACGGCCACCAGCAGCGGCACCAGCAGCAACAGGGTGCCCGCCGCCGCGCCCCGGCCGAGCTGGAAGAGCAGAAACGCCGACTGGTAGACGTAGAGGGGGAGGACGGTCGTGGAGTCGACGGGGCCGCCGCCGGTCAGCACGAAGACCAGGTCGAAGACCTTGAAGGTGTACACCAGGCCGAGCAGCAGCACCGCCGCCGCCACCGGCCGCATCAGCGGCAGCGTGAGGTGGCGCAGCCGCTGCCAGGGCCCCGCGCCGTCGATGGCCGCCGCCTCGTAGAGGGCGGGGTCGATGGACTGGAGCCCGACCAGGAGCAGCAGCATGTTGAAGGGCACGCCCACCCACACGTTGGCGGCGATGACACCGGGCAGCGCGGTGGCCGGGTCGGTCAGCCAGTTGTGCGCCAGCGCGTCCAGCCCGACGGTGCGCAGCAGTTCGTTGTACGCGCCCGAGTCGGCGTCCAGCATCCAGCGGAACAGGGTGCCGCTGACGATGGGCGGCAGCAGCCACGCCACCAGCATCAGCCCCCGGAACAGCCCGGCCAGCGGGAACCGCCGTACGAACAGCAGCGCCAGCGCGAAGCCGATGGTGAACTGGAAGACCAGCGAACCGGCCGTGAACAGCAGGGAGATCCGGGCCGCGTGCCAGAAGGCGCCCTCGGAGACCACCGCGTCATAGTTGTCGGTGCCGTTGTACGCCCAGTCGCCGGTGACCAGATCACCGATCTCGACCTGGTGGACCGAGGTCCAGAGGTTGTAGAGGAGCGGGAACAGCATGGTCGCGCCCAGGAAGAGCAGCGCGGGCGCCGACATGCCGTATCCGGCCCGGGTGCGGCGCGTGGCGAGGGAGCCGCCGCGCCGCCGGCCACCGCCCGCCGCCGGGCCGGTGAACACCACCGGCTCCCGGACCTTCACCTGTGTGCCGGGTGTGCTGTGCGTGGTCATCGCGGCCCCGCTACTTCGACAGCTTCGGCGTGATGGCGTCCGCCGCCTTCTTCGCGGCGGCCCCGGGGGAGGAGCTGCCGGTCAGGGTGGCCTGCAACGCCACGGCCATGGCCTGGGACATCTGCGGATAGTGTTCCCCGTACGAACGCGGCCGGGCGTTGCCGAACTCCCGCACGAACACCTTCAGGGTGGGGTCGGTGGCCCAGTCGCCGCTGTCCGCCATGTCGCTGCGCGCGGGCAGCAGCCCCACCGACCCCAGATAGGCCGCCAGGGGCTTCTTCCGCTGGCTGTACTCGATGGCCCGCCACGCCTGGTCGGCCTTGCCGCTGGTCTTGAGGATCACCCAGTTCTCCCCGCCCAGGCAGCTCGCGGGCTCCTTGTCCACCGGGATGGGCACCACGCCCCACTTCACCTTGGACTGCTGCTTGAGGCCGGGCAGTTGCCACGGCCCGTTGATCTGCATGGCCGCGCGGCCGGAGGTGAACTGGGTGTTGACGTCCTGCTGGGTCCAGCCCACGCACTGCCGGGACAGCGCGCCCGCCTTCACCAGATCCCCCAGATAACCGAGCGCGGTGGCGCCGCCGGTGGCGAAGGTGTCCAGATCGCCGCCGGCCGACCACAGGAAGGGCAGGAACTGGAAGACCCCTTCCTCGGTCCTGATCGCGCTCATCGCCAGCCCGAAGGTGCTGCCCCGGGTCAGCTCGCGCGCCGCCGCCGACAGCTCGTCCCAGGTCTTCGGCGGTGTGACGCCCGCCTTCTCCAGCAGCTCGGTGTTGTAGTAGAGGGCCAGGCAGTTGGCGTTGTTGGGGACCGAGTAGGTCTTGCCGTCCACGACGCCGCTGCTCCACGGGCCCTTGTAGTACGCGTCGGCCTGCCCCCACTCCTTCACCCGGTCGGTGAGGTCGGTGAGCAGCCCTTGCGGGGCGAGGGAGTTCATCGAGGTGTTGTCGATGATCGCCAGGTCCGGCAGATCGCCGGACGCGGCCCCCTTGATGATCGCGGGCTCCAGCTCGGCGTACGGAAAGGTCCTCCTCGTGATCTTCAGCCCCGGAACGCTCTTCTCGATGCCGGCGATCAGGGCCTTGATGCCGGGCTGACGGGCGTCCTCGACGAGGTAGTCCCACCAGACGAGGTTCTTCGCCGAAGATCCGCCGCCCCCGCCGCCGCAGGCGGTGAGGGGGCCGCCCAGCCCCGCGGCGAGCAGCCCGGAGCCCGATATCCGCAGGAAGGAGCGGCGGCCGAGAGGACTTCTCTCCGCGGTAGCCGGGGGCCTGTTGGCTCGGTTGGCCATGTGCGTCTCCGAGGGGTGAGTCGGTCAGTTGCGGTGCGGTGCCGGTCCCGTGCTGGCACGCGGGGTGAGCGGAGGGGCGAGCAGATGCTGCCGGGGCGCCGCGGCCGGGTCGTCCAGCCGCTCCAGCAGCAGATCGACGGCGAGCCGGCCCATCAGATCGGAGGGCACGTCGGCGCCGGTCATCATCGGGGTGACGGCCTCCGCCCAGCGGGCCGCCGCCACTCCGGTCACCGAGAAGTCCCCGGGTACGGAACGGCCCGCGAGGCCGAGGCCCCGGTACAGGCCCACCAGCGCCGCCTCGTTGAGCGTCACGATCGCGGTGGTGCGCGGGTCCCGGTCGAGGAGCCGCGCCACCACGGCCTGGCCGGAGGCGGCGTCGTCGCCGCAGTGGTGGACCTCGCCGGTGAGCCCGAGTTCACGGACGGCCCGCAGGAAGCCGTCCTGCCCCCGGTGCGCGGGCACGTATCCGGCGTCGTACAGCTCCCGGGGCCGTCCCACCAGCGCGATGTGGCGATGGCCGAGCCGCCCCAGATGGCGCACGCAGGCGGCGGTCAGCTCCGCGAAGTCCAGATCGACCCAGGACAGCTGGTCCGTGTGCTCGGTGTGCCCCATGGACACGAACGGGAAGCCCGAGCGGACCAGCCGCTCCACCCGCGAGTCCGGCGACCGGATCTCCATCAGCAGCGCGCCGTCGACCCGCCGTTCCCCGACCAGCCGGCGGAAGGAATCGTCGCCGTCGCCGTCGCTGCGCGAGAGCAGGATGTCGTGGTCGTGCGCGGCGGCGGCGTCGACGACGCTGTTGATGAAGTCCAGCTGCATATCGGTGTAGCGGCGGCTGACGGTCGGAAAGACCAGCCCGAGGGTGCGGGTGCGGCCGTGGGCCAGCGCGCGGGCGCTGGCGTTCGGCTGGAAGCCCCGGTCCTCGATGACCTGCTGGATGCGCTGCCGGGTCCGGTCGGAGATCGGCCGCTTGCCGCTGAGCGCGTAACTGACCGTGCTGCGCGACACCCCGGCGAGACGGGCGATCTCGCCGATGTTGACGGGCGGCGGTTGCTGGTCGAACCGGTTCGACACCACTGACGCGTACCTCTCGGGAGATCCGTGCGTTCGAAATATCGAAGGGATGCCGGAGACCCGAACCGGCTTGCCTGAACGTAGGAGTGGCCCACACCACATGTCAACGGTCGGGAACGCAGAAGTTGATGGCACCATCGATCTCGCCCACCGCGCGCCCGGGCCGGTGGTGCCTTCGGAAGTGAGGATTCGCCATGTCAGCCCCGCGTCAGCTCGACGACCTGCCGTACGCGAGCCATCTGCGCCCGTTCGAGGGCACCTTGACCGTGGAGGGGGACTACGACACCGTCCACTTCGACGGCGGGGAATTCGAGGGGGCCGAGGCCGGGCAGGCCCGATTCCTCGAATCCGCCTTCTCCGCGGTGAGCTTCACCGGCGGCCGCTTTTCCGGGGCCCGCTTCAACGATGTCTGGCTGGACGGAGTGCGCTGGGTCGGCTCCGACCTGGCGGACGGCGACTGGCTGGACGGTGAGCTGATCGGCTGCGTACTCGCCGGACTGGAGATGTTCGGCACGGTGATGCACCGCGTGACCTTCCACCGCTGCAAGTTCGAATCGGTCAATCTGCGCGGCACCGAGCTGCGGGAGGTCACCTTCGCGGACTGCCTCCTGCGGGACACCGACCTCGGCGGAGCGAAGCTGACGGACGTCTCCTTCCCCGGATCGACGCTGGACGGTGTGCGCTGCGGCGACGCGCGCATGACCCGGGTCGATCTGCGCGACGCCGCCCGGCTGGGCATCACCGAAGGGGTCGACGCGCTGCGCGGGGCCACCATCACCGGCGGTCAACTGCTGGAATTGGCACCGCGGTTCGCCCAGGCCCTCGGCGTCACGGTGCAAGACAGCGGTACCGCCCTGAGGCCCGGCACCGCCAAGCGGCGACGCCGGGGCGCGTGATGGCGGGCGCGACGGAGGAGGCCGCCGCGAAGCCGGCCCCGTTACGGGCCAACCGCGACTTCACCGTCTTCTGGTGCGGGCAGACCCTGTCCGAGCTGGGCAACGCCTTCGCCCTGGTGGCCCTGCCGCTGCTGGTGCTGAACGCCACCGGGTCCATCGCCCAGATGGGGCTGCTGACGGCCGTCGCGGGCGCCGCGTCGATCGTCACCGGCCTGTTCGCGGGTGTCCTCGTCGACCGGTTGCCCCGGCGGCAGTTGATGATCGTGTGCGATGTGGTCCGGGTGGCGCTCTTCGCCCTCATCCCCGTCAGCTGGGCCGTGGCCGGGCCGCAGGTCTGGCTGCTCTACCTGGTGATGGCGGCGGCCGCGGTCTTCGACATGGTCTTCAAGGTCACGTACGTCGCCGCCGTACCCAATCTGGTGGACCCCGAGCGGATCATCGAGGCCAACGGGCGGCTGCAGACGACGAACGCGATCGCCTTCATCGTGGGGCCGATGCTGGCGGGCGGGCTGTCCGGGCTGCTCGGGCCGACCGCGGCCATCGCGGTCGACGCGGCGGGCTTCGCCGCCTCCGCCCTCGCGCTCTCGCTGATCCGCTTCCGGGCGGCGGCCGCACCAGAGGCAGCCCCGTCCGCCGCGGCCACCGGGTGGCGAGGAGCGAAGCGGGAGTTCCTGGCCGGGTTCGTCTTCCTGTGGCGGTCGCCGGTGCTGCGCTGGCTCACCGTGCTGCTCACCGGCGTCTCGCTGCTCGGTCTGGGCATGACCGACGTCTTCATCTACCAGATACGGGAGAGGCTGGGCGCGGGCGACCGGACGGTCGGCGTCGTGATGGGCGTGGCGGGGGCCGGGACCGTGCTGGCCGCCGTGCTCATCCCGGTGCTGCGCCGGACCTGGGGCTTCGGCGTGTGCTGGCTGGGCTCGTACACGCTGTGCGGGCTGGCCCTGGGAATGCTCTCCCGGTCCACCACCGTTTGGGCTACGGCGGTGACGGTGCTGTGCTACCAGTTCGGCATGGCGCTCGCGGGAATCTCCTCGATGTCCCTGCGCCAGGCGGTGACCCCGGACCATCTGCTCGGCCGGGTCACCTCCGCCTTCTGGACGCTGCACAACTCGCTCGCCCCGCTCGGCGCCGCCGCGCTCACCGCGCTGGTGGCGCGGTTCGGAGTGCGCGGGCCGCTGCTCGGCTCCGCCGTCCTGTTCCTGCTCATCGTGGCGGTCGGGGCGTGCACCCCGATCCGACAGCGCGCCCCCGGGGCGGCCGCCGGATGACGGCCGCCCCCGGGCGGTCCTCGCTCAGCTCCCCACCCGCCAGGGCTCGCGCGGCAGCGGGCTTCCGGTCTCCAGCAGGGACTTGAGGTTGGACAGCACGGCCGCCCAGCCACCGGCCGCCTGCCGGCGCTCGGCCTCGTCGGCCAGGTTCTCGTGGGTCACGGTGAGCCGGACGATCTCCTCGTGCGGCTCGATCTCGAAGGTGACCCGGGACGGGCCGCTCGCCGGCTCCGCGTCGGGGGCCGCCCAGGTGGTCACCAGGCGCTCGGGCGGCACGCTCTCCACCACGGTGCCCACGACGTCGGCGATGCCGCTGCCGTCCGTGCGCCGGTGCTCCCAGGGTGATCCGGGCTGCCAGTCGGACACATTGCTGTGGCCCCAGTACGCGGCCGTGAGGTCGGCGTCGGTCAGCGCGTGCCAGACCTTCTCCGGGGTGCTCTCGATGTAGATGACGTAGCTGTACGTCGGCCTCTCGGCCATGGCGTCCTCCGCTTGTCGTTTCACCGCGCCGAGCGCTCTCAGCCGGGGGCGCTCGAACTTGTCGATCCACCGCTCCTGCACCTCTTGAAGGGGGACAGGGTTGAGGTAATGCAGTTTTTCCCGCCCCCGGCGCACGACGCTGACCAGGTTGGCAGCCTCCAGGACCCCCAGGTGCTGCGTCGCCGACTGCCGCGTCATCGCCAGGCGCTCGCACAGCTCCCCGAGCGTCTGACCACCCCGCTCATGCAGGCGGTCCAGCAGAAACCGGCGGGTCTGGTCGGCCAGCGCCTTGAAGACCTTGTCCATCTCCGAACTCACGCTTCACGTTATGCAGGCAAACGCCTGCATGTCAATGCCCGCCGAACCCGGTCGCGGGGTCTGCGTTGCTCAGCGCCTGGCGAGCGCGCCCCGGACGAACGCCGCCTGCCCCGCGTGCTGCAGGTCGTCCTCGATGACGCTGATCAGCCGCACCCCGAGGGTCACCGGTGGGGTCCACGCCTCGTCCACGACCTGGTCGAGATCGGCGTTGCGCAGCCCGCGTACGTAGTCGTCCGTCCGCTCGTGCACGGCGTCGTGGTAGCCGATGAGCAGATCGGCCGGTGCCAGGACCTTGGCCACGTCCCGGCCCCGGTGACCGTAGCCGGTGGCCTCAGGGGGGAACGGCAGCCCGAACCGCTCGTACCAGCCGTCGGTGGTCCAGGCCTGTTCGGCGCCGGCGACCTCGGAGATGTGGTCGTCCTGGACGCGGGTCAGATGCCACACCAGCCAGGCGATGGAATTCGCGCCGTCGTTCAGACGCACGGCCAGTTCGTCGGTGGTGAGCCCACCGGCCGCCTCGTGCACGGCCTCCCGCACCCGGCCGAAGGCGTCTGCCAGCAGATCTGCGCTCTTCATGAGCGGCTCCCTCGCTCGTCGTCCCCGCCCGCTCATGGTGGCATCCGCACACCGCCCCGGCGGGGACGCGACCCGGCGGCGGCGCCCGGGAACCCGGCGGTCGTCACCTGGATGGACCGCCTTCTATGCTCGGGTGTGTGACGACAACAGGGAACCCGGTACTCGCCGACATACTCGACCGCCAGGCCGCCCGGACCGAAGGGGAACAACTGCTCAACGCCATCGTCGACTTCGGGGTGCTCGTGCCCGTGGACGCGAACGGCTCGGTGATGTTCGTGGGCATGGAGGGGAGTGGCCCGAGCCTGCCCGGATACACCAGCGAAGAGTGCTGCCGGGAGCGGCTTCCGCAGTCCGCCGGGGCGGTGCACTGCGATGTGGCGCGGCTGCTGGACATCGAGCGGCAGACCAAGGTGGCGACCCTTTCGGTGTTCTCTCCCGGGGGCTATGCCGGGATCCCCATGCCCCTGCTGCACCAGGTCCTCCAGCAGCGCGGCCAGCGGCTCCCGGAGGACCGTACGCTCACCCTCGGCCGGTCCACCCATCCGCGCGCGGTGGCCCTGCGGGACGCGCTGCGCGACCGGCTGCTGGACTTCCCCGAGGTGCACGCGGTGTGGATCGGGCACGCCCGGTGGAACGAGAGCGGTATGGAGCAGCTGATGCTGCACATGGCCGTCGGTTCGCAGGCGCCCGAGGGCACCGCGGACCGGCTGATGAAGGCGCTGCTCGAGAAGCAGCCCGCGATCGGTGACGACGAACCGGCCATCGCCCTGCGCGTCCTGGACCCGGTGGCGGAGGCGGACGAGATCAGCCGGCTCGACACCCTGGGGCTCGACACGGTGCGCGTCGACCCCGCCACCCGGCGGACCGAGGTCATCTCCCAGGAGTACGACCAGCGGCCGGAGTGACACCGGCGGGGCGAGGGGGCAGGAGCGGCCGGCCGTCGACCAGCCGGGGCCCGGCGGGTGGCGGCCTCGCGCTCACGGTGCCCTCAGCCCCGCCCGGCCAGGAAGGGCAGCACCACGGCGGCCACCTCGTCCGGCACCTCCTCCGCGAGGTCGTGCCCGGCGTCGAGGACATGACCGGTGACATCGTGGGCCATCAGCCGCATCTGCGTCTCGTTCCGGTCGCCGATGAACGCCGAACCGCCGAGCGCCAGCACCGGGATGTCCAGCTTCTTCCGCGCCGCCTCCCGGTTCTGCTCGGCGTCGACGAGCATGGCGCGGTAGATCGAGAGCATCGCGCGGATGCCGCCGGGCAGGGAGTAGCAGCGCACGTATTCCTCGACCGCGTCGGGGGTGGCGGTGTCGGGGTGGCTGCGCTCGTTCTTGATCATGTAGGTGATCAGTTCGCGCTCGTGCCCCGCGATCAGCATCTCGGGTACGTCCGGCTGGAAATAGAAGCCCAGATGCCATAGGTGCATCCCTGTCGAGACGTTCTCCTCGGTGAGCGCGGTGTGGTCCTCGAAGCCGAAGCCGGGGAACAGTGCCTCGGCGAACACCAGCGAGGTGACCTGATCCCGGTGCCGGGCGGCGAGCTGGTAGCCGATCACCGCTCCCCAGTCCTCGCCCATCACGCTGTAGTTCGCGTGCCCGAGGTGTGCCATGAGCGCCGCGATGTCGTCGGCCATCGTCGCGGAGTCGTAGCCGCCCGCGGGACGGGCGGAGTCACCGAGGCCCCGCAGGTCGGGGACGACGACGGTGTGCCGCGGCGTCAGCTTCGGCACGAGGTGGCGCCAGTGGTAGCCCGTCTTGGGCACGCCGTGCAGCAGCACCACCGCCGGACCGGATCCGCCCGTCCGATAGTGCAGGCTCGTTCCGTTGACGGTGGCACGGTTCGTGCGGAGGGATTCTCCGTCGTGGTCGAAAATCATCGGTGAAACCACCTTTCCTGGCCGGGAGCGGCCCTTGCCCATGACGAGAGTCCACCTCGGCGCCAGGGCGCTATCCACGGCCATATCTCATGAGTGGCTTGCCGATATCTCCTCGATATGATCGCCCGGTGGAAGCACGACACCTGCGGTACGCCCTGGCCCTGGCCGACCACCAGCACTTCGGGCGGGCGGCCGCCTCCCTCGGGATCGCCCAGCCCCCGCTGTCCCAGCAGATCGCCGCGCTGGAACGGGAACTGGGGGCGCGGCTCTTCGACCGTACGGCGCGCGGGGTGTTCCCGACGGCCGCGGGCGAGGCGTTCCTGGCCAGGGCGCGCCGGGCGCTGGCCGAGATGTCGGCCGCCGCGTCCGACGCGGGCCGGGCCGCCCGGGGCGAGATCGGCTGTCTGCGGCTCGGCTTCATCGGCTCGGCGCTCCTGGAGCTGCTGCCGTCCCTGCTCGGCCGGTTCGTCCGCGAACGCCCCGAGGTGCGGTTGGGCCTGCAGGAGATGTCGACCTGCCGGTCGGCGGCGGCCCTGCTCGACGGTGAGCTGGACATCGCCATCGGGCGTGGCGCGCCCCGGGGAGCCGGTGCCGAGGACCTGGTGTCGGTCACGGTCGGCCGGGACCACCTGGTCGCGGTCGTCGGAGCCGGCCATCCCCTTGCCGGGCAGCCGAAGGTGAGCGTCGAGCAGCTGAAGGGGCAGCATCTGATCGTGGCGCCCCAGGACGAGGAGCCGGTGGTCGCCGGATGGCTCGACGCGCTGCTGGGCGACGGAGCCGGGGCGGCCGCGCCGGGCGGCGGGGTCACCGAGGCCCGCGATGTGCACACCATCATCGGGCTGGCCTCGTGCGGGGTCGGGGTGGGGCTCGGCCCGGCCTGCCTGCGGGTGGCGGCGCGGCCCGGCACCTGGGTGTGCGAGATGAGTCCGCGCGTGGAACTGCCGGATCTGGTGATGTCCTTCCGCGCCCAGGACCGCTCTCCGGCCCTGGCGGCCTTCCTGGACACGGCCCGGGAGCTGTGCCCCGGGGTGAACGAGCGGCTGGAGCGGCTGGAGCGCCTCGGCCGCCGTTGAACGGCCCGGACGCTCCAGCTCCGGCGAAGCTCCGCTCTCAGTCGCGCACGGTCAGCCAGTCCACCGCGGCCACCTTCCGCGCACCCGACGCGACGAGGTACACATCATGGGTGCCCGTCACCTCGCGCGCCAGCCGCACCGACCGCTCCCGCCACTGGTCCGTGCCGCCCGTGTCCCGCACCGGCAGCGTCGCCACCACGCGGCCCTCGGGTCCGTCCAGCCGCAGTCGCAGCGCACAGCCGCCGCAGCCGGCCGACGCCATCCGCACCGTCAGCCGGCCGGGGGCGTCCGCGCCGAACGAGACCTGACGGAAGCCGAGCAGACCGCCGGAGCCCAGCACGCCGGTGGCCGCGTCGCCGCGCTCGCCACCGCGCACCACCTGAGCCCGTTCGGCCTGCAGGGTGGCGGCGGCGTCCGGCCCGTCCGCGTACAGCCGGATCTCGTTCACCGCCCACGGCACGTCACCGGCCGCGGTCAGCTCGATCCGCACGTAGCGGGCCGTGCGCTGCGCGAAGACCGCGTCCTGGGTGAAGGAGCGGCCCGCGGCGCGGGCGACGGGGGAGCCCCAGTCGTGGCCGTCGCGGCTGACGGACACCGTGAAGCCGTGGGGGTGGCCCGTGGCGTCCAGTCCGGCGTCGATCGCCAGCCGGGAGAAGGTCTTCGCCGCGCCCAGGTCCAGGGTGAGGGACTGCCCGGCGGCCTGGGCGGTGTCCGCCTTCCACTGGGTGGTCTGCACCCCGTCGACGGCCGTGGAGGCGTCACCGCCGCCGGAGAACGTGGCCTTCCAGCCGTCGTTGCGCACCCGCGACTCACACCCCGGAAGGTCGCATCCGGCCGACCAGATGGGCGCCCCGTACTCGTACGCGCCCTGATCGGGACCGGCACCCCGCACCCCGGTGGTCACCCCGTCCACCGTCTCGCCCGCGTCGATGGCGGGGGACCCGGCGCGGGGCCACAGCTCGCCGTTGCGGGTGTCGGTGTACCGCGGATCGGCCGGTGGCAGCAGGTTGTTGCGGACGACGGGGGCCGGATCGCCCGGTCCGGAGATCTCCATCGGGCCGAGCGCCACGACGTTGCTGACGTACGTGCCGCTGGCGTCCGTCGCGCCGCTCAGCCGCACGGCGGTGGAAACCCCCGCCCCGTACGACGAGTTGTGGTCGCGGTTGCCGAGGCTGACCCCGCTGTGGCCGTTGAAGAAGGTGGCACGGTTGCCGGTGTTGTAGGCCACGTTGTGGTGCAGCAGGAACCGGCTGGAGGAGTTGTCGATGTAGTAGCCGACCTGGCCGTCGGCGTCATGGACGGTGTTGTGGTCGACGCTCGTACCGGTCGCGTCCAGGTTGCAGCAGACGTAGAAGGGGCTGCCGTCGCGCGAGGTGCGCATGGCCTCGGACAGGTCGTTGTAGGCGATGCGGTTGTCGTGGAACGGCACGCCGTTCAGCTGCCAGGCGGTGTCGATGCTCGCCCGGCCGGTGCGCCGGACGGTGTTGCGGGTGACGGTCTGCCCGCTGCCGTTGATCTCGATGCCGGGGGTGTAGCTGCCCATCCAGCCCACGTCGTGGATGTAGTTGTTGGTGACGGTGTTGCCACTGCCGCGCAGCAGCACCCCGGTCCCCGCGGAGTAGCCGATGTCGCTGTCCCGCAGCGTGTTGCCGGTGCCGAGGATCTGGACGCCGGAGTCGAGCACCCGGGAGGCGACGATGTGGCCCTCGCCCGGCGGGATGGCCAGCTCGTCGTCGCGCGGCATGGGCAGGGTGGAGAACTCGGAGATGTAGCGGGCCCGCAACCCCTCGACCAGCACACCGGTGCTCTTCTCCCCGGTGCGCAGCGAGGTGCCCCACACCCCGAGACCGCGGACGGTGACATGGGAGCTGCCGGAGAGGTCCAGGCCCCATTTCTCGTATGTCGCGGTCACCGTGTGGCCCGCCATGCCGTCCTTGGGCGGGACCAGATACAGCCGCTTCTCGCCGGTGTCGTAATACCACTCACCGGGCTGGTCGAGGGTGGCTTTCGCGCCCACCAGGTAATAGTTGCGGTAGTTCTGGTTCCCCATGCACAGCGGGGTGCAGCGGTAATTGCCGCCCTTGAAATCGAGGGCGCCGTCCGAGGTGGCGGTCACGGTGCCGGTCTGCTGGCTCCACGGGTTGGACCCGGCCCACAGATGGACGGTGGCGCCGGTGAAGTCGCCGCCTGGCAGATCGGGGTCGTCGATGTGCTGGTCGGTGGAGGTGCGCTCCGCGACCGCCCAGGACGGATTGAGCGGATCGGGGCCGGAGTTGGGCCAGCGGCCCTCCATGGCGCGGCCGCCGTCGAGGAACAGCGCGTTCTCGTCGCGGGCGAGCGGAAGGCCGACATCGGCGGCCACCAGACCGCCGCCCGCGTCCTTCCAGCCGGTCACGGTCCGCGTCCCGTCGATGGTGACCGGTCCGTCCCCGTACGCCGCGAGGGTGATCGGGGCGCCCGCGCGGCCCGAGGGCGGGGCGACCCGCTCGCGGTAGTCGCCGCGGTGGATCAGACAGGTGTCCCCGGGCCGGACCAGGTCGGTGCAGCGGCCGATGGTGCGCAGGGGATGGCGCTCGCTGCCGCCGCCCCGGTCGGAGCCCCAGGTGGCGACGTGGTACGTACGCCCCTGCTGCCCCTGCCCTCCCTGCGCCGTCGCGGTGCCCGGCAGTGCCGCGGTGAGGACGGCCATGGCCGCGACGGCGGCCAGGGAAATGCGCCTGAGCGTGGATCTCATCTACCGCCTCCAGAGTTCAGGGTCGACCGAAACCTAGGAGAAACATCGGATGAGGTCAACGGAAAGAGGCGAATTCTAGGCAGCATGCGCGGAAATCCCGCGCGACAGATCCGATGTCTCTTCCCCGTCCACGGGTGCCTCTTTCGGTAAATAGATTTATTGACAAAGAGCTATTCACTCGCCGAATATGGCCCGGATGTCTACCGGCATCACGGACATCACGGACATCACTCGAAACGACGGGCGCTAATCTCCGCCGCCGTGTCGGCCACCAGCCGCCCCGACCGGTCCACCTCGTGCGGGTCGTAGCGGGAGTCGGGCATGGAGATGGCGACGGTGGCCACCGGGGCTCCGCTCCCCGCGACGATCGGCGCGGCGATGGCGCAGACGTCGGGCAGGTACTGATCGCGGTTCACGGCGTACCCGTCCCGCCGGACCCGCTCCAGCTCCGCGCGCAACTCGTGCGGATCGGTGATGGTGGCGTCCCCGTAGCGGGCCAGGCCGTCCGCGATGACCTCGTCGACCTCGTCGGCGGGGAGAAGGGCGGGGACCGCGTGGCCGGTGGCCGTGGCGTGCATCGGCGAGGTGTCGCCGACCTGAAGCAAGTGGCCCGCCGCGCTGTCGCTCAGCGTGCTGGTGGCCTCCATCACCACCGTGTTCTCGGGCCGCGATCTGCGGCCACGGCGTCCAGATGGCCACGTACATGGGGCGCGCCATGGCCGAGGTGATGGACGGCCACCCGGAGGCCAACCCGCTGCGCGGCATCGGCTTCCCGAAGATCCCGGTGCCCTTCTGTAACGGGACGGCCTGGTTCCTGCCCTTCGCCGGGGCGTACTACAAGGCCAAGGACCGGCTCATGTGATCCCCGGGCGTCCCGCAACCCCGGGCGCCCCTGGCCCCCTGGCACCCCGCCGCGCCGCGCGCCCGGCGGGGTCAGCCGTCTTCGGGGAGGTACGGACCGGCGAGGGCGACCTCGGCCCGCTCCAGGGTGCGGGCCAGCTCATCGCCCGGCGGGCGCTCGCTGACCAGCACGTCGATGCGGCTGAGCGGGCAGATCCGGGCCAGCGCCCGGCGCTCGAACTTGGCCGAGTCCGCCAGCACCACGACCCGGGACGCGGAGTCCATCATCTCCTGGATCATCTGCGCCTCCGGGATGCTGGACACCGAAAGCCCCGAGGCGCTGACCCCGCCCACCGCGATGAGGGCGGTGTCCGCGCTCACCCCGGCGGTGTCGGGGAAGCGGATCGGGCCGATGGTGACCAGCGCGGAGGTCCGGCAGCCGCCGCCGAGGACGAACAGATCGCGCAGCGCCTGAACCGGGACCATGCCCGGGACTCGCAGATTGTTGGTGACGATCGTCAGCCCCCGGTGGCCGCCGAGCGCGGCGACCGCCGAGAGCACCGTGGTGCCGCCGTTGACCAGAAGCGTCTCGTTGTCCCGCACCAGACGGGCGGCGGCGGCCCCGATGGCCTCCTTGGCCTCCCGGCGCTCGTTCATCCGGTCCGCCACCGGGCTGTCCGCCGTGGCCAGCTCGCCGCCCGGCACCGCCCCGCCGTGGGTGCGCGCCACCAGGCCGCGCGCCGCGAGATGGTCCAGGTCACGCCGTACGGTGTCCACCGAGACGGCGAACTCCTTCGCCAGCTCCCCGATGGTGGCCTGGCCACGCTGCTGGATGAAGGCGGTGAGGTCGGCCCGGCGGCGCGCGGGCAGGTTCGCCGCCCGGGTCCCCTCAGCTGACGTCATCGTGTGCTCCCCCTTCTCGACCTGCGCAACACCGCACATTCTCGCACCTTACCGCAAGAAGCTGCAGCACGGCCCTTGACCGGTGGATGCTGCCGCCGTAGCTTGCAGCAAAGAGCCGCATAAACCAGCGCTTCTTTGTACGTCTTTCTGCGTACCTCTCCGCATAGCCTTTGCGTCGCGTCACTGGAGTCGCCGTGGAGCCGCACCCACCCAACCGTCCCGAACCACCGTGGACCCGCCGCCGGGCACTTTCCACCGGCGCCCTCACCCTCGGCACCCTCGCCGCCGCGCCCCTGTTCACCGCCTGCGGGGGTGGTGACGAACCGGCCCGGCGGGTGGGCGGCGGTGGCGGCCGACGCACCGAACTCACCTTCGCCTGCGCGGCGTTCACCGGTGGCGCGGCCGGCATGCAGTCCTTCGCCGACCGGTACAACGCCGCCCAGAGCCGCTACCGGGTGACCGTCCGCAACCTGCCGCCACCCAGCTCCAGCACCGAATGCCACCAGCAGCTCACCCAGCTGCTGGCCCGCAAGGACGGCACGGTCGACGTGTTCGCCCAGGACGTGGTGTGGATCGCCGAACTGGCCGACGCGGGCTGGGTGCACCCCCTGGACCAGGACGTCTCCGCCTCGCTGCGGCGCTCCTTCTTCCCCGGTGTGGTCGAGGCGTGCACCTACCAGGGCCGGCTCGTCGCCCTGCCCTGGTACGTGGACGCGGGCGGCCTCTACTACCGCACCGACCTGATGCGGGCGCTGGGCCGCAAGCCGCCGACCGGCTGGCACGAACTGGCCGACATCGCGGCCGAGATGCAGCACCGCCGGGTGCCCATGGGCTATCTGTGGCAGGCCAAACAGGCCGAGATCCTGCTGTGCGACCTGGTCGAGTTCATCGCCTCCAACCGCGGCCACATCATCGACCCCTCGGGCGCGGTCGGCGTGGACAGCCCCGCCTGTGTCGAGGCCGTCCAGTTCATGCGCGACCTGGTGTACCGCTACAAGGTCAGCCCCTCCGAGGTGTTCTCGTGGGACGAGGAACCCAGCCGTCGGCCCTTCACCGCGGGCCGGGTCGGGATGATGCGGCACTGGAGCTATGTCTACGGCGTCTCCCAGAACCCGGACCAGTCCAAGGTCGTCGGCAAGGTCGACGTCGCCCCGCTGCCCCGTTTCCCCGGTGGCACGTCCTCCTCCTGCCTCGGCGGCTATCAGCTGGGCGTCGCGGCGGGATCCCGCAACAAGGAAGGTGCCATGGACTTCCTGCACTGGCTCGCAGGCACCGAGGCACAGCTCGCCTTCGCGCTCGACTTCGGCAACGCCCCCTCCCGCGTCTCGGTCTACGACGAGAAGAAGCTCGCCAAGGCCCAGCCCGCGATGGTCAAGCTGAAGGAGGCGTTCGGCAACGGCGTGCCCCGCCCGGTCACCCCGCACTACTCCCGGGTCAGCCTCGCCCTCCAGTCCGCGGTCTCCCGCGCCCTGGTCCACGGCGATGTGCGCGGCACCCTCCGCTCCGCCCGGCGCGACCTGGAGGCGATCGTCTGATGGGCCACCTCGCCTTCTTCCACAGAACCCCCGGACACACCCCGCTGCGCGGCAAGCACCGCGCACCCTCCCTGGAGCAGCCGCAGCTCACGCCCGGCCCCGACGCCCCGCGCCGCCGCGCGCCCCGGCGCGCGTCCTCGTCCGCGGGCCCGCGCCTGACGGGCATCGTGCTGCTGGCGCCCGCGCTCGCCGCCGTCCTCGCCGTCTCCCTCTACCCGGTGCTGCGCACCCTGTGGCTGTCCCTGCACGACGCCGGGTTCTCCACCGGATCGCACTTCACCGGCACCGCCAATCTGTCCCGGCTGCTCGGCGACGACCTGTTCTGGAACGCCTGGTGGCGCACGGTGGCCTTCGCCTTCGGCACCACCCTGGTGGAGACCGCGCTCGGCATCGGCTTCGCCCTCGTGCTGCACCAGTCCTTCCGCGGCCGCGGCTGGGCCCGCGCCGCCGTCCTCATCCCGTGGGCCATCCCCACCGTCGTCACCTCGCGGATGTTCGGCTGGATCTTCGACGGCCAGTCCGGTGTCGCCAACTACCTGCTGACCCGCCTCCATCTGACCGACGGCTACATCAACTTCCTCGGCGATCCGCACACCGCCCTGCCCACCATCGGGCTCGCCGACGTCTGGAAGACCACCCCGTTCATGGCGCTGCTGGTGCTCGCCGCGCTGCAGACCGTGCCGAAGGAACTGGGCGAGTCCGCGAAGATCGACGGCGCCTCGCCCTGGCGCACCTTCCGCTCCCTCACCCTGCCGGTGATCGCGCCCGCCCTGCTGATCGCCGCCCTCATCCGGGTCCTCGACGCCTTCCGGGTCTTCGACCTGCCGTACGTCCTCACCGGCGGCGGACCGGCGGACTCCACCGAGACGCTGTCCACCTTCGGCTACAAGACCCTCTTCTCCGGTCTCGAACTGGGCTACGGCTCGATGATCGCCACCGCCGCCTTCCTCACCGAAGTGCTCATCGCCGCGGGCTTCGCCTATTACCTGAGCCGGCGCTACCGCGCCCTGGAGGGCTGAGCCATGACCGCCATCCCCGCGCCCGTCCCCGCCGCGCCCGCCGCCATCCGGGCCCGCCGCCGGACGCTGTTCCGGCTGGCCGTCGCCGCCGTCGTGCTCTGGTCCGTCGCACCGTTCCTGTGGCAGCTCAGCACGTCCTTCCAGCGGGACCGCGACCTGTCCTCGGTGACCCCGCACTGGCTGCCCGTCCCGGGCACCCTGGAGCACTACCGGGCCGTCTTCACCGACTACGAGTTCGGCAAGTACCTGGTCAACAGCGTCATCGTCACGGTCACCGCGACCACGATCGGGCTGCTGCTGGCGGCCCTGGCCACCTATGCCCTCGCCCGGCTGCCGGTGCCCGGCAAGGGCGTGGTGCTCGCCGTCGTCCTCGGCCTGTCGATGTTCCCGCAGATCTCGATCGTCGTCCCGCTCTATCTGGTGCTCAACGCCCTCGGGCTGCTCGACACCTATACGGGCCTTTCCGGTTCGTACGTCGGGCTCGCCCTGCCGCTGATGATCTTCGTGCTGTACGCGCACTTCCGGTCCCTGCCCACCCAGCTGGACGAGGCCGCGGCCATCGACGGCGCGGGACTGCTGCGCACCCTGCGCAGCGTCATCCTGCCGCTCGCGCTGCCCGGGATCGCGGCCGCCGGAATGCTCGGCTTCATCACCAACTGGAACGAGTTCATGCTCGCGCTGGCCTTCACCTCCTCTCCCGAGCACCAGACCGTGCCGGTCGGCATCGCGGGCTTCCAGTCCCAGTACTTCGTGCCCTGGGGCGACATGGCCGCCGCGTCCGTCGTGGTCACCCTGCCGCTGGTGCTGATCGTCATGGTGTTCCAGCGCCGCATCGTCGCGGGCATCACCTCCGGGGCGGTGAAGCAGTGACCTCCCGCACCGGCCTGTCCGTCCCGCGCGTCGTCGCCCGCGACGAGCTGTGGGCCGAGCGGTACCGCGCGCTGGCCGGCCGGGTCCGCGCCCGGGCCCGGCAGGCCGCCCCCGTACTGGCCGGGTTCAGTGCCTGCGTCGACCACGTCCGCCGGATGGGCCCGGAGCGGATCGCCGCCCTCGCCGCCCAGGCCACCGCGCCCGGACCCGCCGGTGAGGTCGCCGCCGAGGTCATCGGCCGCATCCGCCACGGCCGCGGCGGCGAGATCGCCGTGCCGTGGCCCGGCGGCACCGACTGGGTGGCCACCCTGCTCGGCGCACCCGACCGGGTGCAACTCGGCGGCACCGGACCGCAGGCCGCTTGGGCGCTCGCCGTGCTCGGCGCGCCCGGCGTCGTCCCGCTGGCCGACCGCAGCGCCGAGCAGCTCGCGGTGCTCCATCCCGACGTGACGCTGTGCACGGCCGCGGGCACCGCCCCCGCCGGGCGGCTGGCCGGCGCCGACGCGCCCACCGGTAATGTGCCCAAACAGCCGCACGCCGTCCTGGAGTTCGCCGCGGGCACCCCCGCCCCCGGACTGCCCGGCGGGCTGCCCCGCTCCTCCCGGATCATCCTTCGGTTCATGGACGACGGGATCGAGCGCGACGAATGGTTCGCCGCCCGCTCCGGCGAACTGGCCCGCACCGCGGCGGCGGGGCTGCTGTCCGGCATGAACGGGCTGCCCGAGGACGGCACCGGGCCCGCCGACCGGGCCTGGCTCACCGGGGTCGCGCGCACCTGGCGGGACGCCGGACTGCCGCTGATCCATCTCGAACTCGCCGAGTTCACCAGCGTCCGCGCCCTGCGCGCGGGATGCGACGAGTACGCCCCGCTGGCCGACTCCGTCGGCATGAGCCTGTCCGAACTCGCCGCGCTCGCCGGCCCCTCGGCCCGTACCACGCCCGTCGCCGCCGCGGCCCACTTCGCCACCGCGTACCACCTGGACCGGGTCTGTGTGCACGCGGACGGCTGGGTGCTCGCCGTCCACCGCGGCGACCCCACCGAACAGCGGACCGCGCTGATGACGGGCAGCCTGCTCGCCGCCGCGCGGGCCGCGGGCGGCGCCCCCGCCGCCGACCCGGAGCCGCCACCGGCGGCCGGCTACACCGAGGACCGCCCGGCCGACGGGCCGGTGGGGGAGGGGCTGCGCGCGGACTGCGTCCCCGCGCCCCACCTCAGCCGCCCCGCGGCCACCATCGGCCTCGGTGACACGTTCGTGGGCGGGCTGCTGCTCGCCCGCTCGCTCCACGACAGGGCCGACCGCAACGGCCCGTATCCGAAAGGACCCCGATGACCACGCCTGACCTGACCACCGACCCGGGCAAACTGCGCGGACTGACCCGTGTGACCAGCGAGGACGGCTTCTTCCTGATCTGCGCCCTCGACCATCTCTCGGACTTCGCCGAACTGCTCGCCCCGGACCCCTCCACGGTGGGCTTCGCCGACGTGGTCCGGGCGAAGGACGCCGTCATCCGCGCCGTCGCGCCCAGCGTGACCGCCGTGCTCCTCGACGCCCATTACGGCATCGGCCACCTCACCGCGAGCGGCGCCGTGCCGCGCGACGTCGGCCTGATGGCCAGCATCGAGGACGAGGACTACAGCATCCCCGAGGGGCCGCGCCGCACCCGGCACCGCGAGGGCTGGTCCACCCGGCAGATCAAGCTGTCCGGCGCGGATGTGGCCAAACTGCTGTGGTGGTACCGCCCGGACGGCGACCCGGCCACCGCCGAACACCAGCGCCAGGTGGTACGCGACCTGGTGGCCGAGTGCGCGGAGCTGAGCCTGCCGCTGGTCGTCGAGCCCATCTGGTACCCGCTGCCCGGCGAGGACCCGTCCTCGGCGGAGTGGAAGGAGCGCCGGGTCGCGGGCATCATCCGGTCGGCCGTGGACGCCGACCGGCTCGGCGTCGACATGCTCAAGGTCGAGTTCCCCGGCTACGTCGACACCGAGCAGGGCCGCGAGGCGGCCGCCGCGGCGTGCAAGGAGCTGGACTCCTCGGTCCACGTCCCCTGGGTGATCCTGTCCGCGGGCGTCGGCTACGAGGACTTCCGTACCCAGGTGCGGATCTCCGCCCAGGCCGGGGCGTGCGGCTATCTGGCGGGCCGGTCCATCTGGCGCGACGCCGTCTCCACCCACGACCCGGCCGAGCGCGCCAAGGGCATCGAGCAGGCCCGGGGGCGGCTGGACGAGCTGAACGCGGTCATCCGCGAGCACGGCCGCCCGTTCCTGCCGGGCCGCTCCCTCGACCAGGCGCTGGACCGCCAGCCCGAGGGCTGGTTCCACCACTGGCATCCCGCCGTCTGACGACCCGTGGACCGGCGGGGAGCGGCGGGTGCCCCTGACCCGCCCGCCGCTCCCCGCCCCGGCCCCGCACATCTCGTACGGCCGTATCCGACCGGGAGAAGCCCCGCATGACCGCCGAGCCCGCCGCCGCGCCCATCCCGCTGACGCCGAATCAGCCGCGCTCCTTCTACCGCGACTCCGGCGCCATCGCCCGCTTCCGGCGCACCGCGCCGGCCGGCGACGGCTATCGCCCCGAGGACTGGGTCGCCTCGACCACCTCCCGCTTCGCCCGGTCCCCGGCCGGGCTGACCACGCTGCCCGGCGGCGTCCGGCTGGCCGACGCCGTGGCCGCCGACCCGGCCGCCTGGCTGGGGCCGGAGCACACGGCGGCGTACGGGGCCGACACCGCGCTGCTGGTCAAGCTGCTGGACGCCGGGCAGCGGCTGCCCCTGCACACCCATCCCGACCGCGCGTTCGCCCGTGCCCATCTGGGCAGCGCGCACGGCAAGACCGAGGCGTGGTACGTCCTGGACGCCGCCCCCGGCGCCGAGGTCCGGCTCGGTTTCGCCCGCGACGTCAGCGCCGACGAGCTGGCCGGCTGGGTCGCGGCCGGTGACGCGGGCGCGATGCTGGAGGCCGTCCACCGGGTGCCGGTCGCCCCGGGCGACGCGCTGCTGTGCCCGGCGGGGATGCCGCACGCGATCGGCGCGGGGGTGCTGCTGGTGGAACTCCAGGAGCCGACCGACTTCTCGGTGCTGCTGGAGTGGGAGGGGTTCGCGATCGACGGTGCCGCCGAGGGCCATCTCGGCCTCGGCTTCGACCTGGCCCTCGGAACAGTCGACCGCCGGGGCCTGTCCGCCGCCGCGCTGGACCGGCTGCGCGGACCGGGCGCGGCGGCCGGGACCGGGAGCGTGCTCCCGCCGGACGCCGACCCCTGCTTCCGCGCCGAGCTGTGCCGGGGCGAACCGGCGGCCACGCTGGACGCGGGTTTCTCGGTGCTGGTCTGCCTCACCGGTGCCGGGACGCTGACCTGCGGCTCCGGGACCTCGCTCGACGTGGCGCAGGGGCAGACCGTGCTCCTTCCGTACGCGGCGGGGCCCGCCCGGCTGTCCGGCCCGGTGACCGCCCTGCGCTGCCGCCCGCCCGCGCCCGGGCACTGATCCCGGCAGCGGGAAACCGGGCGGCTCCACGCCGGACACGGGCTGGTCGCGGTGTCCAACCGGCAGATCAGCGAGGCGGCCGGACAGGGCGATGTCGCCGCGGTCGGCTACCACTTCGGCACCCGGGCGGACCTGGTGCGCGCCATCAAGCGCAAGCCCTCCTGGCACGCCCGGTTCGCGGTCCAGGATCCCGTCGCCTGGCAGCCCGTTCAGGCCGTGGCCGCCCGCAGCGGCGGCACGGCGGGCACCTCCGGCGCGGCGGCGATGTCCTCGGGCGTCATCATGAACTCCTCGGGGTAGGCGTCGCGCCGGGTGCGACGGGCGGGTTCGCTGGTGCGCCACATGTAGAGGCACCGCCCGCACCGCAGCACCTCCCAGACCCCGGGGACGGGAGAGCTGAAGATGTGCTCGATCGTCTCGTGGGCGCAACGCGGGCACAGCGAAGGGGTGTCGGACATCTCGGTCCTTTCCGTGGAGTGGGTGACGGCGGTGGTTCAGCGGGCGGCGGCGAGCTTCTGCAGCCGGGTCAGCCACTCGGCCGCCTCCGGCAGATCGCGCACCTGGGTGCCGTAGTTGCCGCGGTTGTCGGGGGAGACGGGGGTGGTGGCGTCGATGACGAGCTTGTCCGTGATGCCGGGCGTACGGGCCTGCGGGGCCAGTTCGAGCACCGGGAGCCCCGGGACCTGGACCAGATCGCCGTCCGGGTTCATCTTGGTGGACAGCGCCCACATCACCTGCGGCAGGTTGAACGGGTCGACGTCCTCGTCCACCACGATCACGGTGGCCGCGTAGCCGAGCCCGTGCGGGGTGGTCAGCACCCGCATGCCGACGGCCTTGGCGAAACCGCCGTACCGCTTCTTGGTGGAGACGATGACGACCAGCCCGTGGGTGTACATCGCGTTGACCGCCCGGACCTCCGGGAAGTCCCGGGTGAGCTGCTTGTACAGCGGCACACAGGTGTTGGCTGCGATCAGGTAGTCCACCTCGGTCCACGGCATGCCGAGGTAGAGGTGTTCGAAGACCGGGTGCGTGCGGTACGAGATCCGGTCGATGCGGATGACCGGCATGGTGCGGCCGCCGGAGTAGTGCCCGGTGAACTCGCCGAACGGGCCCTCGATCTCCCGCTTGCGGCCCTCGATGACACCTTCGATGACCACTTCGCTGCCCCACGGCACGGGCAGCCCGGTGAGCGGCGCCTTCGCCACCGGGGCGGGCGCGCCGCGCAGCGCCCCGGCCAGCTCGTACTCGTTCTGGTCGTACTCCATGGGGGTGGAGGCGACGATGGAGATCACCGGTTCGTTGCCGAGCGTGATGGCCACCGGCAGGTCCTCGCCCCGCTCCTCGGCGGTGTGCAGATGCTGCGCGATGTCGTGCATCGGCACCGGCTGGATCGCGAGCCGCCGCTGGCCCTTGACCTCGATGCGGTAGATGCCGACGTTCTGCTTGCCGCTGTGCTCGGGGTCGGCGGGGTCCTTGGAGACGACCGCGGCCTTGTCGATGTAGAAGCCGCCGTCACCGTCGTTGAGCCGGATCAGCGGCAGCACCCGGAAGATGTCGGCGTCCTCGCCCTCCAGGGTGTTCTCGGCCCACGGCGGGTTCTCGCGCCACTCCGGGGCGACCGGGAAGGTGTCCCAGCGGCGGATGAACTCCTCCACCTGCTCCTTGGTGCCCGTCTCCTTGGGCAGGCCGAGGGCGAGCGCGTGATTGGCCCAGGAGCCGTGCACGTTGAGCGCGATGCGGGCGTCGGTGAAGCCCTTGACGTTGTCGAAGTACAGCGCGGGGGCGTGGTCGCCCAGCCGCGGGGCGGCGTTGGCGGCGGCGGCGATGTCCGGCTCCGGCATCACCTCGTCGGGGACGCGCAGCAACTGGCCCTCCTTCTCGAGGGCGTCGAGGAAGCCGCGGAGGTCGTCGTAGGCCATGGGAACTCCTTCTCTATACGGAGGTGCGCGCGGCGCGCATGCCCGCCCAGCGCTTGGCGGTGGGCGCGGGCAGGTCGAACTGGTCGAGCAGCCGGGCCGTGATGTGGTCGACGATGTCGTCCACCGACTCGGGGTGGTTGTAGAAGGCGGGCATGGGCGGCACCATGCGCACCCCCATCCGGGACAGCGCGAGCATGTTCTCCAGGTGGATGTCGCTCAGCGGGGTCTCCCGGGGCAGCAGGACCAGCCTGCGCCGCTCCTTGAGGACCACATCGGCGGCGCGGGCGACCAGCCCTTCGGCGTATCCGGCCCGGATTCCGGCGAGGGTCTTCATCGAGCACGGCGCGATGATCATGCCGTCGGTCCGGAAGGATCCGGAGGAGATCGCGGCGCCCTGGTTCTCGGCGGAGTGGGCCTCGTCGGCGAGCGCGGCCACCTCGCGGGCGGACCGGCCGGTCTCCAGCTCGATCGTGGTCCGGGCCCAGCGGCTGAGCACCAGATGGGTTTCCACCTCGGGCAGTTCGGCCAGCGCCTCCAGCAGCCGGATGCCGAACACGGCACCCGTGGCTCCTGTCATGCCCACGATCAATCGCACGGCGGTACGCTCCCCTCGGCTCTCTCACGGGAAGGGCGGACGCCGACTCTTTCGGTCACCGCCCTCGGCTCGCCCTCCACGCTAGAAGCCATCCGAAGGCTCACAGCCGTACACTGAGGACGCGCTATGGACAGAAACGGACACACTGAGGTCACCGAGGTTCCGTTCCGGCCCTCCGTGGGAGCCCCGCCGGGAGCGGCGGTCCTCGACTTCGCCGGGCTGCTCGCCCGCGCCCGTGGCCATGACCTCGACGCCTACGCCCCGATGCGGCTCGCCTTCCACCAGCTGATCAGCGTGCGCTCCGGGGTGCTGCGCTGCTCGGTGGACTTCACCGAGCACGAGCTGGCCGAGGGCAGCTGGATGTGGGTGCGCCCCGGCCAGATCCACCAGTTCCGCTCCGACCTCGCCACCGCCCAGGGCACCGTCGTGCTCTTCCCGGCCGGCTACCTGGACGCCGCCACCGCGGAGGCCGCCCGGCTGCACGGCTACGCGTGGCAGTCCCCGCTGACCCCCGAGGGGGAGGCCGGGGAGGCGGTACGGGCCGCCCGGGACCTGCTGGAGGGCGAATACCGGGCGATGGCCGGGCCCCTGGAGGCGCATATCGAGGTGGTGCGCCACCTGGTGGCCGTGCTCGTGCTGCGGCTGGCCCATCTGCCGGGCGCGGAGGGCGGCCGCGACGCGGGCAGCGAGGCGTTCCGGCGGTTCCGCCATGCGGTGGAGCGCGACTTCGCCCGTACGCACCGGGTGGAGGACTACGCCGCACGGCTGGGCTACAGCGTGCGCACCCTCACCCGGGCCACCCGCGCCGCCGTCGGGTGCGGCGCCAAGCGGTTCATCGACGACCGGGTGCTGCTGGAGGCGAAGCGGCTGCTGGTGCACACCGAACTGTCCGCCACCGCCGTAGGGGAGCGGCTCGGCTTCCCCGACGCCACCGTCTTCACCAAGTTCTTCCGCCGCCGGGCGGGCGAGACCCCGGCGGGCTTCCGGGCCCGCACCTCGGGGGCCGGAGGCCCGCAGACCTGAAACCGGAAAGGAATCGCTGAGCACTCTTTCCCGAGTTCCGCAACTCGGGCGGGCGAACGGTTCAGCGATAGGCTGGAAGTAGTGTTCGCGTCCGCCGTAAGGGAGATCGCTTCCCATGGACCTCAACACCATCACCGAAGTGATACGGCGACCGTCCTCCGAGCCAGGCGTGGACTGGCGAGAAGGCGACGCTTGGCTCGCGGGCGGCACCTGGCTGTATTCCGTGGAGCAGCCGGGCCTGCGCCGCCTGATCGATCTGACACCGTTGCGCTGGAATTCCCTTGACCCGAGTCACACGGGCCTCGATGTGGGCGCCACATGCACCATCCGCGACCTTCATGCCTTCGCGCCGCCGGATGACTGGACCGCGGGCGGGCTGTTGGCGAAGAGCTGCGAGGCGTTCTTGTCCTCGTTCAAAGTCTGGAACTCGGCGACCGTCGGCGGGAATATCTGCCTGTCGCTGCCCGCGGGACCGATGATCACGCTGACGGTCGCACTCGAGGCACAATACGAACTGTGGGCTCCTGACGGAACGACACGAAGCGTCGACGCCGTCGACTTCGTCACCGGCGACCATCAAAACATCCTCGCTCCCGGGGAAATGCTGCGGCGTATCCACATTCCGGCACACGCGCTGAGGAAGCGTCCGGCGCACCGCCGCTTTTCGCTGACCAGGCTCGGCCGTTCGACGGTATTCCTCGTCGGTACGCGAACGCCGGGAGCGAACGACCTTTTGCTCACCGTCACGGCCGGCACCGTCCGGCCCGTGCGCATCGCCTTCGACACCATGCCCGACGCCCGACGTCTGGCGCGCAGTATCGAGGCCGTCCCCGACGGCGACTGGTTCGCCGACCCGAATGGGAGCCCCGACCACCGCCGCCATCTGACACGGCACTTCGCCGAGGAGATTCGCCGCGAACTCACGGCTGGGGGCCCGGTGTGACGTACATCGTGAACGGCAAGACCTTCGACGACGAACCGGAACCCGGTCAGTGCCTGCGCACCTTCCTCCGCTCACTCGGGCACCACGGCGTGAAAAAGGGCTGCGACGCGGGCGACTGCGGCGCGTGCACGGTGTGGCTGGACGGCGACCCGGTCCACAGCTGCATCACTCCCGCCTTCCGCGCGGACGGCCGTGAGGTGACGACGATCGAGGGTCTCGGGACACCCGGCGATCTGCACCCCGTGCAGCGGCAGTTCCGCGACGCGCCCGGCTTCCAGTGCGGCTTCTGCACCGCAGGGATGATCATGACGTCGGCGGCGCTCACCGAGTCCCAGAAGGAGGACCTGCCGCACTCGCTGAAGGGCAACCTGTGCCGCTGCACCGGCTACCGCGGAATCGAGGATGCCGTGAAGGGCGTCGCCGGTGTGGAGAGGGCCGCGCCGGGAGAGGCCGTCGGCAGGAGCGTCGGCGCACCGGCGGCCGACGAGGTGGTGACCGGCCGCGCCGAATTCACGATGGACACCCACATCGAGGGCATGCTGCACCTCAAGGTCCTGCACTCGCCGCACGCGCACGCCCGGATCGTCTCGGTCGACAAGACCGCCGCACTGGCCGTTCCCGGCGTGCACCGGGTCTACAGCTGGGAAGACGTGCCGCGCAAGCGTTTCACCACCGCGATCCATACCGACCATCTCGTCGATCCGGACGACACCTTCGTTCTCGACAACACGGTGCGGTTCGTCGGCCAGCGTGTTGTGGCGGTGCTGGCCGATTCCGTCAGGGCGGCGGAAGAGGGCTGCCGGAAGGTCTCCGTCGCATACGAGGTGCTGCCGCCGGTGTTCGACCCCGAAGAGGCGATGACCGAGGCGGCGCCGCAAATTCACGACACGGACGACCCCTTCGTCCGCGACCCCGTCCACAACGTCCTGTTCGAGATCCATTCCCACATCGGGGACGTCGACGCGGGCTTCGCCGAGGCCGATGTGATCCACGAGGGCACGTACTTCTCGCCGCGCGTGCAGCACGCGCATCTCGAAACCCACGGCTCGATCGCCTGGATGGAGAACGGCCGGCTGAACATTCGCACCAGTTCACAGTCGCCGTCGATCGCGAAGTCCAAGATTTCCTATCTCTTCGCGCTGCGCCCGGACCAGCTCAGGGTGTTCTGCGAACGCGTCGGTGGCGGCTTCGGCGGCAAACAGGAAGTGATCTCGGAGGATCTGGTGGCGCTCGCCGCCTTGGACACCGGACGGCCCGTCTGCTTCGAATACACCCGTGAGGAGGAGTTCACCACCGCGTCCACACGGCATCCGATGACGCTGACGGTCACACTCGGCGCGAAGGCGGACGGAACCCTCACGGCGCTCCAGGTCCGCAACGTGGCGGACACGGGCGCCTATGGCAACCACGGCGGCGAGACGCTGTACGCGGGCGGCGCCGCCGTCATGATCTACCGCTGCCCCAACAAGAAGTACGACGCGTTCTCCGTCTATACGAACACCGTGCCCAGCGGGGCGCTGCGCGGCTACGGGATGACGCAACCGGCGTTCGCGGTGGAATCGGCGATGGACGAACTGGCGCGCGCCCTGCGCATCGATCCGATCGAACTGCGACGGCGCAATGTGGTGCGGCCGGGTGAGCCGCTCGTCGCCATGCAGGAGGGCCCCGATGACGTGATGTACGGCGAGGACGGGATCGTGAAGTGCCTGGACCTGGTGGAGGGCGCCATGGCCCGCACCGCCGACGAGCCACCCCCCGGGCCCGGGTGGCTTCTCGGTACCGGCGTCGCGACGTCCCTGCACGAGACGGCGCCCCCGACCGAGCACATCTCGGAGGCCTGGGTCACCCTCGGCGACGACCTGGTGTACGAACTGGCCGTCGGGACCGTCGAATTCGGTGAGGGCACGTCGACCGCGCATGTGCAGATCGCGGCCGGCCGGCTGGGCACGACGCCGTCGCGGATCCGGCTGGTGCAATCCGACACCGACCGCACGGGGTTCGACACCGGTGCCTTCGCGAGCGCGGGGCTCTTCGTGGCGGGCAACGCGGTACTCCGGGCGGCCGATGCCGTGCGCGACCGCATCCTGGAATTCGCCGCCGCGCACACGGGCGCGGACCTCGCGGCGTGCTCGCTGGAGGACGGGGGCGTCGTCTGCGGCGACCGGTACGTGTCATTGGACGAACTCCTCGCGTCTGCCCGGGCGCGCGGAATCCGGTTCACCGCGGCCCGCAAGGCCTACGGCTCGCCGCGCAGCGTCACCTCCAACGCCCACGGATTCCGCATCGCGGTCCATCGGGTGACGGGTGAGATCCGTGTGCTGCGCAGCGTCCAGGCGACCGACGCCGCAGTCGTCATCAACCCCGCGCAGGTCCGGGGGCAGGTGGAAGGCGGGGTCGCCCAGGGGATCGGCTTCGCGCTGACCGAGAACCACCACATCGACGCGAACGGTGCCGTGGTCAACCCCAACCTGCGCAACTATCGCATTCCCACCTACGCCGACATCCCCCGCACCGACGTGCTCCTGGTGGATTCGGCCGACTCCTTCGGGCCCCTGCGCTCGAAGGGGATGGCGGAATGCTGCATCAACCCGGTGGCCCCCGCGCTGGCCAACGCGCTGCACGATGCCACGGGCGTACGCTGCCGTGCGCTGCCCCTGACTCCGGAACGGATCTACCGACGGCTCGGCGAGGACCGGTCGGTGCCCAGGGAGTGAGACGATGAACACCGAGAGCCCCGACGACTCCGCGGCAACCGTCATCATCGGCCAAAAGGTCCAGCCCGGGCTGGAGCGGGAGTACGAAACGTGGCAGCGGGACCTCAACACCGCGGCCGCGGGCTACCCCGGCTACCTCGGTGCCGAGATCTCCCCGCCGACAGACGTGCAGCCCGACTGGACCGTCGTCTACCGGTTCGACTCGATAGCCCACTTGCAGGCGTGGATGAACTGCGCGACCCGGCAGCGCTTTCTCGACAGCGGCGGCAAATACTTCGACGGTCCCGCGACCCAGCAGGTCATCAGCGGCGGCAAGCAGCCGGCTGATCCGCTGGTGACGGTGGTGGTCACCCACCGCGTCGCCCCGGAGCACGTCGACAGTTTCCTCGAGTGGCAGCACCGCCTGAACCAGGAGGAGAGCACCTTCGAGGGATTCCGCGGAACCGAGCTCTTCCGCCCGATCGAGGGTCTTCAGGACGAGTGGACCACGCTGTACCGGTTCGACAACGCCGAGCACCTCGATGCCTGGCTGACGTCGGCCCAGCGGCGGGAGGCCCTTGCCGAAGGGGAGAAGTTCAAGGACTTCAAGCTGCGCACCATCGACAACTCCTTCGGCAGCTGGTTCGCCTTCGAGGAGAACGGCAAGGAAGCGCCGCCACCGTCCGAGACCAAGACCGCCATCGCCGTGTGGGTCGGCCTGTACCCGACCGTGGTGCTTCTGACGCTCGCCCTGTCACCGCTGAAGCTGCCGCTCTGGCTCGGGCTGCTGGTGGGCAACTTGCTGTCGAGCTTCATCATGAGCTTCGTCACCATGCCCTACTACGTGAACCGGCTGCTCAAGCGATGGCTGCGGCCGTCACCGGGCGCGTCGGCGACGAAGACCAATCTCCTGGGCCTCGGCATCGTCGCCACGGTGATGGTGTTCTGGGTCGTCGTCTTCTACGTCGTGACGAACCTGATCTGGACGCTGCCCTGACCCGGTGGATCCCCGGGCCCATGGCGTGGGCCCGGGGGCGGGGTGGTTCAGCCGGTCGCGAGCCCGGGGTCGCTCAAGCCCGCGCGGCCCGTCCCGACATGGCCCGCGAGCCGCCGCACGAAGGTGCTGTCGTGGTCGGACACCACCGTCACGTCGTACCACTGGTGGCTGCGGCGCAGATCCGCGGTGTGGGTCACCCGCGCGCCCGGGCGCAGCCGGTAGGTGTCCGACTGCCCGTCCAGGTGTCCGTCCCTGACGGTGAGCCGTACCGTGGTGCGGCCCGGGTTGCTGAGGGTCAGCCTGAGCTGTCCGGTCCTGCCGTCGTGGCGCGCGCTCACCTGCGGGCCGTCACCGGTGAGGGCCCCCGCGAACCGCCGCTGGAAGCCGTCCGGACCGTGCACCTCGATGTCGTAGCCGGCCTTGCCGGGCGCCGCGCTCCACTCGCCGGACAGCCGCTTGCCCGCCTCGACGGTGTACCCCCACGGGCCGCCGGGATGGCTCCGGGAGGTGACGTGGAAGTGGGCGCCCGCGCGGCCGTGGTTGGCGAAGTCGGCGCGGAGGGTGCCGTCGCCCGCCGTGGCGTCGGCGGACAGGTCGTACGGCAGCGGTCTGGTGGGGCGCCGGCCCGGCTCCTGCCGGGGCAGGGCGGGCTCGGCGGGGACCGTGGGCACGTAGTCGGGGTGCCGGTCGCGGTCCTTGGGGAGGTAGCCGCTGGTGTCCGGCATGGCGGGCATGCTCGGGTCGGTGCGTCCGAAGTCGAACGCCGCGGTCAGATCGCCGCACACCGCGCGCCGCCACGGCGAGATGTGGGGCTCCTCGACGCCGAACCGCCGTTCGATGAACCGCAGGATCGAGGTGTGGTCGAGGGTCTGCGAGCACACGTAGCCGCCCTTGCTCCACGGCGACACCACGAGCATCGGGACCCGCTGCCCCAGCCCGTACGCGCCGGGGGCTTGCGAGGAGGAGCCGGGGAACAGCTCGCCGGAGGTGGTCACGGTCGACCCGCCGCGCCCGGGGGAGGGCGCGTACGGCGGCACGACGTGGTCGAAGAAACCGTCGTTCTCGTCGTACGTGATGAGCAGCGCGGTCCTGCTCCACACCTCGGGGTTCGAGGTCAGCGCGTCCAGCACCTGGGCCAGGTACCAGGCGCCGTAGTTGGCGGGCCAGTTGGGGTGTTCGGTGAACGCCTCGGGCGCCGCGATCCAGGACACCTGGGGCAGCGTCCCGGCCTTCACGTCTGCCTTCAGCAGGTCGAAGTAGCCCTCGCCCTTGCGGGCGTCGGTGCCGGTGCGGGCCTTGTCGTGGAGCGGGTCGCCGGGCGTGGCGTCGCGGTACTGGTTGAAGTACAGCAGCGAGTTGTCGCCGTAGTTGCCCCGGAAGGCGTCGTCGATCCAGCCCCAGCCGCCCTTGGCGTCCAGGCCGTCGCCGATGTCCTGGTAGATCTTCCAGGACACCCCGGCCTTCTCCAGCCGCTCCGGATACGTCGTCCAGCCGTATCCGGCCTCCGCGTTGTCGAGCACCGGGCCGCCGCCCGTCCCGTCGTTGCCGGTGTATCCGGTCCACATGTAGTAGCGGTTGGGGTCGGTGGAGCCCATGAACGAGCAGTGGTAGGCGTCGCAGATGGTGAACGCGTCGGCCAGCGCGTAGTGGAACGGGATGTCCTCACGGGTCAGGTACGCCATCGTCGTGGCCGACTTCGCCGGCACCCACTTGTCGTACGCGCCGCCGTTGACCGCGGCGTGGGTGTCGCCCCAGCCGTGCGGAAGGTCCCGGAGGAACTGCAGGCCCAGGTCGTCGGCGTCGGGCCGGAACGGCAAGATGTCCCTCGTGCCGTCGGACTGGTGCCACACCGTCTTGCCGCTGGGCAGGCTCACCGGGCGTGGATCGCCGAATCCCCGCACCCCGCGCAGGGTGCCGAAGTAGTGGTCGAAGGAGCGGTTCTCCTGCATCAGGACCACGATGTGCTCCACGTCCCGGAGGCTGCCGGTGCGGCGGTTCGCCGGTATCTCCGCGGCGCGCGCGATGCTCGTGGACAGCAGGGGCAGGGCCGTGCCGGCACCGGCCAGTTGCATGAATCTTCGACGGTCCATGGATGTCATGAGAATCCGGTCTCCTGTGGCGTGGCGAAGTGGAGCGGGGGAACCGGGGAAGTGTCTTCCGCCCGGTCGACGGGCACAACGGCGCCTGGAGGAAACGGCGGAAAAGACTGGTTGAACCTTGGTCGCGGCATTCACGGCGGGGACCGCATTAACGTGGAGGTATGCGCGGTGACGCGGTGACGCTGTTCCTCTGCGGCGATGTGATGCTCGGCCGCGGCGTCGACCAGATCCTGCCCCACCCCGGCGATCCGGCGCTGCGGGAGCCCTACATCCGCGACTCCCGGGCGTACGTCGAACTGGTGGAGGAGGCGAGCGGTCCGATCCCGCGGCCGGCCGGCTTCTCCTGGCCGTGGGGGGAGGCGCTGCCGGTGCTGGACCGGGCGGCACCCGATGCCCGGGTGGTGAACCTGGAGACGAGCATCACCGGCGGCGGCGCCTTCGCGCCCGGCAAGGAGATCCACTACCGGATGAGCCCCGCCAACCTCCCCGGTCTGGCCGTGGCCCGGCCCGATGTCTGCGTCCTGGCGAACAACCACGTACTGGACCGCGGACGGCCCGGCCTCGAGGACACCCTCGACACCCTGGCCGCCGCGGGCATCCAGGTGGCGGGCGCGGGCCGGGACAAGCGGTCGGCGCGCCGCCCCGCGGCCGTCCCGGTCGGTGACCACCGGCGCGTCCTGGTCTTCGGCTGCGGGACCGCCTCCAGCGGCATCCCGCCCGGCTGGTCGGCGGCCGGTGAGCGATCCGGCGTCGACGTGGTGTCCGAGCACGCGGCCGGTGACGCCGCCGCCCTCGCCCACCGCGTACGGCAGCTCAAGCGGCCCGGCGACCTCGCCGTGGTCTCGATCCACTGGGGCGGCAACTGGGGATACGACGTGCCCGAGGACCAGATCCGCTTCGCCCACGCCCTGATCGACGGCGGTGTGGACCTCGTCCACGGCCACTCCTCCCACCACCCCCGCCCCCTGGAGATCTACCGCGACAAGCTGGTCCTCTACGGCTGCGGCGACCTCATCGACGACTACGAGGGCATCGGGGGCCACGAGCGGTACCGCGATGATCTGCGGCTGCTGTACTTCGCCACGCTGCGGCCGGACACCGGTGCGCTCCTGGGCTTGCGGATGGTGGTCCTCCGGGCCCGGCGGATGCGGCTGTGCCGCGCCCCGCACGAGGACGCCGCATGGCTGGCCCGCACCCTGGCCCGCGCCGGCTCCGCCCTCGGCACCCGTATCGCCCTCGGCCGCGACGACGTGCTCACCGCGCACCGCGCCGAGCCCTGAGCCGTGACCCCGCAGCGGTCAGAGGATCTTGGAACGGACCAGGGCGCCGAGCACCAGCGCACCCGGGACCAGCGGAAGCCACAGCGTGATGAAGCGGTAGGCGAGCACCGTGGACGTGGCGGCCTCGACCGGGGCGCCCGCCGCGACCAGCGCGATCACCAGCGCCGCGTCGACCGAGCCGATGCCGCCGGGGGAGGGGACCACGGCGGCCACCGCGGAGGCGGCCAGATAGGCGAGCATCACATGCGGCGGCCAGACGTCCAGCTCCAGCGCGAGGGCCACCGCCACCAGACCGGACGCCTGCAGCAGCGGGAACGCCAGCGAACCGCCCCACAGGGCCAGCGCCCGGGACGGCCGCAGATGCAGGGAGCGGGCGTCGGCCAGCGCGGTGCGCAGGAAGTCACGGATCAGCTGGCGCACCCGGCGGACCAGCAGCAGCCCCGCCACCAGGACGACCGCCCCCGCCACCGCCGCCCACACCACCAGCCCGGCGGTCCGCTCCGGCAGCAGCGGGCCGACGCGCAGCGCCTCCGGGAAGGCGGCGAGCAGCACCAGCAGCAGCACGATCCGGGTGACGGCCTCCGCCAGGAAGTACAGGGCGAGCGCGGCCGAGGAGCGGGCCGGGGGAAGCCCGCAGCCGGTCATGAAGCGGATGTTGACCGCGCTCGCCCCGATCCCCGACGGCAGCACATGGTTGGCGGCGCCCGCGGCGAACTGGGTGGCGAACAGCCGCCTGGCCGGAAGCCGTTCCAGCACCGTGCCCTGCCGGGCGAACGACACCGCGACCCAGCCGAGCCCCGTCGTCGCGACCGCCGTCAGCAGCCACCACGGATCGGCGGTGAGCATCTGACGGGCCCCGGAACCGATCAGCGAGCGGTGCCGGCCCACCCAGACGGCGACCGCGACCAGCGGCGCGAGGCACAGGACCTGGCGCAGCGGCAGCCGCCGGTACAGGGGGCGGGGTTCCCGCCGTATGGGCACTGGGTGCCGCACGGGTACTGTCAGCCGCATCGCATCGTCCCTATCCCGTCGCCGCGCGGCCGGTCGGGGCCGACCGCGGTGCCGGGGCGCGCGCCGGGGCCGTACCCGGAGCCGCCTCCCGCAGCGGCAGCGCCAGCAGCAGCCCGAGGCAGATCCACACATACGCGTTGCTGCCGAGGAAACCGGTCACCCCGGTCGCGTCGAACCGCCACAGCCACACCAGGCTGCTGCAGAGGATCACATAGACCACCGCGGCGACCCGCAACAGCGTCCGGCGCCGCCGCGGTGGCGTATCCGGCCGCAGCCCGGACTCGGCGAGCACGATGAGCGCCGGGATCAGCCACACCAGGTGGTGCACCCAGGTGATCGGGCTGACCAGGCAGGCGGCGATGCCGGTGAGGGCGTAGCCCGCCGGTTCGTCGCCGACGGCGGCCGCCTGCCGCACCCGGTACGCCCACACCGCCAGCAGGGCCAGCACCCCGGCCGCCCAGACCGCACCGCTGGGCTCGACCGGGGCCACGAGCCGCGCCAGCACGCCCTCCCATGACTGGTTGGAGACGTAGGACAGCACCCCGATGCGGTCGGTGTCCCACAGCGCCTCGGTCCAGTAGACCCGGGAGGCGGTGGGCGCCGCGCACACGGCCAGCAGCGTGGCGCCCACCGCCGTGGCCGTGGCGGCGGTGGCGGCCCGCCACCGCCGGGTGACCACGAGATAGACGATGAAGATCGCCGGGGTGAGCTTGACGGCCGCGGCCAGCCCGGTCCCGTACCCGGCGAAGCGGCCGTACCCGGTGGCCAGCAGCCGGGCGTCCAGCAGCACCAGGACCAGCAGCAGCAGATTGACCTGGCCGAAGCTGAAGGTGTCCCGGACCGGTTCCAGCAGCGAGAACAGACAGCCCGCCACGGTGAAGGCGAACCAGGTGTTCCAGCCCCGGCGGCGCACGACCGGCCCGATCAGCCAGGTCAGGACGACCGCCGAGGCGGCCACGTTGAGCAGCATGCTGACGCCGACCGCCTCCGGCCAGCTCAGCAGCGTCATCGGCAGCATGCACAGGGCCGCGAACGGCGGATAGGTGAAGCCGTAGTCCGCCCCGTCCGCACCCGGCGTGGTGAAGTCGTAGATGTGGCCGTCGTGCAGCCACTGGCCGACGGCCCCGTAGTAGACGCCCAGGTCGAACCAGTCCCGGTGCAGCGGGACGAAGGCCAGGAAGAGCGCGGCGGCCGTGGTGAGCCCGGCCGCCAGCAGCAGCCGTCCGCGGGGCGTGGTGGGCCCCGTCATGCCGAACGCTCCGGCCTGCGCGCGCCCTTCGCCGGGGACAGCCCCGGCCCGGCGGCGAACCCCGGGGCCCACCGCGCACACCACAGCACGCACAGCGCCAGCCCGCCCCCGCACACCGCGAACGTGAGCTGCCGGGAATCCGGGGCGAAGCCGCTGGGCAGTACGGCCAGCGCGAGCACCCCGCTCACCCCGGCCACCGCGCGGCGCACCGTGCCGCTCGGCGCGGCCGCGGCGATCAGGAACAGCCCCCACAGCAGGTACCAGGGCCGGATCGCCGGGCCGAGCACCGCCACCGCGGTCAGGCTCAGCCCCAGCGCGTACAGCGGCCCGCGGCGTGGTGGCCACAGCCAGACGGCCACCACGGCGACCGCGGTCGCGAGCAGCCCCAGCGCGTGCCACGCCGGGGTGGCCAGCGGCGCCAGCCCACTGCCGACGGCCTGCAGCAGGGCACCGGTGGCCCGGCCGAGGGCGCTGGTCAGCGCCCAGTTGCCGGCGGAGGCGGGGGTGGACAGCGCCCCGATCCAGCCGTAGCCGGTGCCGGTGACGGCCGTGGCCACGCCCGTGGTGACGAGCGCCAGCGCGGCCGTGGCGAGGAAGGCGCCGACGCGCCGTCTGCGGTCCGGCGCCCGGCGCGCCCAGAGCGAGGCCACCGCCAGCAGCCCCAGCGCGGCGGGCGCCTTGACCAGCGCGGCGAGCGTGACCAGGACGGCGCCGCAGGCGGGCCACCGGCCGGTCGCGGCCACCAGCCCGGCGCCGAGCAGCCCCAGCATCACCGCGTCGTTGTGCGCCCCGCCGACCAGGTGCAGCAGCAACAGCGGGTTGAGCCCGCCCAGCCACAGCGCGGCGCCCGGGTCGGTGCCGCAGCGGCGGGCCAGCACCGGCAGGGCGAGCACCATCAGCGCCACCCCGAGCAGCGCCATCAGCCGCAACCCGAAGACGCCCAGGGGCAGTTCGGCGCGCGAGGCGTGCGCGATCGCGCTCTCGAAGGCCAGCGAGACTGGGCCGTACGGGGTGGGCGTGTGCTGCCACACCGGCGCCACCTCGGCCGCGATCGGCCCGCCGAGCCGTACCGGGCCATGGGTGTAGACGTCGATGCGCGCGTGCACCATCGCGCCTTGGGCGAGGTAGCTGTACACGTCCCGGCTGAACAGCGGGGGAGTGGGCAGCAGCGGGGCCGCCCAGGCGGCGAGCGTCACCAGCAGGCTGCGGACGCCGGGCGGGCGCGGCCCGCGCACCTCGCGCCCCAGCCACCACCAGGCCGCCACCAGCAACACCAGTCCGAAGTAGGTGCTGACCAGGCCGAGCGCGGCTCTTCCGGAGTCCGGGGTGAGGGCATCCCCCACGGGCAGCGCTCCGGCCGTCGCGCCCCCGGCGGCGAGGGCGACCGAGCCCGCGAACCCGAGAAGCCGGCAGTGGTGCGGAGCGATGGCGGCACCTTGGAGAAGAACACGACGGACCAGCACCCGCCCCACACTCGCCGTGACGTATGGCCGAAACGTGACGCCGTGGTCACCGATGGCCGACCGGGAGGTGTCGGCCCCGTCACCCGCCCGGGCCGGCGACTCCGGCGAGCGCCCCGACCGGGGGCGCGCTGCCCTCGATCGACGACCAGGCCGCCTTGTCGGCCACCAGCCGGCGGAGTTCCAGCACTTCACGCGGGCTGTTCCAGCCCAGCACCCCCACCACCCGCCCCCGGTGGCCGTAGCCGACCACGAAGTGGCGGTCGTCCAGCGCGCCGTGGAGCACGGCGAGTTCCGCGTCGGCCGGAAAGATGCCGTAGGCCTGGATGTGGGCGTCGTACTGGTCGGTCCAGAAGTACGGCACGGGGGCGAACGGCCGGTCGTCGCCGAGCAGGTTGCGGGCGACCGCCTGGGCCTGTTCGGTCGCGTTCAGCCGGTGCTCCAGCCGCATGCGGGCCCCGAAGTGTTCGTTGTACCAGGAGGCGACGTCACCGGCCGCGTAGATGCCCGGCGCCGCCCGGCAGGCGGCGTCGCACTCCACGCCGTTGCTCAAGGCCAGACCGGACCCGGCCAGCCAGCCGGTCGACGGGACCGCGCCGATGGCGACCACGACGAGATCGGCACACAGCACCGTCCCGTCGGTCAGTTCGAGCCCGGTGACATGGCCGCCGGCCGAGAGGAACCGGGTCACCCCCGTGCCGCAGCGCATGGACACGCCGTTGTCCCGGTGCAGCTGCCCGACGAGCCCCGCGATCCGGTCGCCGAACTGGCGGCGCATCGGCACCGGACGCGGATCGATCATGGTGACGTCCAGCCCCATCCGGCGCGCGGCCGCGGCGGCCTCGGCGCCCAGGAACCCCGCGCCGACCACCGCCACCGTGGGCCTGCGCTGGAGATCGGCGCGCAGGGCGAGCGCGTCGTCGAGGGTGCGCAGCAGATGCACCCCGGCCAGGTGGTGGGCGTCGGGCAGACCGCGCGGGGTGACACCGGTGGCGATGACCAGGGTGTCGTACGGGACGCTGTCGCCGCCGTCCAGCAGGACCCGTTCGGCGAGGGTGTCGAGCCCGGTGGCGGACCTGCCGAACAGCAGCTCCGCGTCGAGCGCGCCCAGTTCCTCGTCCGTACGGAGCTTGATCCTGTCGTGTTCCCAGGTGCCCGCCAGGATCTGCTTGGACAGCGGCGGCCGGTTGTACGGGGTGTGCGGCTCGTCGCCGATCAGGGTGAGCCGCCCGCCGTAACCCAGCGAGCGCAGCGTGACGGCGGTGGTGAGGCCCGCCACCGAGGCGCCCACGACGACCACGTTGACCGGGCTGCTCACGACGCGGCCGGGGCGGTCGCCGGGCCGGGGCGGACGGCGGCGGCCCGGCGCGGGCCCGAGGCCGCGCATCTGTCCTGATCTAACGTCACGTGCACGGAGTTCTCCACGCTTGGGGTATCGGGCCGGGCGATGCGGGGCTACCGGAGCAAGGGGCAACGCGCTCACCAGGTGAGCCGGTTGGTAAACGACCGTTCTGCAGGCGCGACACGGAGGCTAGTTGGCCTTGTGTGCACAGCACAACACGCTGAGTTCAAAGATGGCCAATGAGGGTCACATATGAGCCTGGCATGTGCACGAGCTGGTCGGCGTGACGAATAACTCGGTCAAAATTCAAAAGTGGCAGGTCATCGACGCGCATGGGCGGGATGGGCGGTTGTCAACCACCCCAGGGTCACATGGCGGAAACACGCAGGTTACGGAAGCTCCTTTCGGCTCACGTACCGTCGAAGGGGTCGATGCGATGCCACGCCGACCAGACCACCCCTCGCCACCCGGAACACGGAGGATCCTTGCGCGCGCTCTCCGACCTGCCCCACTGGCTGACGCACCCCCTGGGCGGGGTGCGGACGCTGCGTGGCCCGGTGCCCTGGCCGGCGGTGCTGCGCGGAGCGCTCGGCGTGGGCCCGGCGGTGGCGGTGGGCGTGGCCACCGGCAACACCCCCGCCGGGGTGACCGCGGGCCTCGGCGCGATGTTCGCGCACATCAACGACCGCCCGGCCACCCGCCGCACCCGCACCGTACGCATCGGGCTCCCGGCCCTCGCGGGATCCCTCGGTCTCTTCATCGGCGCCTCGTTCGCCACGCTCGGGCTCGGCCCGTGGATCGCCCTCGCGCTGGCCACCGTCGGGCTCGTCTCCGGCGCCCTCAGCGCCGTCGGACCGGTCTGCTCGAACGCCGGGGTGCAGCTGATGGTGCTCGCCGTGGTGGGCGCCGGAATGCCGCTGCCCGAACCCCCGCCGGTGCGCGCGGGAATGCTGCTCGTCGGCGCCGCCTGGGTCATCGTGATGGCCTCGCTGCTGCCCCTGGTCCACCGGTTCCGCCCGGCGGCCGCCCCCGGGCCCGACGAACGGGGCGCGGTGGCCGCCGTGTACGACGCCCTCGGCGACCTGATGACGGTCGTCGGCACCGAGGGCGCCCAGGCCGCCCGGCGGCGGCTGACCTCCGCGTACGACACCGCCTACGAAGCCCTCTACGCCCACCGCATCCCCTGGCAGCGCCCCGACGAGGAGGAACGGCGGCTGCGCGACCGGCTCGCGGTGGCCGGAGGGCTGAGCGAGGCGGTGCTGACCCTGCTGTGGGAGAACGAACCCCTGCCCGCCCGGGTCGCCCGCACCCCCGCCCAGCTCGCCCGCTCGGTGCGCACCGGACTGCCCCCGGGACGGCTCCCCGCCCCCGTACCCGGCACCGCGGGCAGCATCGCCGTGCACCGGGCCGTCCTGCTCGCCGCCCGCGTCTTCGACGGCGAACCCGCGCCCCCGGTCGGCGCCGTCGGCCCCGGCCACCGGCAGCGGCTGCGCCGGATGACCGGCCCGGCCGGACGGGAGTACGCGGCCCGGGTCGCCCTGTGCGTCGGCGTGGCCACCGTGCTCGCGCGCTCACTGCCGGGCGACCACTGGTACTGGCTCCCGGCCACCGCCACCTTCCTGGTCAAGCCCGACATGGGCCCGCTGGTCTCGCGCGCACTGTCCCGGGCCTTCGGCACCGCGGTGGGCGTGGCCGTCTTCGGCGTGCTCGCCACCCTGCTCGGCCCGATGACCGGCCTGCCCGGGCTGTGGCCGGTCGCGGTGGCGTCGGTGTGCGCGGCGGCCATCCCCGTCTCCGTGCGCCACTTCGCGCTGCAGACGGCCGTGCTCACCCCACTGCTGCTGTCCCTCGTCTACCTCGGCGGCGACACCGACCCCGGCTACACCCGGCTCAGGGACACCCTGCTCGCCTGCGTGGTCGTGCTCGCCGCGGGCGCCCTGCCCGGCCTCGGCGGCCCGCGCGCCCAGGTGTCCGTCCGCCTCTCCCTCGCCGTCCGCGCCACCCGCGACCACCTGGACCGGGTGCTGACCGCCGAGGCGCCCTACGCGGAGCGGCTGCGGCTGCGCCGCGAGGCCTACCGCGCACTGGCCGACGCCCGCCGCGCGGTGGAGGTGGCGAGCGCCGAACACCCGCCGTTCGGGCGGGACCTGGCGGCCTGGGCGCCGGTGGTCTCCGCGCTGGAGGAGATCGTGGACGCCGCCACCGCGTGCGGCGTCCGGCTCGACCAGGGCGCGCCGTACCCCGACGCGGAACTGGCCGCCCGGCTGCGCGCCGGACTGTCCGACCTGGCCGACGCCGTCGCCACCCGCCGGCCCCCGACGGACCTGGTGCTGCCCGCCGGGGCGGCGGTGACGGACTGCGCGACCCTCGCGGATGTCACCGCCGGACTGCGCAGGGCCCGCCGCCTCGCCTCGCGGTAGGGGTGTCTTGTCGAACAGGCCGACGGGGCATGATCGGCGAGACACATCCTGGCACCGCGGGGTGATCAGGCCGTCCGTCAGCCGCCGATCGCGACGCCCTCCAGGTGCAGCAGCCGCTCCTTGCGGTCCAGGCCGCCCGCGTACCCCGCCAGCGAGCCGTTCGCGCCGATGACACGGTGGCAGGGCCGCACGACCAGCAGCGGGTTCCGGCCGATCGCGGTGCCCACGGCGCGGACCGCGGCGCGCGAGGCACCGGCCCGCTCGGCGATCTGGCCGTAACTGACGGTCGTGCCGTACGGGATGTCCTCCAGCGCCTGCCACACCCGCTGCTGGAACGCCGTCCCACCGGAGACGAATTCGAGGTCGAAGCGGGTGAGCTCGCCCGCGAAGTACGCCCCCAGCTGGTCCACGATCTCGGCGAACGCCGCGTCGTCGCGCCGCCAGCCGTCCTGCACCGTGGCCCCGCGGGTCTGCTGGGGCACCGAGAGCGAGGCCAGAGCGGTGCCGCCCCTGGCGGTGGCGGACGGCGCGCCCGCCAGCAGCAGTTCGCCCAGGGGGCTGTCGATCGTCGTGTAGAGGGCCATGGCCCGGTCCTTTCCTTGCGTGTTCACGATGGTCCGTCCGATGTCCTCGGGAATCGGACACCTCGCCCAGGGGTCATGCGAGGGGGGCCGGGGCGGTCTTCGGGGCGTTCCAGAGGTGGTGCATGGCGTACGAACGCCACGGCCGCCAGCCCTCGGAGTCCTCCAGGAACGCTGTGGCGCGGCGCGCTCCGGCCCGCACCGCGACGTCCCCTTCCAGCAGGACGTCCGGGTCGCCCAGCGCCCGCATCCGGATGTAACCGGCCGTCCACGGGCCGATGCCGCGCAGCGCCAGCAGCTCCTTCTCGGTCCGGTCGCGGTCGACGCCGGTGTCCAGACGTACCGCCCCGGTGGCGAGCGCGGTGACCAGCGTGCGCAGGGTCGCGCGCCTGCTCTCCGGCATGCCGAGGTCCGTGAGCGGGCGGTCGGCGAGGTCGTCGGCGCCCGGGAAGAGATGGGTGAGCCCGCCGCTGGGCTCCGCGAGGGGCGTGCCGTACGCGGCGACCAGCGCGTTGCCCAGCCGCTGCCCGGCGGCGACCGACACCTGCTGGCCGAGCACGGCGCGCACGGCCAGCTCGTGCGCGTCGGCCGAACCCGGTGAGCGCAGTCCGGGCCGCGCCGCCACCAGCGGCGCCAGCGCGGGGTCGGTGCCCAGCCGCTCGGCGACCGCGTACGGATCGGCGTCCAGGTCGAACAGGCGGCGGATCCGCTGGGTGGCGGTGGTCAGATCGCGCAGCTCGGTCAGGTGCAGCCGGCACTCCAGCCAGCCGTCACCGGGGCGCTCGTCGATCTCCACGACACCGTAGCCGTGCGGCAGCCGCAGCGTACGGCGATAGGTGCGGTCACCCGGGTCGCCCACGACCTCCTCCACGCCGGTCAGGGCACGGCGGGCGAGGTAGCCGAACACCTCGGCGGTGGCGTACGGCCCCCGGTAGGCCAGCCGCAGCGGCACTCCGGCCGACGCCGAGGCGGCCCCCGGCGCCCGCCGCCCCACCGGCCCGAACCGGGAGGCCCGGCCCGGGCGGGCGGCGCGCAGCTCGGTCGGGGTGGCGGCGTAGATCTCCCGGATGGTGTCGTTGAACTGCCGCACACTGGCGAACCCCGCCGCGAACGCGATCTCCGCGGCCTGCAATCCGGTCGTCTGCAGCAGTATCCGCGCGGTGTGGGCGCGCTGCGCACGGGCCAGCGCGACGGGCCCGGCCCCCAGCTCCGCGCCCAGCTGCCGCTGCACCTGGCGGGCGCTGTACCCCAGCCGCGCCGCCAGCCCGGCCACTCCCTCCCGGTCGACCACCCCGTCGCCGATCATCCGCATCGCCCGCCCCACGGCGTCCGCCCGCGCGTTCCACTCGGCGGAGCCGGGCACCGCGTCGGGACGGCAGCGCCGGCAGGCCCGGAACCCCCCGCCCTGCGCGGCGGCCGCGGTCGGAAAGAAGCGCACGTTCTTGCGATGGGGCGTGGTCGCCGGGCAGCTCGGTCGGCAGTAGATCCCGGTGGTGGCGACGGCGAAGAAGAATTCGCCGTCGAAGCGCGCGTCACGGCTGCACACCGCCTCGTACATGCTGTCTTCGCTCATCACACCCCTACTGTGCGCCATCCCGGACCGATGCGCTGGCGGAAAACGGACATGGCGCTCACGGCGGGGCCGCGGGTCAGGGGCTCCGCTCCGCCTCCGGCTCCCGCTCCGCCTCGTCCGGCACGCGGTCGAAGGCGTCCGGGGACGGGGCGGGCGGGGCGGGGGTGACCGGAGCGACGGGAGTGTCGAAGCGGGCGACTTGCTGTAGTGGACCAGCCCGGCCAGCCGGTCGAGCGTGACCCCGCCGGCCAGCCGCAGCCTCCGGAGTTCAGAACCGAACCGGTGACGTTGCTCGAGCACATGTACCTCCGTAATGCCCTGCCGAGCAGCTGTGTGTCACCCCAAGTCAGCGTGGTGCTGCCGCCGGGCGCGGGCAAGGCGAACCGTGTTGTTTCCTGATTCCACTTCGAAAGGCAACCGGAAGCGGATACGTGTGTCGAGATGGCGCGCACCGTGTCGCACACGCGTACCGCACACTGGTGTGTCATGGAGCTGCAGATCACCGCCACCTCGCCCGAGCACCCGGCGTCACTCCTCGACCTGCCGTGGAACATGCCGCTGGAGGAGTGGCCGGAGGCGCATCTGGTCGCCCTGCCGCGCGGCATCTCCCGCCACGTCGTGCGGTTCGCGCGGGCGGGTGGCGAGGTGGTCGCCGTCAAGGAGGTCGGGGAGTGGGCGGCGGTGCGGGAGTACGGGCTGCTGCGCGACCTGGACCGGCTCGCCGTTCCGGCCGTGGACGCGCTCGCGGTGGTCACGGGGCGGACCGACGGGGACGGTGAGCCGCTGGAGCCGGTGCTGGTCACCCGCCATCTGGTGGGGTCGCTGCCGTACCGGTCGATGTTCGAGACGACCATGCGGCCCAGCACGATCAAGCGGCTGCTCGACGCGCTGGCCGTGCTGCTGGTGCGGTTGCATCTGGCCGGGTTCGCCTGGGGGGACTGCTCGCTGTCGAACACCCTCTTCCGGCGTGACGCGGGCGCCTACGCCGCGTATCTGGTGGACGCCGAGACCGGGCAGATCCAGCCGAAGCTGACCAGCGGGCAGCGGGAGTACGACGTGGAGGTGGCCCGGGTGAACATCGCCGGGGAGCTGATGGACCTGGAGGCCAGCGGCTCGCTGCACCCCTCGGTCGACCCGGTGCTCTTCGGCCAGGCCATCGAGGAGCGGTACACCGCGCTGTGGCACGAGCTGACCCGGCAGTCCGTCTATCCGGTGGCCAAGCGCCGCTACATCGACCGGCGGGTGCGGCGCCTGAACGACCTGGGCTTCGACGTGGCCGAAATGCAGATCGAGCGCTCTCCCGACGGGGACACCGTCACCTTTCTGCCCAAGGTCGTGGACGCGGGCCACCACCAGCGCCAGCTGCTGCGGCTGACCGGCCTCGACGCCGAGGAGAACCAGGCCCGCAGCCTGCTGAACGACCTGGAGGCGTGGATGGCCACCCAGGAGGACTACGCCCCCGGCGATCCGCTCGGCGCCCGCCCGGAGGTGCTGGCCCACCGCTGGGTGCGCGACAAGTTCCGGCCGACGGTGCGGGCCGTCCCCCTGGAGCTGCGCGGCTCCGCCGACACCGCGCAGATCTACTACGAGGTGCTGGAACACCGCTGGCTGCTGGCGGAACGGTGCCAGGGCGACGTGGGCCTGCAAGCCGCCGCCGAGGACTACACCCGCAACGTCCTGGGCGCCCGCCCGCCGGAGTGACCGGCGGCGGGCGGTTCGGCGTGCGTCAGGGCCGCAGCGCGGACAGCGTCCGCGAGATGGACGCGATGACGGCCGGTGCCTCGTTGTTGAGGTAGAAGTGGCCACCGGGGTACGTGTGCAGCTCGAACCCGCCGCTGGTGTGCTCGCTCCACTTGCGGGCCTCGTCGACCGTCGCCTTGGGGTCGTCGTCGCCCACGTGGACGTGGATGGGGGCGGTGAGCGGGGGGCCCGGGGTGTACCGGTAGGTCTCCGCGGCCTTGTAGTCGCTGCGGATCGCGGGCAGGACCATCCGCAGCAGCTCCTCGTCCCCGAGGACCTGCGAGTCGGTGCCGCTGAGCGCCTGCATCTCGGCGATGAGACCGTCGTCGTCGCGCAGGTGGACCGACTCGTCGCGGCTCGTGGACGGCGCGCGCCGCCCCGACGCGAACAGCACCACCGGCACCACGCCCTTCTGCTCCAGACGCAGCGCCACCTCGAAGCCGAGGGTCGCGCCCATGCTGTGCCCGAAGAGCGCGAGTGGCTTGTCCGTGTACGGCAGCAGCTCGGGCACCAGCGCGTCGGCCAGCTCGCCGATGGTGCTGACGCACTCCTCGTTACGGCGGTCCTGGCGGCCCGGGTACTGGATGGCGAGTACATCCACCCCCGGCGAGAGCGCCTGCGACACGGGGAAGTAGTAGGAGGCCGATCCGCCGGCGTGCGGCAGGCAGACGAGCCGCGTCGTCGCGTCCGGCGCGGGATGGAACTGCCTGATCCACAGACTGGTGCCGGTGGGGTTTGCGGTCACCTGACGTCCTTTCGAGCCACTGGTCGACGGCGTACGCTCGCGCGCACACACGGAATACAAGCCTGCCGGTTCGCCCCGAACGGCTACAACCCCTATTTTTCGGACGGGTTGTCGCTAGGGGGGTGGGGCTCAGTGGGGACGGTCAACGGGCCTTCGCGGTCACGCCCGGACGGCGGGCCGGGGACCGGCGGCGCGCACCGTCAGGGCTGCCAGCGCCTCCGGCGCGCCCGCCTGGCCACGGACCCCCGGGAACGCGTTGATGTCCACGATCACCGGCCCGTCCGGCCCGCGCAGCACATCCACCCCGTACACCTCCAGCGCGAACACCGAACCGACCCGACGCACCAGATCCAGCCATCCCGGCGGCAGATCGTCCAGGGGGAGCGGCAGCGTCAGACGGCCCTCCCGGCCGACGGCCAGCTCGGAGGTCCGCAGCGCGGCGAACACCGTGTCCGCGACGACCCACAGCTTGTGGTCCCAGCCGTCGTTGGGCGTGAAGTCCTGGACCACCACGGGCTCGTCGGGCCACGCGGCGGCCAGCTCCGCCAGCCGTACGGGACCGTCCACCCGGGCCACCAGATCGTGGCGGCGGCTGTGGCGGCTCTTGACGACCACCGGGTAGGCGAGCCGCGACGCGTCCAGCCGTGCGAGCGCGGACACCGTGCGGGTGTCCGCGAACGGCAGGCCGGCCTGCCGCGCCAGCGCCGCCATCGCCGTCCGGTCCTGGCAGAGTTCCGTGGCCGCGGCGGAGTTCACCACCGCCGCGCCGCGCCCCTCCAGGGACCGGGCCAGCGCCAGCGCCCTCGGCGTACGGGCCTTCAGCAGATAGACGTCGGCCGTTTCGCCGGGGACGGCGGCGGCCTCCGGATCGACCGCGAACAGCTCGTGGCGGGGCGTCAGCAGGGCCGCCGTATCGGCGAGGAGCTGATGGTCCGGGGCGGCGGTGATGAGACCGACCCTCATCCGGCACCCCCCACCGTCGCGGGCATCTGCACGGCCACCGGCAACGGCACCGGACCGGGCACAGTGTCGAGCACCGTGCCGGGGCCGCTCCCGCTCCGGCGGGCCAGGTCCAGCACCGCGCGCCCCACCCGGGCCGCCGCGTCCGGCACCTCCTTGAAGCTGGGGAAGTCGTTCACGTCGACGACCACCGGCCCGTCCGGGCCGAGCACGATGTCGACCCCGTACAGGTCGAGTCCGTACACCGCGCCGACCTCGGCGGCGATCGCGGCCACTTCGGGGGACAGCGCGACCCGGCGCCCCCGTACGCCCTGGTCCGGGTCGAGCGGTGAGCTGCGCTCTGTCGCGTACAACTCGCCGCCGACGCAGTACACCTTGAGGTCGATGCCCGAGTTCGGCACATAGGGCTGGGCGATCAGCATGCCCTCCCGGGCCAGTTCGGGACCGAGCGCCGCGAGCCGGTCCGGCGACGGCACCAGCCGCACCGCCCGCCCCGAACTGCCGTCCGCGGGCTTGACCACCAGCGGGAACTCCGATTCCGGTATCTCCGCCAGCGCCTCGGGGCGGGCCGCCGCGTAGGTGGCCGGCACGGGCAGGCCACGGCTGTGGCCGATCGCCGCCGCCAGCGCCTTGTCCCGCACCCCGCGGATGGACCGCGCGTCGTTGACGGTGGTGAGACCGACCGCGGCCGCGGCCTCCAGCAGCGTCAGACCGGGCCCGCCGGACACGGTCTTGAGCACCCAGGCGTCATGGCTTCCGACCCGGATCGCGTCGGATATCCGCATCAGGGAGCGGCCGGGCCGCAGGACGTCCACCTGATGGCCCCAGGCGGTGAGCTGACGGATCACCTCTTGCGGCATTCCGTCGTGGCGATAGCGCTCCTCCACCAGAAAGCAGAGTCTCATCGGTCTTCTTCCTCATCACCGGATACATCGTCCGGGCTGCCGCCGAGCGGATCCGGCAAGCCGTGGACCCTCAGGATGTCATCATGTGTTCTCCCGTCATTTCCTGCCCCACCCGGTTGGTCCGGTCCCGGCGCCACGGGCGGGGCGCGCAGAGGACGGCGAGGGCCATGACGAGCGTCCACAGCTGCGGCCCGAAGGCCGCGACCCGCTCCAGGCCGCCCAGCCCGATACCGGGATCGTGCCGGGTGAAGAACATCCATGCCGCGGTCACCGCGGCGGCGCCGATACCGTAGGCCGCGACGCGCGCTCTGCCGACCAGGGAACGCCGGGGCGCGCATCCGGCGAGGAGAAGCCCGATGTTGCCCACGCCCATGATGAGGAGCGCGCCCAGGACGTGCAGGTCCTCGTCGACGTCGGCGGGCACCAGCCCCACCAGGACCCAGGCGCCGGAGTTGACGGCGAACAGGAACCGGGCGCCGTGCGACATCCGGCCCCGCCCCCAGTGGACACCGGTCAGCAGCGTCCCCACGAGCAGCAGCACGCCCTGGACGGCGAACGACGTGTTCATGAGGCCGTGCAGCGGTGAACAGACGTACCGCGGGCGCGAGTCGTCCCACATCCCGCAGTGGACATTGCCCAGGTCGCTGATGTTGTTGTCGCGCCAGCTGTAGGGCGTACGCCAGCGGGACCCGGCGATCAGCTGAACGGCCAGGAACTGTACGGCGCCGACGATCCACGCGGCGGCGCCGATCCTGGCCGCCGGCAGCCCGCGGGCACCGGCAGGGGCAACGGAGGTCGATTTCATGATCACCTTTCAGCGCTGAGGGGGCGGCGGGGCATGCGCAACGCTCGCACTCGGTGATCGGCCCGCGCGTCACGGTGACGAGCGAAATGCGGGTCCCTCTTCCTCGGGACCCTGACCGGCACTTTCGAGGGAGGAGCCTGGGGGTCTGTTTATTGGACTAAGTTTCCTTTACTGTCCTGAACATGATGCTGACCCGACGGGAGCGGGAAGTACTCGCGCTGCTGCGCCGGGACCCGCTGGCCGGAGCCCAGGCGATCGCCGAAGCCCTCGGCACCACCCGGGCGGCGGTCAACGTCCATCTGTCCAACCTGGGCAAGAAGGGCGCCATCCTCGGGCGCGGCTACATCCTCCGCCAGGAGCACGCGGTGGTGGTCATCGGCGGCGCCAACGTCGACGTCAAGGTGCGCAGCCTGGCGCCGCTCGCGTACCGCACCAGCAATCCGGGCCACGCACACACCAGCCCCGGCGGGGTGGCCCGCAACGTGGCGGAGAACCTGGCCCGGCTGGGCACCCCGACGCATCTCATCGCCGCCGTCGGCCGGGACCCGGCGGGGGAGCGGCTGCTGAGCGAGACCCGGGCCACCGGGGTGCGGATCGACCACGTCCACCGGGGTACACACCCCACCGGCACCTATACGGCGGTGCTGGACGCCGACGGCGAACTCGTCGTGGCCGTCGCCGACATGGCCGCCACCGACGGGCTCGGCCCCGAGCATCTGCAGCCCGCGCGCGAACTCATCGGCAACGCGAGCATGCTGGTGCTCGACGGCAACCTCGCCTCCCCGGCGCTGGCCTACGCGCTGGACATCGCCGGCGCCGCCGGGGTCCATACGGTGATCGACCCGGTGAGCGTGCCCAAGGCGGCGCTGCTCGCCCCGTTGCTCGACGCCGGGCGCCCGGTCTTCGCCGTCACCCCGAACGTGGCCGAGCTGGGCGCCCTCACCGGCCGCGCCACCGGTGACCACACCGGTGACGACGGGGAGCTGACCGAGGCCGTGGCCGTGCTGCACGAGCGCGGCGTCCAGTACGTATGGGTGCGGCTCGGCGAGCGCGGCTCCCTGCTGAGCGGCACCGAGGAGGGCACCACCTTCCTGGACGCGCCACCGGCCGAGGTGAGGGACGTGACCGGCGCCGGTGACGCGATGCTCGGCGCGTTCGTCCACGCCCTGCTCACCGGCGAGACCCCCGTGGCCGCCGCCCGCTACGGCCACGCCGCCGCCGCGCTGACCGTGGCGACCACCGCCACCGTACGGCCCGATCTGACCCCGCGCCTCGTCGAGGACGCGGCGACCGCCCCACCGCGGAGGACGACATGACCACCCCCCACCCCCGGCTGACCCTGAACCAGGAGGTCCGGGAGGCCCTGCGCGACGGACGGCCCGTGGTCGCGCTGGAGTCCACGATCATCAGCCACGGCATGCCGTATCCGCAGAACGTCGAGATGGCCACCGAGGTCGAGGCCATCATCCGCGCCGAGGGCGCGGTCCCGGCCACCATCGCCGTCCTCCACGGCACACCGCGCATCGGACTGGACCGCGCCGATCTGGAACTGCTCGCCACCGACCCGGAGGTCGGCAAGGTCAGCGTGCGCGACCTGGCCCATGTCATGGCGCGCGGCGGCCACGGCGCGACCACCGTGGCGAGCACCATGCGGCTCGCCGCGCTCGCCGGGGTCAGGGTCTTCGTCACCGGCGGCATCGGCGGGGTGCACCGCGGGGCGCAGCAGTCCTTCGACATCAGCGCGGACCTCACGGAGCTGTCCACCACCGGGGTGGCGGTCATCAGCGCCGGGGTGAAGAGCATCCTCGACATCGGTCTCACCCTGGAGACCCTGGAAACCCTCGGCGTGCCGGTGCTCACCTACGGCACCGACGACTTCCCCGCGTTCTACTCCCGGGCGAGCGGCTTCGCCTCCCCCCTGCGGGCCGACTCCCCGGAGGAGATCGCCGCCGTGATGCGCGCCCAGTGGGACCTGGGCCTGCCCGCCGGGCTGAGCATCGCCAATCCGGTCCCGGAGGCGGACGAGATCCCCGCCGAGCGGATCGACGGCATCATCGAGCAGGCCCTCGCCGAAATGGCGGAGGCGGGTATCGGCGGCAAGGACGCGACGCCCTATCTGCTGGGCCGCATCGTGGAGCTGACGAAGGGCGAGAGCCTGCGCACCAATATCGCGCTCGTCAAGAACAACGCACGGCTCGGCGCGCGGATCGCGATCAGCTACGCGGCGGTCAACGGCGCTGTGCCGACAGCGGATTGATCGCGACCGCCTTGAAGAAGGTGTAGTGGAAGGTGCCGTCCGCAGCCGCCGTCCGGTGCAGATCGGCGATGCCCCGGTCCCAGTCGGCGGCCGTGGACACCCCCGCGGCCAGCGCGTCCTCCCGGACGGACACCACCATGGCGATGAAGGTGTTGCGGATGAAGTCCTCGACCAGGGCCGGCCGGGTCCGGTCGACGTAGACGGTCCGCGGCCGGACCGTGACGTCGTGGAACCCGGCATCGCTCAGCAGCGGCTGCAACTCTCGCCCGATCAGGGCGTTTCCGCCCGCGTCGGCCTGGAGCCGCTTCAGTCCGCCGATCGCCGCCCGGGCGTAGGCGCTGTGCGGGTGGAAGAACGCGGAGTCATGGTCCCCCTCGATGACCGTCACGGTTCCTCCCGGCCGCAGCACCCGGCGCAGCGCGGCCAGCGCCTTGTGCGGGTCCGGCAGGTGCTCCAGCACGAAGCACACGAAGAGATGGTCGAAGGCGGCATCGGGGAACGGCAGCTCGAACAGATCGGCCCGGTGCCACGCCACGTCGGCTCCGGACACCTGCGCCGCCACCCGCGCGCGGGCCCGCGCGAGCGACGCCTCGGAGACATCGACCGCCGCCAGATGCGCCCCCGGGCTGTTCGCGGCCAGATGCACCGTCTGGGCGCCGACTCCGCACCCGATCTCCAGCACCCGGCTGCCCGGCGGATACGCCGTGCCGTGGTGCAGCAACTCCGCCAGGGCGTCGGCCTGATCGCCCAGCCGCCGGGCCTCCTGGTCCGAATAGCCGTGGACATATCCGATCGCTGTCATTCCGCGCTCCTCACCCCTGCTCATACGTGGATCCTGACGTCACAATGGCCCGATGGACAGGTCCAATGAAGGTGCTGTCAACAGGTCCATAGCGCCCGGTGCCGACTTCCTGCAGCTGGACCTCGGCGACGCGCCGCCCGGCGGGCTCTCCGACTGGCTGGCCCGGCGGCTCCGGCTCGCCATAGCCGACGGACGGCTGCCGGTCGGGTGCAGGCTTCCGGCCACCCGGGTGCTGGCCGCCGAACTGCGCGTGTCCCGGGGCGTGGTGACCGAGGCGTACCGGCGGCTCACCGAGGACGGGCACGTCGCCGGGCGCGGGCGCGGCGGCACCGTCGTCGTGGCCGCGCCCGTGACGGCACGTCCGCCCGTACCGGCGCCGCCGCCCGCCGCCGCGACGCCGGGCAGCGTGTTCGCCACCGTGCCCGGCCCGGACGTGTTCGACGTGCTGCGCGCGGCCCCGGCCCGGATCGATCTGTCCCCCGGAGTCCCCGACCTCACCGCGTTCCCGCGCACCGCATGGCTGCGCGCCGAACGCACCGTACTCGCCGCCCTCACCGCCTCCGACTTCGGCTATGGCGATCCCCGCGGCGCCCCGGTACTCCGGCTCGCCATCGCCCACTGGCTGGCCCGCAACCGCGGGATCCGGGCCGAGCCCGACGAGATCGTGGTCGTCGCGGGCACCACCCAGGCCCTCGCGCTGCTCGGACGGGTGCTCGGCGACGACGGAATCCGGGAGATCGCAGTGGAGGACCCCGGGTCGCTCGGGGTCCGGCAGCATCTGCGCCACACACGGCTGGACACCCCACCGGTCCCGGTCGACGCCGAGGGCATCCGGGTCGACGCGCTGCGCGCCCAGGGCGCCCCCGCCGTCCTGGTCACCCCGGCCCATCAGTTCCCCACCGGTGTGGTGCTCGGCGGACGGCGGCGCCGTGAGCTGAAGCGGTGGGCGGAGGCGGGCGGGCTCGTCGTCGAGGACGACTACGACGCCGAGCACCGCTACGACCGGTCCCCGGTCCCGGCCCTGCGCTCGATGCTGCCGGAACGGGTCGTGTACGTCGGAAGCGTGTCCAAACTGCTGGCCCCCGCCCTGCGCACCGGCTGGATGATCCCGCCGCCCCAGTACTGTGACGCCCTCGTCGAGGTCAAGCGCTACGCCGACCTCGGCAACGCCGCGCTGCCCCAGCTGGTGCTGGCGCAGCTGATGGAGTCGGGGGCGATGGAGCGTCAGCTGCGGCTGCTGCGCACCCGCCACCGCCGCCGCCGGGACGCGATGATCGACGCCATCGGCGCCCGGCTGCCCGGCGCGGTGGTGCACGGCGCCGCGGCGGGACTGCATCTGATGGTCACCTTCGGCGCCGGGTTCGCCGACACCGATCTCGCCGCCGCCGCGCTCGCCCGCGGAGTGAAGGTCCAGCCGCTGTCCTGGCACAGTCGGCGCCGCCCGCACCGGCCCGGACTGGTGCTGGGCTACGCCGCGCGCACGGCCACGGAGATCACGGAAGGCGTGGCCCTCCTCGGCGACGCGCTGCGCACCCTCCGCTGAAGCAGACGGCTGCGCACCCTGCGCCGAAGCAGCCGCCTGCCCTGAAGCGGGGACGCGGTCGTTCCGGGTGCGGGGTGCGGCGGCGCGCCGCTACGCTGCGCTCGGGCCGACGGCGCAGGGGGCGCCGTGCACCCGGGGGGTGGGCCATGGCCGCGACGAACCACCGGGCGGCACCGGCGCCTTTCGCCACCGGTCCGGTCCTCGGCGTCGCCGCCGCCGTCGCCGCGGTGCTCACCGCGCTCTTCGGACGCTACGGCTACCACCGCGACGAGCTGTACTTCCTGGCCGCCGGAGACCACCCGGCCTGGGGGTACGCGGACCAGCCCCCGCTGACCCCGCTGCTCGCCCGGGCGGCCACCGCCGTCTTCGGGAACAGCCCAGCGGGCCTGCGGGTGCCGGCCACGCTCGCCTGCGCCGCCGTCGTCGTCCTGGTCGCCGCCCTGGCTCGGGAGCTGGGCGGGGGCCGTGCGGCGCAGCTGCTGGCGGCGTGCTGCGCGGCCGCCTCGGGCCTCGTCCTGGGCACCGGCCACATGGTCTCCACGACCACCTTCGATCTGCTCGCCTGGTTGCTGATCTGTCTCCTGGTCCTGCGGGCGCTGCGCACCGGGGACGGCCGCCGGTGGTGGGCGGTCGGAGCGGCCGCCGGAATCGGGCTGCTCAACAAATACCTGGTGGTGCTGCTGCTCGTCGTCCTGGTGGCGGCCGTCCTCGCGGTCGGGCCGCGGCGTACGTTGCGCGGCGGATGGTGGGTGGCGGGCGCCGCCGTCGCGGCGGCGCCCGCCCTGCCGAACGTGGGGTGGCAGGCCGCACACGGGTGGCCGCAGCTGACGGTGGCCGGCGGGATCAGCTCGGACGACGGGGCCGAGAACCGGCTGATGTTCGTCCCGCAGCAGATCGTCTATCTGTCCCCGCTGTTCGTACCCGTGTGGATCGCGGGCTGGCGGCGGCTGTGGCGCGATCCCGCGCTGCGCCGGCCCGCGCCATGCCCCTGGCGTATCCGCTGCCGTGCGCGCTGGTGCTGCTGACCAGGGGCAAACCGTATTACGCGCTTCCGCTGCTTCTCGTCCTCCTGGCGGCGGGCTGCGAGCCGGTCGCCGGATGGATGACCCGCACCGCCCGCACCGCCCCGACCGTGGCGGTGGCGGCGGACGTGGCCGTATCAGCCGCGATGAGCGCGCTGGTGTCCCTGCCGCTGCTGCCGCCCGGCGGGCTGTCCGTGGTGAACGCCGTCAACCCGGAGCAGGGCGAACAGATCGGCTGGCCCGCCCTGGTGGACGCGGTCGGGGCCGGCTGGGCCCGGATCCCGCAGAGCGGCGCGCCCGCGCCGTGATCTTCGCCGAGAACTACGGCGAGGCGGGTGCCCTCACCCGCTACGGCCCGCGCCACGGGCTGCCCCACCCCTACTCCGGCCATATGAGCTACGCCGACTGGGACCCGCCTCCCGCCGCCGCCGACGGCCCGGTGCTGCTGGTCCACCAGGACGGAAGCGACCGCGTCACCCGCCACTTCACCGGCTGCCGCCAGGTGGCCCGGGTCGACAACCGCCACGGCGTGGACAACGAGGAATCGCACGCCGCGGTCGTGCTGTGCACGGGAACGGCCCGGTCCTGGCCGGAACTGTGGCCCGCGCTGCGCCACTTCTCCTGAGACAGGGGAGGCGTGCGGCGCTCTCGGATCACAGCGAGCGGACCTCGGTGAGGGCGACCCGGCCGCCGATCTCGATGGACCCGTCCGGCTGGGGGCTGGTGAGGATCTGGGAGCCCTCGCCCTGCGTGATGTTGAGGGCGCGGCCCAGCTCACCGGAGAGAACCAGGGCGGCGGCGCCGGTGGCCTCGTCCTCCACGATCCCGTCGCCGCGGCGCGGGAAGGCGCGGGCGCGCACCCGGCCCGCCGGTTCGTCCTGCCAGGCCCACGCGTACAACCAGCCCTCGCCCTCCGGAGGCGCGGGAAGGGCGTCGACCTCGGCGGGGGAGGCGTACCGCTCGGTGCGCCGACCGGGCGCCCACGCGGGGTGGCCGCCGATCCAGGTGAACTCGCCGTCCTGGCGGGCCGGGACCTCGCCGACGGGCGGAAGCAGCTCGGGGAGGTCCAGCAGCCAGGCAACGCCCACCAGCGGATGACCGGCGAAGGGCAGCCGGACGCTCGGGGTGTAGATGTCGACGACGCCGCGCTCCGGATCGTCGACGAAGACGGTCTCGCTGAAGCCCAGCCGGGCGGCCAGCTCCTGCCGTGACCGCTCACCGGTCACGGCGCGGCCGTCGCGCACCACGCCGAGTTCATTGCCGCCGTGTCCGCGGGGACCGCGGAACACCCTGAGTACGTCGAGGTCCGTCATGGTCCAGTGAATCAGACGGCCAGCTCGTTCTCGATGCGCTTCAGCCCGTGCCGGGCGAGCGCCAGGTTGGCCCGGGACCGGTCCAGGGCCAGATAGAGGAAGAGCGACCCATGGCTGCCGGAGATCAGCCGGATGAGGTGGTACTGCGCCCCGAGCGTGATCAGGATGTCCTCGATGGCGTCCGTGATGCCGAGCGTGGCGAGCGTGCGGACCTTGGCCCGGACGACCTCGGTGTTGCCCGCCGCGGCGATCTCGAGGTCGAGTTCCTGGCCCCCGCCGATCGACCCGAGCGACATGCCGCTTTCGTAGTCCACGAGCGCGGCCCCCAGGGCCCCGTCGATGGCCATCGCTTCTTTGAGGGCGCTCTCGATGTTCATGTGCTTCCTTCGCATGGCTGACGCATGGCTGCTCGCCGGGGCCCGTTGGCCCGTTGGTACCAAAGCTGTCGCCAGACGATAGCTCGGGAACCATAACTAGTAGCCGAGTGGTCCAAGTTGTGCAAGATGATGCTTAAACTAACGTGCCGGATGGGACGCAGCGAAAGGTCACAGGTGAACGCAGCCGAAGCGGCGCTCTCCGGAGCGCTCGCGTCTCCGGGAGTGGTGGGCGTCCGTCTGGTGGACGCGGTCACCGGGCTCCACTACGCCACGGCGGGGGACGCCGACGCCGTCGGCCGGGGCGACGAACTCGCGGAAACGGTCAGTCTGATCAGCGACCGGCTGAACCAGGCGGGTGCGGCAGGAGAGCTGGAGAGCGTGGTCGTCACCAGCTCGCGCTTCCACCACATCACCCAGGTGGTGCCGCGGGGCCAGGACCCGCTGCTGCTGTGCGCCTCGGCCGACCGCGACCGCACCAACCTCGCCCTCGCCATGCGGCACATGGCCGATCAGGCCAAGGCCGTGCTGACATGAGCGACGGCACCGAGCGCCATCGCACGTCGCCGCGCAACGTCCCCGGCCTGCTGCTCTCGCTCCAGCAGGATCGTTTCAGCGGGGCCGTGGTCGTCTCCGGGTCGATCGGCGGGACGATTCATCTGCACCACGGGGCGATCCGCGCGATCGAGACCCCCGGGGCGCCCACCGTGGAGGCGCTGCTGCTGAGGTCCCGGCGGATCGGCGAGGTGGAGTGGGACGCCGCCTGCACCGCGGCGGGCCCCGGCGGACGGCTCGACGCGACGCTCGTGGAGCAGGGTCACATCGGCGCCGCCGAACTCGAGGTCCTGTGCGTGAGCGCCCTGTACGACGCCGCCTTCGCCATGGCGCTCAGCACCCCCGACAGCTGGCAGGTCGACCGGGAGACCCCCGGCCCCCGGCTGGGCCACCACGAGGGCACCGACCCCCGGCGGCTCACCGAGGAGACCAGCCGCCGGGTGCGGCAGCTGGCCAAGTCCCTCGGCTCGGTACGGGAGTTCGGCCAGGAGCGGATCCGGCCGTCCGCCCGCGCCACCGCCGGGATCGGACGGCTCTCCGCCCGCTACCGCGACATCCTCCTCAGCGCCGACGGACGCCGGACACCCCGGGACATCGCCTTCGCGCTGGGCCGCGGCGTCTATGCGGTGATGCTCGACATCTCCCGTATGAAGGCGCTTCAGCTCATCCAGCCGGAACCCCCGCAGGCTCCGGCCACCGCGCCCCGCGTCGCGCCCCGCGACCCCGGTGCGGAGCCCCCGCGCGCCGTGGCCGCCACCGGTGGCGGCCTGCCCAGACGCACCCCGGCCGACCGGCGGCCGGAGAGCGCCGGCTGACCCCGGCGCGGACAGCGACTTCCGCGGGCACCGGGTGCCCGCGGGCCGTGTTCCCCGTGGAATCGCCGCGGGTTTCAGGAGTTCCACCGGCTCGCATCACAGCCGCAGCACAGGGCCGCAGTCCGGAGCAGCAGCCCACGGCCGCGGCGGCGGGCCCCGACGGAGTCCGAGGAGGACCCCCATGACCAACCCCCCACCCGCCGCCGGCGCGTCGTCCGGCGACCTCGTCAAGGAACTGACCGGTCTGCGCGGGCAGGTCCTGGGCATCTCCGAGAGCATCATCGCCACCACCGACGGACTGCTGGTGGCCGCCGACACCGCCGATGTGCAGCCGGAGTCCCTGGCCGCCCTCTCCGCGGCCTCACTCGCGCTGGGCAAGCGCTCCGCCGCCGAAGTGGGGCTGGGCAGCCTGCGCGAGGTGGTCACCCGGTGCAACGGCGGCTACAGCGTCGTCCTGGCCGTCGGCGAACAGGCCCTGCTGGTGATCCTCGGCGACGAGGGCCTGGACCTGGCCGCGCTGCGCCGGGAAGCCCCGGCCGTCGTGGAACGGCTCGGCGGCCTGCTGGCCTGACCGTGCGGCCGGCTCCGGCCGGTCAAGTGGCCCCGCCGGTAAACCGGTTGCGGGCGCGGATCCCCGGTGCTGGGGTGACCGGATGGACCTTGACGCAGTACGGGAGCTGTTCGACCGGCAGCTGAGAGAGGGGGCGCGGGCCGACGGACCCGGGACCCGGGTCGAGCGCGTGGACGGGGTGGTGCGGCAGACCGGCGCCGCGGACGACTGGAACGGCGTCCTCTGGTCGGATCTGGACGCCTCCACGGCGGACGCGGCCATCGCGGCGCAGATCCGGTACTTCGCCGCCCGGGGGCACGCCTTCGAGTGGAAGCTGTACGCCCATGACCGGCCCGGCGACCTCGGCGGGCGGCTCGCGGCGGCCGGTTTCGCCGCCGAGCCCGAGGAGACGGTGATGGTCGCACCCGTGGGGGATCTGCCCACCGCCGTCGAACTCCCCGAGGGCCTGCGGCTGCTCCAGGTCACCGACGCCGCGGGGGTGGACCTCATGGTGGACGTCCACGCGCGGGCGTTCGGCACCGACAGCGGCCATCTCCGGCACCGGCTGCTCACCCGGCTGCGCGAGGCGCCGGACACGGTCGTCCCGGTCGTGGCCATGGCCGGTGACCGGCCGGTGAGCGCCGCGCGGATGGAACTGCCCCCGGGAGCGGACTTCGCCGGGCTGTGGGGCGGCGGCACCGTGGCGGAGTGGCGCGGCCGGGGCCTGTACCGGGCCCTGATCGCCTTCCGCGCCCGGATCGCCGCCGAGCGCGGCTACCGCTACCTGCAGGTCGACGCGTCCGACCAGAGCCGCCCGATCCTGGAGCGGCTCGGCTTCGTGCCGCTGACCACCACCACGCCGTACGTGTACGACAGCTAGGGGGTGTCGTGTGGATCATGCCGGGCTCCCGACGCCGCTGTGACATCAGCCGCTGCCGCGGCGGGCGGCACCTTCCGGCCCCGCGCTCGTCGCACGCAGCGCCCCCGCCCGCCGTACCCGGTGGCGTTGTCGGTGGTGTGCTCTACGGTCATGCCATGATCACGCCTGACGACGTCCGCCGGATCGCGCTGTCGCTGCCGCAGACCACCGAGAAGATCGCCTGGTCGATGCCCACCTTCCGGGTCGCCGGGAAGATGTTCGCCACGCTCCCCGAGGACGAGACCTCGATGGCCGTCCGGTGCCCCAAGGTGGAGCGGGACGAACTCGCGCTCGCCGAGCCGGAGAAGTTCTGGATCGCCGACCACGAGGCGGGCTTCGCCTGGGTGCGGGTGCGGCTCGCCGCCCTGGAGGACCTGGACGAGCTGCGGGACATCCTCGTCGACTCCTGGCGGCAGGCCGCGCCGACCGCGCTGCTCGACGCGCTGCCGGACCCCGGCGCCGCGACCTCGGACTGACGCCCTCCCGGGGTGCGCCTCCTCGAAAATACGCGGGTATGCGCGTTCGAGGAGGTAACCGACACGGGTGAAATGCCCGCCTCTTTCGGGCTATCGGAGTGCTTGCTTCCGCTCTTCGCGGTTCTCTGGAAGGAGACCAGCGAGGGAGGCCGCATGGTGCACGGCCGTGAGACGAACCGCCGCGCTGCCCCCGGCCGGCCGTGCACCGTCCTGGTGATCGCGCTGCTGGCGATCACCCTGCTGCACGGTCTGCTCACCCTCGGCGCCGTCCATCCGCCGCCGCCCTCCGCGCACCGCTGCGGGCCCGGCGTCCTGGCACCGGTCGCGGCGCCGGAGGAGGACGAACCGTCCACCCCGCGCCCGGCCGCCCGCGCCGCCCATGAGCTGGGCCGCCACCCGGCCGGTCATCCCGGGAACGCCTGCGCCGCCGCGGTCGGCTCCCACCGGTCCCTCCCCACGGCCCCCCTGCACCTCGCCGTCGCCGTCGACCGCGCTCGCGCCACGGACCGTACGGCGGCCACCGCCGTGTCCGGCTCCGCCGCCGACGCCGCGCCCCGCCGGCTCCCCGCACGGGACGTCGTTCTGCGCTGCTGAGCGGGCCCCGGGCCGTTCCGTCACCCCACCCCTCCCGCATCTCCCGTATGCGCCGCCGTCGCACGGGCGGAGCGCGGGTGCGGTACGGCCTGCCCCGGATCAGCCAACCGCCGTCCGACACCGCAGGAGCCCCCGCATGCCCATCGACGTCTACGCCGCCATGGGTGCACTGGTGCGCGCCGAAGCCGCACGCCGGTCCACCGTCCCCGCCCAGTCCGACGCGACCGCACCCCCGATCGAGCCTTCCGAGGCCGTCCCCGTGCCAGCCCCGCCCGCGAGCGTGCCGCCCCGTACCGCCGCGTCGCCCCCCGCGGCCCGGCCGCCCCGTACGGCCGTGACCGCCCCGGTGCCGCGCCGCGGCGGGTTCCTGCGGTCCCTGCGCACGGCATGGCGCGATGTGTGGGGTATGTGTCGTTGACGCCATGACGGGCGGGAACGCAGCCTGGAGGGGTGAACGAGCGACGCATCGTCTTCGTGATCTTCGACGGGTTCCAGTCCCTCGATCTCACCGGCCCGCATGAGGTGTTCCAGTACGCCGGCACCCTCGCGGGCGGCTACCGCCGCCAGATCGTGGCGCCCCGCCCGGGGCCCGTGGCGTCGTCCAGCGGACTGCCGGTGCACGCCGCGCACGGAGTGGCCGATCTCGACCCCGGTGGCGTCGACACCCTGGTGGTGGCGGGCGGCACCGGGGTCGACCGGGCGTGCCACGATCCGGCGCTGACCGGGTGGATCGCCGAGGCCGCGGCCGGTGCCCGCCGGATCACCTCGGTGTGCAGCGGGGTGTTCCTGCTCGCCGCCGCCGGACTCCTCGACGGGCTCCGGGTGACCACCCACTGGGGGCGCGCGGAGCAGCTCGCCCGGGAACACCCCGGTCTGCGGGTCGACTGCGACCCCATCTTCATCCGGGACGGCCGGGTGTGGACCTCGGCCGGGGTGACGGCCGGGATGGACCTCGCGCTCGCCCTGGTGGAGGCGGATCTGGGGCGGGAAGTGGCCCACGCCGTCGCCCGCGAGATGGTGCTGTTCCTGCGCCGCCCCGGCGGCCAGTCCCAGTTCAGCGTGGGGCTGTGGTCGGCGCAGCCCGCCACCGACTCCCTGCGCGCCGTGGTGTCCGCGATCCACGCCGATCCCGGCGCCCGGCACGGCATCGCCGAACTGGCCGCGTGCGCCGGGCTGAGCCCCCGCCATCTGCAGCGCAGGTTCACCGCCGAACTGGGCACCCCGCCCGCGGCCTATGTGGAGCGCGTGCGCGTGGAGGCGGCGCAGCGCGCGCTCGCCGGGGGCGACGACCCGGTGGAGACCATCGCCCGGCGGTACGGCTTCGGCACCGCCGAAACCCTGCGCCGCGCGTTCCACCGGCACGTCGGCGTCGCGCCGTCCGACTACCGGGACCGATTCCGATCCACCAAGGAGCAGATATGACGACGTACGGACTGCTGGTCTTCGAGGGCGCCGAGGAGCTCGACTTCACCGGCCCCTGGGAGGTGTTCACCGTCTCCTCGATGCTGCGCGACCACGCCGACACCGCCGTCCTCGTCGCCGAACGGCCCGGCGCCGTCCGCTGCAACAAGGGCATGCGGGTGCTGCCGGACCACACGCTGGACGACCACCCGCCCCTGGACGTCCTGCTGGTGCCGGGTGGCAACGGCACCCGCAGCGAGGTGTCCAACCCGGCGGTCACCGACTGGATCCGCCGCACCTCCGCTGCCGCCGCCTGGACCACCAGCGTCTGCACCGGGGCGCTGCTCCTGCACGAGGCGGGCCCGGCGCGCGGCCGCAGGGTCGCCACCCACCATCTCTTCGAGGACACGCTGGAGGCGCGCGGCGACATCACGGTGGTGCGCGACGCGCGGTACGTCGTGGACGGCACCCTGGTCACCAGTCAGGGCGTCTCGGCCGGGATCGACATGGCGCTGTGGCTCGTCGGCCGCCTCCACGGCGTGGACCACGCCCGCGCCGTACGCCGCTACATCCAGTACGAGCCCGCCCCGCCGTACCTGGCCGACGAGCCGTCATCGGCCGTGGGAGGCATCGGTTCGGCGGTCTAGTCCTTCGCTCGTCAGGATCGCGCTCGCGACCACATCGAAGAGGTGATCGGCGCGCGGCGCGAGCGAGGGTTGATCGCCGAGCCACGCGAGCGCCGCGATCAGCGCGAACAGATCGGTGCCGTCGATGTCCGTCCGCGCCGAACCCGCGGCCTGAGCACGGGTGAGAAGCCGCGTGCCGGCCGCGCGCAGGGTGACGCACGAAGCGTGGAGTGCGGACTCGGTGTCCTCGATGGCGGCCGCCATCAGCACGGTCAC